>JAUIMJ010000215.1 GCA_030433295.1 bacterium | reverse complement strand
CCAATTTTCCGAGCACGACATCACATGCGCTCATGAGATCGGGGTGATACCAGGAACTTCCCCTATCAATACAATCACCCGAAGCTTTATCAGAAGAAGCGAGTACCTCGAGCAGAGAGGAACCGCTGCTTACCAGTACTCTATTTCCGGACAATATCTGAACCTTCTTGACCAACTCCTGGCACCAGTAGCCACCCGAGAAGAAGACCAGCGTTTCTTCTGCACAGACCCCAAGGGCAGCGCGTACGCTACTCCGATCTCTACGAACGGCACGAGTTATCGGTGGCACACAATGAATCTGAGAATCCCCGGGTATGCGAACTCCGGGAGAAGCCGAAATATGTAAATCGGCCAGGCTTGCGAAGCGCTCCAGGGTATCAGCATAGGCCTCGAACCTTGGGTCTGAGCAACTCTGCGTTCTGTACAAATCTGACCAAAGGAAATTCTCGATGAGAATTGAGGGAATCGAAAGACTTTCTGCGATCCATAAGCCCAGGGGAGAAATGTCGCAAAGCACAACATCCGGACTCAGGGCGGACACCCTGTTCAGCGCATCACGAAAATATGGGCTGTCGTCCGAGTAAAAGGATTCAAGCCTGCCGAGAGTCGCAGTAAAATCAATTTCAAAGGGGTTCTGCTGCACAAATCCGACATCGCAGACAATGTCCTGATACTCAAAATCACAGGACAGGGAATCCTTGAAAAAGCGGGCCGGAACATCCGAACATACCGTAAGCTGCCAGCCTGCCTGTAGCCGGCTGAGCTCTTCGACCACGGCACATGCTCGCGCGGCATGACCAAGCCCGTGTCCGGAAACGAGAAATGCTATGCGCATCCTTTCACCACGCCCGGCAAGCACCCGGGAATAAAAATAGGCAATTCAATAAAAACAAACACTTATAGTCTTAAGCTGGGCGGCCTTATTGTCGATACAACGGAGGGGAGCTGATAGCCGCTGCTACTGCTGTCCCCGGTTTGGGTTTATTTAGGTTAGCACCTTGCTACACACCTATATTGCTTAAGATTTTCGGTAAGGGAAACTACAAAACTACATGGCTACCTCCGATCAATATAACGTTTTGATCGTCGACCCTGACGGCACAAGCCGCGCGAAGATGAAACAGGCCGCCAGCGTCCTCACATCCTTCCGTAAGGTTCTGCATGCTCCAAACATGGAAAAAGGCATGTCGGAACTGGGAGATCCGGTAAACGGGACGGACATCGTCTTCGTGTCTTACAGCTTTGGTCAGGAAGCCGTGACCCCCTTTGTCTCTCAGGCTAAGCAGAACTCCATTGGTCAGGACTGCGCGTATATCCTCATTCTGAAAGCTACCGATCAGAGCAATGACATCGTTGCGAACAACGTTGGCGGTGGCATTGACGGCTTTCTCTTTGAGCCTTATTCGGCAGATGCACTTCGAGAAATCGCTGAGATTGCGGCACGGGTTAAACTGGAAAGCGCTGAGCGCAAACGCACCACGGTAATGCGTCTTCATCTGCGAGACGCCATGCAGTATCTTGACCTGCTTTCATTCGCCAAAAAATCAGGTCAAGAGACTGAAAAGCACAAAGAAAAACTCATGGAGGCTGCCGCCAGAGTCAAGGCGACCTCAAAAGGACTAAGAGACGAATATATATCGCTGCTGACAAAAGAATGCGAAAACGCAATTCCAATCGCTCCCATAGGGTATAAAGGCGTTAGTGAACGCGTGCGGAAACGAATGGAAGAGAAGCGTGCCCGTGACATTAAGAAGCGGTATGAGGAGCAGGCCGCCAAAGAAGCTGCCAAAGACGCCGGCAACACTCCTGTGACTGAAAACAAGGCGGCAGAGAAATCAGTCCCCGAGCAGGGCGCCGCGGTAGAAACGGGAACCGTGTAAGCAAATCGCCCAAATCAGTCACAACAGCAGGGCGTACATCAAACTGAAAGAAAGACTCAGTATGTACTGCACAAAATGGGAGGGCGGTGGCAAGGCTACCGCCAGATAAAAAGTGCTCCCAGCCCCCAGGCTATTCCCCCGGAGACATAATAAGAACCCAACCTGCGTCGTGAAAACGTGGATCAAGGGCAGCCGCCTCAGACAAATTGAAAATTTGAATGCGAACGGTCAAGGTGAGCTTACTCAGTGCAGCGGCGACGGCTTTGTAGGCGTCCGTAGAGCAGAGAAAACGAAACACGAATTCTACTGCGCCACGAATGGGTCGAATGACGAAACCCTCGGCACAATCAACGGCAACTTGCAATTCATCAAGCATCGGCTCAACTCGACGAATGTTGGACTCTTCGTGCTCACAGACAAATGACGTGAACTCCGAACGCACGTCCAACAAATCAAGAACAAGCCGCTTTCCCCCTGTATGACTCTCGACCCGGATCTCCAGAGAGGAGTAGTCAGCCACCAGCTGCGCGAGCGCTACTTCCGCTCGATACACATCGTCCTCCGAAAGATCGAAAATGACACAGTACGAATTGTCGGCACTCCTTTGCAGGTCGCCTTTTGGTAACGCAGACCAACCGTTGTCGGCCAGGATGCCGCGAGCGTCGCGTAGCATCTCTTCTGCTTGCTGTTCGTCCAATTTCCCTTAATCTCCGTAAATCAAAACCATTTTGCGATAGCAAATCAAAAACATTTTGCGATAGCACTGTGCCCTCGCCCATACGAAAGCGCTCTTTCGAATGGGCATACACAGCAGTATGTCTTCTCGTATGTGAATGTCGGGCGCAAAGCGGCTTCCTCTCTATCTCAGGAAACGACACATTTCAAGATTTTTGATGTTGTTGGCTGAGCGAAAACAACAACTGCCCTCGAACAAGGCCATTTTCTCCTTGCGCATACATACTGCGACCAGGCGGCTCACAGGAAAATGAGGGAGATAGATGCGCAGGCAAAAATCTCCCAGGACAGGAGTCAAAGGAGGTAAAACAATGCCGCGAAGAACGTTCTACGCAGCACGTCGGAAGGCCACGCTGTCTCCGGATGCGTAGTCAGCATCGAAGGGCGAGACAAAATCCGAGTAGTGGGTTGTGAACTCGTGAAAGTCGCCATCCTGGTGGACACCGAGGACCTGATTCGCCCGGGAGCGTTCCTCGCCGAACAAATGCTTCGCCGACTCGTAGCACTGAGAAAAGACAACGGTGTCTTCCAGCGTAGGAGTGGGCTGCAGCCGAACTTCACACTTCACAAACTGCAGTATTGAGGCATCTTCCTCCGGAGAGTAGAAGAGCAAACGAGCATTCGACCGCGGCAGGGAAAACTCCGCCAAAACTTCGACGAAGTACGGCGCTCGACGAATATCGGTCGAGCGCACCTCACCGAGGGCCAATCCATTGCACCGTTTGATCAGTCGGTCGAGAATCTGACGGACGCGACGCTCAAACTGCATTTCGATTCTGGACATGGTCAATTCCTTTCAACCAGGACGAGAAAACCAGAGATGTGCACGCGCACGTGCTCATGACAGAAAACCTTTCTGCACATCATCTCCAAGCGAAGTGTTTCGACTGGAGACGCTGCTACACACAGAGAAAATTGATTGTAAAAGAGCATCTACATTATGCCTGGCAAATGCGCTGATGTTGCAAATAAACAGGACAGAAGCACAGGCGCCCCCCTTCGAGGCTAAGGTGCCGAAGATTTTACCATTTGTAACCTTGGATGGCTAAGTCTAGTGGAAAGGGCCGCGATCAAGGCCGGAAAGACCAGGGAAAGCAACATCTGAGAGGCCTGAGCAGATAAGTTGCTTCCGAAAGCGAATGAAGCCCTCAATGGCGAGTAGACGCTCCGCTTCAGATTCCCGGCTCAGTAGCTCCTTTCGCTCACCAAAGTCCAATTGCATGGATGCCCCGAGCTGGAACGCCAGGCTTCCCTGAATCATCTCAGGTACCTCAACAACATAACCGGCGAGGGAAAGCGTTTGCTGGAAGCCCGCGAGTACGCGTTCCTCGAGCTCGCTCAACAACCCCGGATCCCGAAGTTCTCCCTCCTTTTCGGTGTCGTGCACATACTCTACTCGAGCGAGCGGAAACTCACCGTTATCACTATATTCAAGGACTTTGACCGGCGTGTCTCCCACAACGAGAATCAGTGACCGGCCATCATCGAAAGAAACCAGGGTATCAAGGATTTCCACAGAGCATCCCAGGCGTTCGCCACTTGTGTCGGCTGCAGAAAAGATAACAAAAGGAGAGCCGATCCCCTGCCCCGTTTCTCCAAGGCAAAACGAGATAAGTGATTTATACCGATCCTCAAAGATATGGAGCGGTAGTAGCTCCTGGGGCAAGACGGCAAGCTCTATATCAAAGGCCGGCAGTGTCAATGCCTCGTCATTCTCAGAAATTGATTGTACTCTGCTCATACCTCTTCGACGCATTGCTCGGCATAAACTTACAGAACATCCGGTGTGATTACGCACCCGAAGGCGTAAGCATGCGTATTTTAAGCCTTTCGTGGTCGAAGGGAGGCAGAGTTCGCCAGACAAAAAAAAACGGCTGTCTTACCCGAAGTAAGACAGCCGTTTCGATAATGGCGAGAGGCCGCGGTTCTAGGCTTGCTTTCGCTTTCGAAGCAGTGAACCACCGAGGCAACCAAGTCCGAGCAGACTGGCGGTGAATGGCTCGGGAACTTCCGTAGAACCAGTGCGAACCAGACTGAGATCCCAGTTAAGCGCTGCGTTCTTCTCTCCAAACTCCCAACGAGTGTTGTTTCCTTTACCGAGGAAGCTCACCAGAGCAGGGTTATTGAGGAAATCACCAATCTCCAACCAACCCGCACCAATGAGACGGTTTGCATCATTTGGGTCAGCCGATACCGCAAGCGCGAATCCATCTGGACCGTTCTTAGCCGAAATCGAAGAAGTGGTCCCGGTGTATGGAAAATTAGCAACTCTCGCTGGTGGATTGAGAAGCTCAATCATACCTGCGTCAGCTTCCATCCCGAACCCAAAGGCACTGCCGTTTGCACCAGCATACTGTGCCAGCTCGTTAGTTAGTGTAGCGTTAACATCGAAGACAAAGTTGTTGGGGTCTCCTTCATCACCACCACCAACGACGAAGTGATAGTTACTGATACCACCGTTTACCGGGCCGTTGTACTCAATGGAGCCGGTAACCTGCCCACTGATTGAGAACGTGTGTGCAGTGTCGTCGTAAACCGCTTTCACATCAGCGGTGTCGAAGTAGAGGTTGAACTTCGCTCCGGGATCACGCGTCCCATTGTTGAGCGATACGATGATAGGGGCATCTTCAATGTTGCCACGCACGTCGTAGAAATACTGGGCTGCAGCTGCAGGAGTAGCCGCGGCTACGGTAAACAATCCAGCGAACAAAGATGGAAGAAACCATCCGCAGGTATTCTTAGTAGTCATTTCCTAGATATCTCCATTCTGGCGCGCCGTGGCTATACACACGAACTACGACCAGCAAATTAAGTACCGCCTCAGCAGCAAAATAATCCCAAATTTGCTGCGTGTATTGTCGGCTACCTTACCTCAGACATCGCCGGCCTTACGCCTGCGGGGCTGTGGCTCTGTGAGGGAAATTGAGTCCGCCACATAACCGACTATTTGCAGGGGTTGTTACGCGAGAATCCAAAATTTGTAAAGGTTTTCGGCTATTTTTAGGGAAAAACTAATACATCCCTAACATCAGCTGTTTGAATCAGTACGCAGCTGTAAGGAACAAACAGGGCTACGGCTGGACCAAAAAACGCAAAAGTACGTTCCGGCAAAGAGGCCTCCCTCGGGAGGCAGGAGCCGGTGCCAGGGCAGCGGGGAAATAACCAACTGGACTAATGGGCTTTTCTGGCGCGAGCGTTTCCGTCTCTAGGAGAAAGAGAAACCGGCTATCCCTCGTTTCTGAACTTTCGCTGAGGCTTCTGCAACACCCTCCCCGGCAAAATGCAGTGTCTGTGTCGGATAGGCGAACTCAATTCCCTCCTCCCGAAATCGCTTGATGAGGTGAAGGTTGATGCCCTGCTGAATATCCATGTACTTCAGATAATCGGGAATGAGCACGAAATACACGGTTTCGAAGTCGAGCGAAGAAGGCCCAAACTCCCTTAGATGAGAACGATCGAATTCCGCATGCTCCTGAGCAACGACGCCTTCCTTTATTATTCCGGGAATCTGCTCGAGCTTCTCCTGTGGGGTTTCGTAGGTCACCCCGATTTTAAACACGACACGGCGTCTGTAGAGAGACTTATAGTTGCGGATTCTGCTCTTGAGCAGATCGGAGTTAGCAACGACTAACTCCTCCCCCGAGAGGCTCTGAATTCTTGTGGTTTTGATTCCAATCCTGGCAACAGTACCCACCTCTTCACCGACGACAATGAAATCACCGACCTGAAAGGGCTTGTCGAGGACTATGGAGAGAGAGCCGAGGAGATCACCAAGAACGTTTTGAACAGCAAGGGCGACAGCGATACCGCCGACACCAAGGCCCGCGACAAGCGCAGTGATGTCAACGCCAAGGTTATCGAGAATCAAAACCGTTATAATTCCCCAAACCGCAACCCGACCAATAAAACTGAGCAGACCAAGGGCCGAAGCGCTTTGCGGATCATCCGGATCAACACGAACCACGCTGGGGAGAAAAACGAGCACGAGGCGCGATCCCCAGAAGCCGGCCTGAACGAGTAGCGAAAGGATCAATAAGGCGTCCAGGGTTTCCTGAGGCCCTTTAGAAAGCGTCAGTGGCAGAGAGCCTACATAGACGGAGATAACAAAGAGTACGCCGCGTTTAATATCGACGAACAGTCGCACGACGAAATCATCGGCGGTGTTCTGAGTCGACTTTGAAAATTTGGTAAGTTTTCTTCCCGCGAATGAGGTGACGAGACGCAGAACCAAGTAGACGAGGATACCGAGGGTCAAGGCACCAAGCCACAGGAGGACGCTATTGCCATACACCATGGTGTTGGCATACGGAATCTCCTTTAAAAGCTCAAAATACTCAGTCAACTGTTCCATAAACTCGTATCCACCTATGCAATTGAGAACGTAGAAATCCCCCCGCCCTACAAGGCGGTGCGTCTCTTGTCTACCATTTTATAGCGATAATTCAAAAGGATGCATCAGTTCGCAGAACCGGCGAAAAAAGACTTTAGGAGATTAAGACACTGAGAATTGTAACCCGAGGTTCATATCAATCCGCTTCGTAGAGAAGTACGGTCCTGCGGGGGAATAGTGAAAAGCCCCCATGGGAGGCCTGCCATTTTACTTTCGAATAAGCGAACCATCTGCGGCCTGCACAAACTCACCCTTAGACGAGCGTTCAATGGCCGTCTTACCCGCGAGCTTCTCAACAACTTCCACCGAAATACCACGCTTCTTCGCAATCTCCTTATACTTCTCCCTGCGCTTGGCGTTAACGTCCTTAACGAGCGCAAGTACATCATCACGCACGTCACCCGTTATGGAGGATAAATAGCCATTCCTGAGCTCTCCGACAAATCCACCAGACTTTGCCTCTTCCAGCGTCAAAGCAGCAACGGGCGAAATGACACAAAGGCTGATGAGAATCGCAAGCAAAAGACAAGGCAGGGTCCGCACATCAGAAGTACGAGTTCTTCTAAAACAATCCACTTTCATCCGAGAAGATCTCCTTTTCCAAATCTTTCTGAACATTGATTCTTACCTCGTGCTCAATCTTTACGTTTAGATTGATCTCGATGGGCTTTTCCGGGGGCGCAATTTCTACACGCGGACTGCATGCCGAGAGCACGAGCGCAAAGAACAGAAGAACGGTTCCCCGCTTCGGTGCAATCCCGAGATCCGAATTCCCACCCAGCGGAAACGAAT
>JAUIMJ010000214.1 GCA_030433295.1 bacterium | reverse complement strand
GGTTGTTTGTTTTTGTTTTTGAACTGGATGTGATTGTGTTGTGTGTTGTTGTTCTTGGATTGTGTGATTATGGTGTCTTTGTTTTTGAACTGTGTGATGGTGTTGCTTTAGGTTTTGAATTGTGTGATTGTATTGTCATTGTTTTGAAGCCAGAGGGCGTACATCCTCAGGCGGTCTAAACTCTTCGGCAAGTAAAAGAGAGGTTTCTCTGAGCAGGCGCTTAGCAATCGCGACAGGCTCGTTACTCGTTTCTCTTTAGGTTTTCAAAACACCTTTGACCGTCAATTAGTAACATTGACTTCATTTGCTTTAGTTTGCAGGTGAACGTCGGACGGGAAACAATCGGGAGATGTGTACGATGGAAAAGAAGCGACTGTCGGCAGAGTTATTTCACAAGAAGCCTTTGGTTGAAGCGATAGAAATCACCAGAGAGAACGAGCAGGAAAACCCCAGTCTTCAGATGAAGCTCCAGGAGGAGATGGAAAAGCCGCTTAACGACGAAATCTTATCCGCAGCAGGTGACATGGAACGAGCGGCAAAGTTGAAAGCGCCGGAAGCCATGAAATCCGAAAGCCTGCTCAAGCGAATTCACTAGAGCCCACAATACTCTAGGCAACATCGTGAACGCGGTACGCAAGTGCCTCGCTCACATGTTGGAGCAATATCCTTTTCTCCCCCTGTAAATCTGCAATCGTGCGCGCGACTTTGAGGAGTCTGGTATACGCACGAGCGCTCATCCGGCTCTCCTCGGCAGCCTGCCGTATCGGAGCTTCTACGTTTGTATCCAGGACACAATGGCGCCTGATGTCCTCGGTGCCCATATGAATGTTTAACCTCCCCTCCTCCTGATAACGCTCTCTTTGAACTTCTCGGGCACAGGATACCCTTTGGCGCATTTCTTCGGTCTGATCGTCCGCAGGCAGTCCGTTCAGTGAGTCAATCGGCACTGCGGGAACCCAGACCTGTAAATCAATGCGGTCACAGATGGGACCGGAGATCTTCGACAAATATCGCTGCACCGCCAGCGGCGAGCACTGACATCGAGAGACCTGTGCCCTGCGCCCCCGGTATGTGCCCCGCTTTCCGCAGGGACATGGATTCATCGCCGCTACCAGTATGAAATCCGCCGGATAGGTAATGCGGTGCGCGACTCGTGAGATGGTCACCCGTTTTTCCTCAAGGGGCTCGCGAAGGCCCTCCAGCGCCTCCCGTCGAATCTCCACTATTTCGTCGAGAAAGAGCACCCCGCGATGCGCCAATGATATCTCGCCGGGCATAGGAACGCTCCCCCCGCCGAGCAGGGAAGCCACGCTCATCGAATGATGTGGTGAGCGAAAGGGACGCGTCCGCACGAGTTCCTCAGTACTGTGTGCCTGATGATTCCGATGCGATGCGTAAATTTCGCTGACTTCAAGAATCTCCTGAGAACTCATTTCGGGCATAATACTCGGCAAGCGCCGCGCCATCATGCTTTTGCCGGAACCCGGGGGGCCTATCATGAGGAGATTGTGCCCACCGGCTGCCGAAACCTCCATCGCGCGCTTTACACCCTGCTGCCCGACGACATCGGAATAATCACAGCTACTCTTTACGCCCGAGACTACTCTGGCTTCACGCAGACGAGGCTCGCACTCTTTGCGAAGAACCGCTGCGGCCTCAAGTAGGCTGTCGACCACGACAATGCGTACCCCGCCGACATGGGCCGCGGCACAGGCACTCTCGGCGGGCAGCATAACATGCCGGATCCCCAAACGGCTGGCCAGTCGAGCCACGCTCAAGGCCCCGGGCACCGGCTCAAGGCGACCATCAAGTGCCAGTTCACCATACATCAGAAAAGAGGCGGCATACTCAGAATCAAAGCTACAGGAAACCCCGAGGACCCCCAGAGCAACAGCCAGGTCGAATCCCGCACCGCGCTTAGGTAAAGCCGCAGGTGAGAGATTGACCACTACTTCTCCATTGGGAAATGAAAAACCACTGTTTTCGACCGCACAACGAACTCGGTATTTTGCTTCTTTGACGACACCATCGGGAAGTCCAACGAGAGAAAACTTTCTCAATGCACTGATGACATGCGTCTCAACACCGACCTCGTGGGCCTGAACACCAATAATACTCGCGCTTCTTACTTTAACGGTCATTTCCCTTTCTGCCATTGGAAAAATAGCTCAGCTTTGCCCGGGTGGCATACCTCGGTTGAGGAGTAGTCGCCTAGAGGAGCCGTCTTGTTGCCTCACATTCGGCACAGCTATTGCCACTGTATAGGGGTGGCTGGGTTATGATGCTGAGATTATTCAATATTTTTGGCTCTCATGAGGAACAATTTGCCGCATTCGGGCAAAAGATTCGGAGATGAGCACCATAAAGGGGCAGTAGATTGGCAAACGAAGGAACTAGCGTAGCGAGCATTGAGTTAGCCTGGCAGGCAGTCTCTCTTGAGGAACGCCTGGAACTCATATCCAAATCCCAGGCCTCGGGACTGATAGCGTCAATCGCCTGCATCATGGCCATGGGTGCAATCGGTTATGGACTCGACCAGATTTACTTTCTGGTAGCCGGACTTGCGAGCTGCACCTTCATCTTTCCCCTCTTCAGCAGCTATTGCTGGCGCAGAGGAAAGCCTGCACTTATTCTCGCATATCTGGCTGTTCGAACCGTCGGACGTCGATATGCCTACGCCTTCAATGTCCCGGACATCGACATCATCATTATTTACCGCGGCGTAATGAAACAATTCTTCAATGACGAAGAGGAAGAGGAATATGCCCGTCAGACCCTTACCGTGGGAGTCGACAACACCATCGGTTCGACAAAAGAAGTCTGGGTCATGATGATGCGCGGAGGACTCCTGCTGCTTTCAGAAGCCCCCGGCGGCGCCAAACTCGAGTTTCTCACCCATATCACCGCTGAATCCGTCATAAGCCCCAGTGACGATCCTGACATGCCGGAAGGCAGCCTGAATATTCGCGGGGTCGGTGCTTCCAAAGGAAAGCAAATTGTACTTGGAAGTAAGTATCCCGGGGCGCATTTTGTCTTCACCAAGCAACTGGACTACATCGTTCAGGAACACGTTGCCTGGCAGGAGAGTCAGGAGCGACTGCGACAGGCAACAGGCGGATAGTAGGTTCTCACTAGGCGGATAGTGGGTTTTCACTGTGCTCTGATAAGGAATGTGGAGACGCCCTGAATTTTGCCTTTGTTCCGGGGCCCCACATTCCCTACTCAAAAGAAGAAGAATTACGGAACGTCACCAGCACTCTCTCTCGAAAAAGCGCCTGCGAGAGTGCACTGAGCTTCAGACATTTCGCGTCATCCCTGATAATCCGAGATTGAACGATAATAGTGTTTGCGCATTGCGCCCTCCTCATCTGTAATAGGAGGCTGGAGCTGTGCCAGCACAGCCTATTGTAGCGGCCGACCTGGCCAATGGTAACGTATGCAGATAAAACAGCGAAGACCCTGGAACAAACGATGTACCGAGTACACACTCAATTTAATCGAGCCGACAGCAGAATGAAGCGCCACTACCAGAACGATGCGAACACGCGACTGAAAAATGCGGTGCTCCCCTTCTATCGGCACTCTGTTAAATACTCTGTCGTTCTAATGACTATTCTTCTGTTGAGTATCTGCCTGTCCGGAACAGCTTCGGCTGCCCCCTCGCTTGCAAATCTGTCGGCCGGCCCCCTGGACCTTAAACTCGTCGACCGAAGTTCGGCCAGCAGCGGCAAAGCTTTTCAGTTACAAATCATCCCGAGAAACGGAGTGGAAAGTCTCTCCGCAGATTTAACGGCTAACGTATTCGCGATAAAGAACCCGACCCGTCTCGTTGTTGACATTCCTAACTTCGTTGCCGGACGTCAGCAGGCGAAACGCCTGAGTCATCCCGATATTACTCGCATACGACTGGGGGTCCACAAGAACAAGACACGAGTGGTTATCGATTTAAACTCGGCCGGGGAACCAAGTTACGACATACGCTCTGATGCAGGACTGGGGGCTCTGGTGGTTGATTTCTCCATACCGGGATCTTTTTCAGCCGGCACCAGTACCCCGGACCTTATTCCGACCCCCCTTGCTATTCCTAGTCCGACACCCACGGCAATCCCGACACCGGAGCCAGACATTTCGGCCGTACCGACTCCGGCTGCTGAACCGACTATGGCAAAGACCCCGATCTTCACCAATGACTCAATTCCACGGGACACGCCGACACCGGAGCCTGAGCCGACGAAAGACCTTCGTTCTCCATCGACTATTCCCTCGCTACCGGACGTCGATAACCCGGGAACAGGCCCCAGTGTTACCGAGCTGCCCGGCCTGCCAGGTAATGCCACCGGCACGACCTCCGCACTCGTAAAGGGCATATATTATCAGACGGAGAAGAACTCTAACGTGAGTTCGGTGATGATTGACGTAGACGGGCTCAACACCTATTCGCTGACCCAGCGAGACGGAAACGCCTTTGAGCTTCTCCTCGAAGGTGCTGCGCTGAAAGGAACGCACTTATCGCTTCCGCAGTTTCCTCCAGACACCTTTCGCGGTTTTGAAGTCATCATCGCCAACGAGCGGGCCGGAAACGTAATAGTTAAAATTTACGTGGAAGATGATGTCACGCTGACACCATTTGTCGTGAAGGGTAAGCTCTGGTTACGAGCAAACTAGTAGGGGTCATCTTAGAGAGGATGCTTTTTCTGCGAGACGCTCAAGAAAACCGGGACGCTTATTGAGGTCAAGTCTCTGTAGCGCTATCTGCATTTCCCGTGCGGTGAAAAATCTTTTGTTGGGGTCGCTGCTGCATGCCCGCAGAATGAGCTGCCCCAGGTCTCTGGGACAATCTTTTCGCAAAAGACTCGGGCTTTTTAGCCTGCCCCTTATCTTGAGCTTCACGTGCTGCTCTTCGCTGTTCGCCTTATAGGGAATTTTTCCGGTCAGCATCTGATACCCCATAACACCGATCGCGTAGATATCAGAACGAGGATCCGCCCGGCCCGTTGTTATCACCTCCGGGCTCATGTATTCCAGCGTTCCAATTTCGCCAATCTCATGCGCCTCCTGCGTGCGCGAAAACGAGAGGGCAGTGTTGAAGTCACAAATCTTTAGATTGGCTGCCCGAGAAACCAGGATATTGTCGGGCTTGAGATCCCGATGCACCAGACCCGCGCCGTGAATAGCCTGGGTCCCCGAACAAATCTGCTCCAGCAAAGCGCAGGTTTCCTTGATCAGTAAGGTTGGAGAACTCGCGATATACTCACCAAGAGATTGCCCGTCG
The DNA here is from genome assembly GCA_030433295.1 of bacterium. Classification (GTDB taxonomy): domain Bacteria; phylum Bdellovibrionota_C; class UBA2361; order SZUA-149; family SZUA-149; genus JAUIMJ01. The sequence continues at coordinate 2,536 of JAUIMJ010000214.1, read as the reverse complement.
ACATATTCCATCGCATACGCTTCGCACTTGGAATTGGTATACAGCTGTAGTGCGCGCACGACATTGGGATGAGTAATTCTATAGGAGGCGTTAATCTCATTTCTGAAACGCCGCACCATATGCGGATCGTAGGCGCTTTCTTTTCTCAGGACTTTGAGCGCAATTTTTCTTCCGCGCTCGTGCAAGTCGCGACACAAATACACCACGCTTGATGCGCCGGTGCCGAGAAAACCCAGGATCACATAGCGACCGAAGGCTACCGCGCCTTTGGGGAGCCGATCGTAGTGTTCAAAATCAACGTCCATACGCCTCCTTCCTAATGGCGAGGGAGGCGAAAAAAAGCAGAGAAATCGACATTATGTTCAAGCAAAAAAATTGCATATATCTGTCCAGCCGGAGGGCAATCTACAGCAAAACTTCGCTGATTTCTGTGATATTCTCGCGAGCTGAGGACTGCTACCGTACGCTCAGTCTTCAATCCTTCGGGGCAAAACCGCTAAATAAAGGGATTTCTTCGCCCTTTTTGGGGATTTATCAGCACGCAAGCGAGTGTTACTATCGTGTAACTATCATCGGCAGTTTCTCGTGAAATCTTTTGCCCAGGTAGCTGTTTATTCAGGATATCTTTTGCTCTGGTGGCTGTTTACGTGGAAGAAATTGACAAATTATCGAAGGAGCGAGTTCGGGCACACATAAAGAAAATGTGGTCCAACAAGGGTGGCTGTACGGTGTGTAAATCAAACTCCTGGGAGATACTCGAAGACACCTTCCTGATAGCAAACAAGTCGGTCGATCGCCCCTTCCCCGTCTCGGTTGTTGTGTGTGCCCGCTGTGGTAATACGATGTTCTTCTCGAACGAGCTGGTAGCCGAGCAGACCCCCGACCCGCTTAAAATCCTCGACTAACACCTTTCACACGAGCAATCGAACGTGCGTACGAGCGCGGACCTGTAGCAACCAGCCCCTCCTACACGTCCTCGTCGACAAGTGATTCTTCGCTCGTCGAGCCAATCCCTGTATCTGCAAGGAAGGAGTCCATCGCTCCTCCGAGCTCTCGCTCCAGATCTGCGGAAACACTGGCCAGAATCTCAGATCCCGCGGTGACCGCATCTGCGCCACGCAGAGATCTCTTTTCGGCCTGCGCTTCACTTTGCTCAAAGACCCCTTCGATGACGCGAGCAAAGCGCTCCCCCTCCGAGGACTCTTTTTGATGAAAAACATCCAGGCTATCAAGCGTAGCTCCATCATCCCGGGTAAAGGAACCTGACAGACTTTCTTCTGACGCCTCCATGGGAAAGGGAATGCCTGCCTCGAGCTTCTCGACTTCTTCATAAAAATAAAGATCCGACATGGCATAGGCACCGCTGTAGAGCGTGCCCGGCGTCCACTTACTTCGAAGTGCCGCATCGGTTCGTGCAATGCCAAGGACGGCAATATCACCAAGACGTACCCCCATATCCTGTATAGAATATAAGGTTTCAGTGTATGCCATACCTATGTCACCTGCGACCGAGGCACTCAGGCGTATGTCGTTCCACGCGTTTCGCTGGTTCTCCACAAGTGTGGCGCTAAGCTGTCGCACATCGCTCAGGTAGGACTCTGACTCACCATGGGCTTCGCCGTGCTCAAGAATTTTCTTTCCAAGTGTCTTCGATACTTCTTCAATATCAGAACCAACCTCTTTCGAGTGCTCCTCAAGAGTCTTAAGTAACTCTCTGGCTTCGTCCAGTTTGCCGGCCTTCAGTGCCGCTTCGATCTGAGCTACGTGCTCAGCCATGCCGTGAGAAAGCTTATCTACTACCTGATTGGCACGTTTTACCTGCGTATCGACTTCGCAGCGGTGTGGTCCGCACACGCCATGTTCGTCGCAACACTCCAAAAACTTCTGAGAGTCCTCCTCAAATGCCGCTTTTTGTTTCTCCAGTCCCTCGAGAATATCCTTAAACGCCTTCTCCATTTTTGTTTTCTGCTCGAGGGCCTTCTCAAGTTTTTTACCGAGTGTCGCTCGTTGCCTCGCATTCAGATTTTCGCTTCCCTCCAACTGACAATGCGCCTCACCAATTTGCTTATCCAGCGCATCAAGGCGACGCTCGGCATCGACTTTCAGCTCATCGACTCTCTCCTCATCGAAGGCATCTGTCCCAAAGCGCCCCACCTCGCGCTCCAGATCACTGGTTGTTGATACGAGATCAGTAAAAGCGTTTTGAATGCTATGAGCCACGGAGGTAATCTTGGTAAAAATATCGCTCGCACCATCCGCGAGTCCCTGCACCAGGGAGGATACGTTGACACCGGAAGTCCAGGAGGAAATCGAATCAATAACAGAGCCAATCCCTCCACTCTCGGTCTGCTGCCCCCCGGACGTTTTCTCCCGGGAATGATCATGATCCGCTTGTTCCTCAGGCTCATGTCTTCCCTCTGATTTCTGCCCTGAAACCGACGTATCGGCTTTTTTATCAGCCTCGCTCTTTTGCTGTACGCTCAATTTTGGAACTACGGGTGCCTGAACTTCGACCGAGCTAATGCCTGATGTTGCA
>JAUIMJ010000213.1 GCA_030433295.1 bacterium | reverse complement strand
AGGGTGGGCAACAGTTTAAGAAAGTCGAAAAGAAGTACGACAATCTCAAGGATCTACTGGACAGTAAAATGGATCAGGGGGAGATCACCCACGCTCGTTATAGCGGTACTGCCGAGCAGGTGTATCTGTCCGTGCTGGACAACCTGAGTACGGTGGCTTCTCTGCTGAAGGGCGTAGAGACCATTGACACGAAGTACATTCATTCGCGTCTCAAAATATTGGGAGAACTTGAATCGCCACGGCAGGCTGACCTCGATGAGATCGATACGCTGAATATGCGACTGGCTCTGAGAGACGATCAGCTTCATCAGGTGAACCAGTTGCTCACGAGAAACGAAGTGGCAATGACGCAAATCGATAATACGACAGCTGCTATTGCGCAGATGAAGACGAGTCGCGGCCAGGCGTCTACCGATTTGGATTCTGCAATGCAGGAACTTGAAGTTTTGGCTAAGAGAGCGGATGCTTACTCTATAGAGTAAGATAAGCGAATTGTGGGAGTATGTTCGCCCAGGAGCGAACACCGAGTAAGGGGAATACTATGAGTACCGGATCAACTAAGCTTCGCGAAGAAGAAAAACTACACGTGCCATCTGAGACAAATGTACGGCAGGAGCTGTCTCTGTCGAAGGCTGAGGAAGTGCAATTACAGCCCGGCGAAGATCCCGAACTGGACCAGAAAGCGGAAGAGACTGTTGAAGCACTCATTAACTTTGATTTCAGCGATGAGGCGGCCAAGTCGAGCAGTAAAACTTCGATCGAGCAGATGGGAGTTCAGTTACAGAAACAGGCCACCAAGCAAAGCGAAATGCTGAAACAGCCGGTGAGTAAACTGGCTGAGCGAGGTGATGACGGTGGTGAAGTCGCCGTTGCGCTTATCGATCTCAAGATGCAGGTCGAATCATTGGACCCGGCACGTTTCGACTTTGATGCGGGCTGGTTCAGTCGTCTGCTCGGATACATTCCCGGATTTGGTAGTCCGATGAAGCGATACTTTTCAAAGTATGAAAGTGCGCAGACCGTGATTGATGCAATTATGAAGTCTTTGGAACTTGGGCAGGAGCAGCTAAAGCGCGACAATGTGACGCTGGTTGAGGATCAGAAGCGTATGCGAGAACTGACGCACAAGCTGGAGAAGGCGATAAAGCTTGCTCAGGCTATTGATGGCAAGATCCAGTACCGACTGGACAGGGAGATTTCTGCGAATGACCCAAAGCATCGTTTCGTGCAGGATGAACTTCTTTTTCCACTGCGCCAGCGAATCATCGATTTGCAGCAGCAGCTCGCGGTAAATCAACAGGGCGTTTTGGCGACCGAAATAGTTATTCGTAATAATAAAGAGCTGATTCGCGGTGTGGATCGGGCTATGAGTGTGACCCTGAATGCACTTCAGGTCGCCGTTACGGTCGCTCTCGCCCTCGAAAATCAGAAAGTCGTTCTTGATAAGGTAACGGCTCTCAGCCAGACGACCTCGGGACTTATTGCAAATACTGCTGAGCGGCTGAAGACGCAGGGCGCTGAGATTCACAAACAGGCTTCTACCTCCCATTTGGACATGGAGCTCTTGCGACAGGCGTTCACTGATATCAACGCGGCAATTGATGATATTTCTGAATTCAGAGCGAAAGCTCTGCCGCAGATGGCAAAGACTATCGTTGAGATGAATGAGCTCACCACTGAAGCTGAGAAGAAAATCGAAGAGAAGGAGCAGGGGAATACACGTGCTCCGTATATCCCGATTGAAATTGAATAGCGTTGTTTGAGGAATCCTCTAACGCTTCCATTCCGCGGAGTATGGGAGCGGAACACTTAGTATGTGCTACCCGCGATGAGATTTTTGAAAGTTATTCCATTGCCAACGTCATGGAGAAAAGAAATGAAAAGAGTATTTGCGTTAGTGTGTTTGTCATTAGTGTTCCTTGCAGCACTTGCAGGTCCCGCCACTGCTGAGAAAAAAGATTTTTCAGTTTGCTGGTCCCACTACACTGGCTGGGAGCCCTGGGGCTATGCTCAGGATGAGGGGATTGTGAAGAAGTGGGCCGACAAGTACGGAATTACAATCAAGGTTGAGCGCGTTAATGACTATGTTGAGTCAATTAACCTCTATACCTCAGGCACCTATGATGCCTGCACTATGACCAATATGGATGCCCTGACCATTCCCGCGGTCGGTGGTGTTGACAGCACTGCCCTGATCGTCGGCGATTTTTCAAACGGTAACGACGGAATCGTTATGAAGAACGGATCTTCGGTTAAAGATCTGAAGGGCAAGAAGGTGAGCCTCGTAGAGCTTTCTGTATCTCACTACCTGCTTTCAAGAGCCCTGGATATGAATGGTCTCAAGGAGAAAGATCTTACACTGGTGAATACCAGTGATGCTGATATCGGTTCTGTATTTCTCGCAGATCCAAAAGGCGTTGCGGTGACCTGGAACCCGATACTGATGCAGGTGCGAAACGGAAAAGGCGTTTCGCTGCTGTTTGATTCTTCCAAGATTCCCGGTGAGATTATCGACCTTATGGTGGTCAAAACAGACGCTCCTGATTCGTTGAAGAAGGCGCTCGTGGGTGCCTGGTATGAGACGATGGGTATTCTCCAGTCTGAGGGTAAAAAGAAGAATGAGGCCATTGAGGCTATGGCCTCGCAGTCGGGTGCTACTCCCGCTGAGTTTAAGGCCCAGCTGAAAACAACAGCGATGTTCTATGCGCCGAAGCAGGCAGTAGAGTTTGCTCAAGGCGAAGACCTGAAAAAGACCATGGAATACGTTCGAACCTTTTCATTTGATCATGGCTTGTACGGTGACGGCGCTCCGAGTAAGGACCTGGTGGGCATAGGCTTCCCGGATGGTTCTGTTATCGGCGACAAGAGTAATCTAAAACTGCGCTTTGATGCTTCGTTCATGGGGATGGCTGCTGACGGCAAACTCTAGGGTTTGCTGAGGTCTTGTGGGGTCCCGGGGTCTTGTGGGTATAGGGAGGTAGCGTTAGCGGTGAATCGTAAGCCGAAATTGTGGGGTTTGCATGCACGGCCGGGAACCTGGCTGAGCAGGGTATTACTCGCAGTTCCTTTTGTTGTGCTGATTTCGGCGTATCTCCTTGGATCCCACTACCGTCGTTTGGAGAACGAACACGATAAGCTTCTGCCGTCTGTCTCAAAGATGGTCGCTTCAGTTGAGCGGATCGCCTTTACCCGAGACAAGCGAAAAGATGAGTACCTTATGCTGACTGACACGGTTTCCAGCCTGCGTCGGATTGGTATTGGCATGACGTGTTCGGCAGTTGTCGGGCTTTTGCTCGGGTTGAACATGGGTATGTTTCGCGGTTTTGAGAAACTGAGCCTCGCATTCATTACCTTTCTTTCGATTGTGCCTCCGCTCGCTCTGCTTCCAATACTTTTTATCGCCTTTGGTGTTGGTGAGTTTGCGAAGATATTTCTGATTTTTCTGGGAACCTTTCCCATGATTACCCGGGATGTGTATCTGGCAACGAGTCGAATTCCTCGAGAGCAGATAACCAAGTCGCTCACCCTGGGCGCCTCCTCCCTTCAGGTCGTTTATAAGATAGTGTTCCCGCAGATCCTTCCGCGCCTGCTGGATACGGTGCGTTTGTCGATGGGTGCGGCATGGTTGTTTCTCATTGCGTCTGAGGCGATTGCCTCTACCGATGGTTTAGGCTACCGGATTTTTCTAGTACGCCGATATCTGGCGATGGATATTATCATCCCCTACGCGCTCTGGATCACCTCGCTCGGATATCTTTGCGATTTACTGTTGCGCAAGACCGTCTCCTTTTTCTTCCCCTGGTATATCGCTCAAAAAGAGGCCTAGGGTATGGAAAAAGAAACTTCCCTGACTTTACATATTGAGGACGTCTACAAGAGCTACGGTGAGAAGCTCGTGCTCAATGACGTTGACCTCAAGGTTCGAGCGGGGGAGTTTTGCACCGTCGTAGGTCCAAGTGGTTGTGGAAAGTCGACACTTTTGCGCTTGGTGCTGGGTCAGGAAGCTGCTTCATCCGGAACTATTCTACTCGACGGGGCGCCAATTGGCTTTCCAAACAGAGATCGGGGAATAGTGTATCAGCGATACTCACTGTACCCCCACCTCAGTGTGCTGGATAATGTTCTCATCGGAAAACGCCTGGAGCGCAGTTACTTCGCCTGGCGGCGAGAGCGGGTGGCAATTAGAGATGAGGCACTGGAGTTTCTCAAAAAAGTGCGGCTCAGCGGTCACGAGAATAAATACCCGCATGAGCTCTCGGGCGGGATGCAGCAGCGTGTTGCTATTGCGCAGGCGCTGATTATGCGGCCCAAGATTTTGCTGATGGATGAACCGTTTGGCGCCCTGGATCCTTTGACGCGAGAGGACGTGCAGCTTTTTCTCCTTGAGCTGTGGCAGGAAATGCAGATGACCATTTTCTTTGTGACCCATGATCTCGAAGAAGCGATGTTTATGGGGACGCGTTTGTTTGTATTGTCCCAGTTTTATAGCGATGGGTCTGGTGCAGATGTGAGGGGGGCAAAAATCGTGGCTGATCACGCACTGCCCCGCCGTATCACCTCAACATTTGCGAAGGACGATCCGGAATTTCTGGCTCTCCGAGAACAAATCAGGCAGGAAGGCTTTGAGCCGGAGTACCTGCAGCACGTGAAAGATTTTAACCTTAAACACCCGGACTCCTTTTCGACGTAGAGCGTTTTTGCTTCGCTTTTGTAAAAAATGCTTATGAGCACGGACGCAAGTCAATCACACATTTCGGGGAAACAGGCTGCGAGCGGGACCGCTATTGCCTGGGGAGTTGAGCCACTCTTTCTGGGGGCGTGCCTGGCGTATACAAGCGCGTCCAATCTTTCCTTTCTTAGAATTCTTCTCGGTGGTGCCTTCCTGACGCTGTATGGAATCAGTAAACGGCATGTTCCGTTTCGACTAAAGCGCGGTGAGTTATTGTTGATGATACTTTCGGGAATCGCCTTGAGTGCCAACTACTATGGTTTCATTGAAGGTATTCGATCACTTGGCCCCGCTGCGGCAGCCGTTCTCTTACAAACGGGCCCGCTTTTTTTACTAATCTTTTGCTATTTTTTCTTTGGAGAAAAAATCAATCGCACGCAGCTTGTCGGGGTGCTCTGTGCCTCACTCGGATTCTATTTGTTCTACGACGATCGTTCTTCCTACAGTCAACAGGAGGACGTTCTTCTCGGCGTGCTCTGGGTACTGGCCGCTGCATTTGCCTGGGCCGGTTTTGCCGTCTTTCAACGTTACGCGTCGAGAGAAAGTCCTCCGGAAGTTGCCACTATCGTCGCCTTTGCCGTCGCCCTGCTTTGCCTCTCTCCCCAGGCGGAAATGGTGCCGCTCTCGATACCATTGGTCGCTGCCTTGCTCGTGTCCGGGATCCTGAGTTTTCTGGCCTATCTGTTTCTCGGCATGGCGCTGAAGCGTGGTCCCGGACCCCTGGTAAGTATTATTCTTGTGCTAAACCCTTTGATTACTCTGTTTCTGTCATTGTTGTTGTTTTATTTGGGGCTTGGGGGCCTGGATGTGCATGTGCCCGGAGGGCTCGGATGGATAGGGGTGGCTCTCGCAATCTCAGGAAGCGCGGTTTTCGTTTCTCAGGGTAGCGAGAGTTCCGAGGCCTAGAGCAGCCAACCGTTCTAGGATACTAGCCGAGGAACTTAGTTGGAGCCGTCCTCCGATAAGCAGCTTAGTCCAGGGCGACTGCGCTAGTCAGATTTTGCCTGCACCGCTTCTTCTTCACTGGCAGAATCAATCGCTTCGACTTTAGAGGAATTTTCTTCTTTTGCTGAGTCGACGGTATCCGCTCCTTTGGTTTCGGAATCTTCATCCTCTGATTGTACGCTCGAGGAGACTTCCACTTTTTTGATTGCTTTCTTGGGAACCGGTGCTGATGCAGGTCGTGCCCGACCTTCTGTTAGCCACTTTCTAAGCTGCGTAATTGTCTCTCTCTGTGATACAGACATGGGGACAAGTCGCTTGAGGGCATCGGCAACATCATCGGTAGTAAATTCCCGGTCGCTGTCAAAACCAAGATACATACCATCGATAATCGCCTGCTCGATTTCCGCACCTACATATCCCGAACTCAGTTCGACCAGGCGGGCCATATCAAAATCTTCCGGGTTGCGATTGCGCTTTCGAAGATGCACAGAGAATATGGCTTCGCGCTCAACCGAATTTGGGAGATCGAGAAAGAAAATTTCATCAAAGCGCCCACGGCGTAAGAGTTCGGGTGGCAACTTCGAAATATTATTTGCCGTAGCGACGACGAAGCAGGGGGAGGTCTTTTCCTGCATCCAGGTGAGGATGGTTCCAAAGACCCGCGTACTGGTTCCGCTGTCGTTGCCTCCGTGGGCGAGGGCCTTCTCCATTTCGTCGATCCATACGATACACGGAGAAATGGCTTCGGCCACACGCAGCGCTCTTCGAGCACGTTCTTCTGATTCCCCAATGTACGAGCCAAAGAGGGCTCCGACATCAAGGCGCAGCAGCGGTAACTTCCACATGCTGCCGATGAGTTTTGCGGTAAGGCTTTTTCCGGTGCCCGGAATACCAATGAGGGCAATCCCCTTGGGTGAGGGAAGGCCATATTCCTTTGCCTCGGTACCAAATGCGCGGCCTCTCATTCTCAACCATTCTTTGATGGAGTCCAGTCCGCCGACATCCTGCAGACTCTGGTTTGATGCGTAGAATTCCAGGGCTTCGCTGTCTCGGATGATTTCCCGTTTCTGGTCCGTAATGACATGAACGTCATTCTCATCAAGCACGCCGTTGCTTACAATTGCCTTGGCAAACACGCGAAGCGCCTGCGCCGTGGTCAGTCCCTGGGCAGCCTGAAGAAGTATTTTTCGCTCAGCGGTTTCCAGGTTGAGTTCGACGCCGGGCGTGTTCTCGAGAGTCATCAGAGCTTCATTGAGTTCCTCTTCGGTCGGTAAAGGAAACTCAAGAACCACGGCAAGATTTTTCAGCTCAACAGGGATTTTTGACGTCGGGCTGATAACGACAATAGTTTTCTTGGTGAACTTTAGCTCCTGGGCGACCGTGCGGAGTTTCCGGCGAACGGTCTCATCTTCCCAGGATGAGTGAAAGTCTTTAAGTACGTAGACTGCCTCGCTGGAGGTCTGTTCGATGTACTGCAGTGCAGCGAGGGGATCTTTTGTATCATCGATGCGAACCAGGGACTGAGAGTGCCTCTTAAGACCGTCTGCAGCATCCCAGGAGTAGTAGGGTCGTTGCCGACCTTCGCTCACCTCTTTAATGCAATCAAGAGCACGCTCCTCTTCGAGGGTAACAAGAGTCAGAAGCGCAAAGCGAGCGCGGATACAGAGGTCGAGTTCTTCTTTGAAATCCATTCTTCCTAATCCCAAAATAATGGTATCAGCTTATTTCTGTTTTCTGTGTCAAAGCTAGCTCGATTAGGCGGCACAAAGCAAAACATTTCAATCGAGAATGCGAAAGTAGCCTGACGTTGGAGTGTCGTTGTCGGTTGTTACGTCCGAATATCGGAGAATTTTGTGTGTATTTTGAGCCGAAGGCGAGAGTGTCTCTTGCGAGCAATGGAGCGACGCTTAGAACAGAAAGAAAGAGGTTAGATGGAAGGCACAACAGACCCTACGGCGGACCGCAGATTCTTTCTTTTAACAGCTCGTGGTACTTCGGGTGCCTGTGCGCCGGTGGTCTATAGGTATACACTGGAAATACGGTATCCCATTGTCCGGAACGATACTTTACAGAAGCTTTTGTATACTCCTCTCTTAACTTCCGTTCTTCTTTTCGGTAAGTCCTGACGGTTTCTGGACACTTGCTAAAGCAGCTTGGTCGAGGG
>JAUIMJ010000212.1 GCA_030433295.1 bacterium | reverse complement strand
GCTTTAAATCTCTGTGGACGATGCCCGCCTCATGGATTGCTTCCAGTCCGGCACAGATAGAACTTAGAATAGAGACGATGCTTTTGTATCCCAGAGGTTGCTCGTTATCGATGACCTCAGTCAGATTTCCGCCGGGCAGATACTCCATGGTATAGGCGGCAAAGTTTTCATTCGCCAGGTATTCATAGCATCGGATGACATTCGGGTGGTTTACCTGGTAGGCGGCAAGAATCTCGCGTTTAAAGCGTTCTCTGTCGATTGCTCTTGAACTTGAGCGGGCGGAAAACACCTTCATCGCGATGCGGTGATTGTTCAGGTCCTTTCTATTACAGAGGTATACGACCCCCGAACTTCCCAGGCCGAGAGGTTTAATTATCTCGTAGATGCCGCCAATGGTTGAACCTGGAGCAAATGCCGGTTTGATTGGCTCTTCGTTCAGGGCATCAAGTTGAGCGCGGGTAATACCGGAGCCCTTGTGATGGCTGTTCGTGTCGCACTTCTCTTTGACCAGAGTAATTGGTCTGAGGGTTGAAGTCCGTCGTACTTTGGCTGCCAGATCGGGGTCAGCGGCAACTCGAGCATGAGTCGCAGGCGCCCGCGAGGCAGCTGAGCCAGCGGATATAGAATCTGTAGAACTGTAGTCTTCGCTCGGATCAAAATCCGCAAGACGCAAGATAGGGGCTGCATTTGACATAGCAATAACCGCAAGTATCGAGAACCGGTAAAACCTTTTACCCTTGAAACTTAGTCGGTTAGTTACAAATCCACTTGTAACTTTGTCACAGCTTTACAAGAAATTCGCCGATATTTCGAAGAACTTCTCTAAGCCTCGCTATGCACGAAATCCACTTTCGATTAGCAAGTACGAGGCAGCTTTCTGGTGAATGATTACCTTTTGCAACCGCTCCCCAGATAGACCAACTAAGCGCTCCCGCACCACCCCGCCGCACTCCAATGTATTAAGAGACTATGTTGAAAGACTATGTACAGGAATCTGTATCGGGCTTTGATTTGAGCGCAAAAACCTGCGCTTCGGGTGCCCTGTGAAAGAAACCTGTGACAAAAATCCGTCGTCGTCCCCGACGATCCAGCCTCCGAATACCTTTACTCTGAGCATTCAAAGAGTATACCAACAACGTAATCCGATTGTAGCAGCCGCATATCGCTTATTCAAAGCACTAAAGGAGTGAATGAATGGGCATTCTAGAGAAAGTTCGAAATTTCCCCCAAAAACTTACGAAAATCTAATAATTTCAATAAAAAACTCTAATTACCTCCCCATAGCCTGCCCAATGTTCTATTCTCTAGCGCTGAAAGATAAGGCCGGGCGGCTGTTCCTCTGGTAGTCCTCGTCCGCGCTCGCTGATGATTGTATTCGCTTTATTGCGTGTGGCCCCGGTTCCCGGAGGCCTTCTCGTTAACATCCGGGTGGCGGCACCCGACGGCTATCATATCGTGGGGTAGGCTCTTGGCTCGTGGTACATTAGGATTTACACAAAGTTCTCTCCTCATCGATCCTGAGCGTCCTTTCATCGACAGAGATCTCTCCTGGTTACAGTTTAATGGCCGGGTACTCGCCGAGGGGCAGGATCCCTCAGTTCCTCTCCTTGAGCGATTGCGATTTCTCGGTATCTCCTCATCGAATCTGGATGAGTTTTTTATGATTCGATTTGCGTCTCTTTCCCGTGAGTTGATCAATCTGGGACGCAGTACGAAAGTAAAGCGAGGCTCGATAAAGCGACTCCGTAGTGTCCGGGCAGAAATGCTTAAAGCGATTACCGTGTTTAGCGCGCAGCAGACAAAAATCCTCGGTGACCTGGAGAAAGACCTCGCGCGCGCGGATATTACCATGGTGCGCGGCCTGCCCAAACAGGCCTGGGCCTACCGGCTCGCGCGGGAAGTATTCTATCACGAGGTTCTCCCGCATCTGGAACGACCTAAGTATTTCACCCTGCAAGAGGTCAGACGACTTCTCAATCTCCAGATCGCGCTGGTGTTCTCTGATCATATGTTACTGCCGATACCTCGTAGTCTGGAACATGTTTTTTGGCGACGATTGTCGAAGAAGCGCATAGCCGTATTCTTTCTGGATGATTTGTTGCTTACCTTCGCTGGGCAGGCATTTGGCGAGACCTCTTCGCCATTGATGATTCGCATCACGAGAGACTGCGATGTGCGAGTCGACCTTGACCAGGAAGATCCTGCTGCGGTCCCTGATATTGTCCGAGAGAAGATCAAATCGCGTGAAACCCGAAAATCAGTCAGGCTGCAGTTGCGCGGTAATGTGAGCATGCCTCAGGTGCAGGACATTGCCGATACGCTGCGATTGCCGCGAGAGCAGGTTTTTAGAGTCGAGCACCCCTTACTGCTCCATGGGGCCTTTCGTCTCGTCAATTATCTCGGAGAAGCTCTTTCAGACCGCCCCACGCTGTTTTATCCGGCGTTTAAGCCCGTGGTGCCGAAGGCGTTTACCAAGGCGAAGAATGTATTTGCGGAAATCCGTAAACACGATCATTTGATTCACCATCCCTATGACTCCTTTGTGGCATACGAGAATTTCATCGCAGCAGCAGCCGATGATCCCGACGTAGAGAGCATACAGCAAACGGTGTATCGGGTTGATGCGGTTTCGCGCGTTACCCAGATGTTGAAACGGGCTGCAAAAACAAAGAAAGTTCGCGTAGTGATTGAGCCACGAGCGCGTTTTGATGAAATCAACAATATTGCGCTTGCAGAGGAGTTGCGTGAGGCTGGTGTGGATGTAGTCTTCGCAACTGGCAAGCTTAAAATGCATGCGAAAATCGCGCTAGTAGTTCGCAAAGAAGGAGGACGGCGTGAGAGCTTTACGCATCTGTCTACCGGAAACTACAACGCCGTCACGGCGCGAGTGTATACCGACCTGGCAGTGGTTACTGCAGATCGCGAGATTGGAAAAGATGCCGAAATCTTTTTCAAGTCAGTGCGCAAGGGGGTGATGCCTGAAGGGCTGACAAAGTTAGTTCTGGCTCCTACGGGGTTGCATAGAAAGGTTATCGCCCTCATAAAAGCAGAAACGGCAGCCGCGAAAAAAGGTAAAGACGCCAGAATCATGGCCAAAGTAAATGCTCTGGTGGACCCCAAAGTTGTTGAGATGCTCTATGAGGCATCCCAGGCCGGGGTGAAGATTGACCTCCAGGTCCGTGGGGCATGCTCTTTGGTTCCCGGTGTGGTCGGTCTGAGCGACAACGTACGAGTGATCAGTGTCGTCGACAGATTTCTCGAGCACAGCAGGATTTACTATTTTCAGCATTGTAACCAGATGTTCCTGTCGAGTGCTGACTGGATGCCAAGAAATTTCTTTTCGCGTCTGGAGATAGCATTTCCGGTCCTGGATCCCCGAATCTTTCAGTTTATCAGCGAAACGCTTCTGCCAGTCGGTTTGAATGATCGGGAAAAAGGCCGAATGCTTACCCGTCTCGGGATCTGGCGTTCTCGACCAAGCGTCAAGGAACAGGCTCACCCGCGCTCGCAGGAGTTTTTTAAGGAGCTGGCAGAGAATAGATACAAGGGGACCTCTCTTGAGTAAGCGTTTAATTTTAGTTCGTCACGCGCATCGGGACACGGATGAGGGAAGAGAGCTCGACAACGGTCTGAGTGCAAAGGGTAAGAAGCAGCGCAAACTCCTGAACCGCTTTCTCGCGGCGCAGAAGGGTATAGAGCACGCGACTTTGATGAGCAGCCCCAGTACGCGTTGCATGGAGACGCTTGCTCCTCTTGCGAAAAAATACGCCCTTGAACTCGAGGAGACGCCGGTGCTCATTGAGCAGCAAGCGGAAGAGTCCTGGAAGCAGTTTGAGCGAAGAGTCAGGTATTTTTGTGCGACCTGGAAGAAGAGTGGCTTGCCCTTAACCATTGTCTGTACGCACGGTGACTGGATTCCCGCGGCTGTTTTTTCTCTTGTTGGGGTAGGGATAGAGCTGAAAAAATCAGGAATTGTGGTGCTGCACGGCGAGAAGCGTGATGTGCAGTTAGAGACGCTGATACAGAATTTCTCCTTTCTGAAGAAGTAAGCCCACAGCGCAACTGCGCGTCACCCGCAGGGATGTCGGGACCTCAGGCGCTTGATGCCTGGGAACTTTGTTCGAACTGACTCTCTACATACTGGCGTATTATGCCGTCGCGCAAAGCGAACTTGGTGAAATGGACAACATTGGTTCGAAGAAAAATCATTGTTTCCTGCAGGATAATTATTCCGGGCAGGATGATGTCCGCACGCTTTGCGGGTAATCCCGGGATAGCGAGAATTTCCTTACGGGTCATCGTGCTCATTTCGCTGGAAAGCTTGCTGAGGTGCTTGAGTTTGATTCGTTTACCTCGTCCGTTTGCCTCCAGAATTGACCGTACCGCTCGTATGGTTCCGCTGCTGCCCAGCAAATGCTCGATGGTGGGAAACTTCTTGGGCAGGGGACGATCAGCGAAGTCCTCCTGGATGTAGCTGCGCATTGCTGCAATGGCGTCGCTTTTGACCGTCGGCATGAGAAAGAGCTGCTTCATTCGTGCCGCACCAAAGTCGAAGCTTTCGAGGTAGACCGTTTTCGAGGGTTTGACGACGCCGATTTCAGTGCTTCCTCCACCGATATCCACGAAACCATATACGCCAAACGCGCTCATTGGATCCTTCTGGATGCCCATCAGAATAAGCTCGGCTTCCTCCTCTCCTGCAATGACACGAATCTTGTAGCCAAAGCGCTTTTTTACCTGCTTTACAAAATCAGCAGCATTTTCGGCCTCGCGCAGGGCGCAGGTTCCAATGGCAATCGTATCCGTGACGGCGAATTCCTCACACTGACGAGCGAAGTCATCCAGGGCATCAAAACATCGCTCGCAGGCATCGGTTTGAATAACGCCGGTGGTGAAAACTTCCTGTCCCAGACGCACCATTGTTTTGCCGCGATGGAGAAGTTCGTAGCTTGCGTCGTCAAACAGCTGGTAGATATCCAGGCGAACACTGTTAGTTCCTAAATCTAATATGGCAAACCTGCTCATGACTACTCTCGTCTATACCTTCTCTACTACCGTAACTCGTTCTCGATACGAGTTTTAAGCGTGTCGAAATCTTTCGCTTGTTCAGAATCTACCTCCGGATAAGCGGGGTCAAGTTGTTCCAGCGTTCGCTGTATTGTCTTAGCAACCTCAAGGCGCATAAAGGGCTTGCTGTCCGCAGGTATGACATACCATGGCGCCCAGGGGCGGGAGGTTTCCTGCATAATGTCCTCATAGCATCGCTGGTAGGTATCCCAGTGCTCTCGCTCTTCGAGATCCTGTGCGGAAAACTTCCAATGTTTGTGGGGTTCCTCGAGTCGAGAAAGAAAACGTCTGGCTTGCTCCTCTTTTGAAACGTTGAGCCAGAACTTCAAAATAATGGTGCCGTTTCTATGGAGGTGTTTTTCGTGGTCGCGAACTGACTCAAAGCGATTTTTCCAGAACTCCTTACTGTTCGGCTCGGTGCCGTCCTGCGGGAGATTTTGATAGGCAAGCAGGTCCGGGTGAACGCGAACGACCAGTAGTTCTTCGTAGTAGCTTCTGTTAAAGACGCCGATTCTGCCGCGTTCGGGGAGACGTTTCGCCGTTCTCCACAGGAAATCGTGCTCGAGTTCTTCCGCTGAAGGTTTCTTAAAGGAGAAGACCTGGAAGCCGGCCGGATTTACTCCCGAGAATACGGCTCGGATAGTGCTGTCTTTTCCGGCGGCGTCCATTGCCTGAAAAACGACGAGCACACTATGGGTGTTCTGCGCATATAGTCGCCGTTGTAGATCCCGCAAAGCATCCACGGAATCCGCCAGCTCTTTTTTCAGTTTTTTCTTGGAGTCTTCCCCTTTGGGGGGATGGGTGGCGGTTGAACCGAGCTTATACTCACCCTGCGTTGATGCAAGGTAGTCAGTAGTAGCGTAGGGGAAGGATGGCATGTCGGAGTCACCAGCGAAATACGTTCAAAACAAATGCTGCTACGTAGAGCAGTCAGCGCCATGCTACCCCTGGAGTCCTAAGTCGCTCGCAACGTTAAGGATTAATCCTGATCCTCCTAGCTGCGTCCTCCGCAGGAAGACCTCAGAGAATTTTATCCTCAGGTGGGCAGGCACCCGTATAGAGTATGTTAGTGTTTGTAACGATACAAGTTTCAGGCAAGGCAGTCATCACAAAATAAAATATGTAAATGCACGTGTTTCGAAACGCCAGCTCAGCGAGAGCTGCTACAGCTTGTTTCTGCTGACTCCTGCGCTAACTCAATGTATTCGATATGCGAAGTTGAGGACTCTCCCGTGTTATCGGAGTCGTTCATTATCGCAAGACGGGCCGTGTGTGGTGCGGGCTTTCCGAAAGCGCGTTGGTAGTCTGCCAGTATATCTACCTCTTCTGTCATCCAGCGCCGGGCATTTTTGTTGCCACTCTCTACGATAATGAGCTCCGCCATCTCGGTATACGTGCTGCGCATTCGCGATTCTTTGTGCTGTCGATTTGCCCAGATATAGTTGAGTGAGCGACCGGGAGGATACTGTCCGTAGAGCAGTTTTGCAGACTCGTACCGCGCCTTCTCCAGAAGCGATACCGAAGCGGCGTCGTAGGGGAAAACGACAAAGATACGTAGCGGGTAGTCGTCCCCCGATTTCTGAAGCGCATTGCCGTTTTTGTACACATTTTTTATCTTCCATTTCCAGCATAGCCGAGGGAGCCGGTGGGGATCGAATGAGGACCTGCTTATCAGGCCGGAAGCGGAGGCTGAGCTCTTAGTCTCGAGAATCGTTTCCCCGGACTCATCTGTGGCAATTGAGTAGGTCGATGCTTTATCTACTCCAGGAAGTGAAAGCGCTTCCCATTGTTCGAGTGAAGTAAAATCGAATCTGATTGTTTCGTCCGCGTGTGCGGTCGGGACTCGAGCTTGTGCCAGTGCAAGCAGCGAAAGAAGAAGACAGAAGAAGCGCATTCCCTGATTCAGTATTGATGCCGTGTCAGTCATCCAGCTCCTCTATCTGGCTTCTCTGTCCGACTCCTGTTTGGCGGGAGTTTCGCGCTCAGGTGCTTCGTTTGTGGGGCCACTGAGTTGCATGATGCTTCTTTGTGCGATTCTTGCCAGGTATATCGTTACCGCAAGTGTCGACAATACCCCAAGTCCCTGCATCAGCAGGTTTGCACCGTCAGTAGTGTTTCCCGCGATGTCGCCGGCAAGAGAGCCTATGTAGAGATAGAGGAAGGTTCCGGGGAGCATGCCAAACAGCGTTGCGATCGCATAGTGAGAAAAGCGAACGGGTGTAATGCTAAACAGGTAGTTTAGCGCATTAAAAGGAAACACCGGTGACAAACGACAAAGCGCGACCAGCTGCCATCCGTTATCTCCGATAGCGCGATCAAGCGCAGAGAAGCGCGGGTAGCGACGCAACGCGGACTGCACCTTGCCTCGAGCAAGATATCGTCCCAGAAGAAACGCGGATGCCGCTCCGAGGTTTGCCGCAATACTCACATACAGGAATCCCGCCCACAGTCCATACATGGCTCCGGCAGCAAGGGACAGTAAGGACACCGGGACCAGTAGGATTGTTGCCAGGACATAGGTGACGATGAATAGAACAACGCCGGGATACCCCAGAGAATGAAACGCAGTAAAGGCCTCTTCGGCTATGGCTCCGAGGTTGAAATACCAGGCGATGCCGATTGCGGTCAGCAACAGCAATAGTAACAGGCGGGGCAGGAAGGGTGACACGTTCCACACCTCACGCAATTGTCAGACTGATAAACATAGCTACCTGTATCTCGCTGAAACCGACTATCCTGTTGCAGGTGCAGTGGCCTTTGCTTACGTTTTTGTGCCTGGAGAATTCGAATAGCTTAGCTTCAGCACGAA
>JAUIMJ010000211.1 GCA_030433295.1 bacterium | reverse complement strand
AAAAGAGATCCGCAGTGCACACTTTCTACCGGAATCCTTGAATATCAAAGGTACGATAAACCCAGAAGTACGCTACCGCAGCATTTACGAAGTTGTCGTATATCGCAGCACGCTGGCGATCACTGGCGTATTTACCAGGCCAAATTGGAGAGAACTCAATATTCAGCCAGCGGATATCATCTGGGAAGATGCCTATATCTCGATCGGCATCAGCGATCCCAAGGGAATTCGCAATCGCCCAAAACTCGAATGGAACAATCAGACGCTGCAATTCGCCGCGGGCCTACCAGCTAATGACACCTTCTCCTCCGGAATATTCTCCCGAGTTCATATTGACCCGCAGGCAGAGCACATTCCCTTCTCTCTCAAACTTTCGCTTAACGGCAACTCACAAATGCAGTTTCGCCCCCTCGGACGAACGACCGTAGTGACTCTCGATTCCTCATCGACTGAACCGAGCTTCACGGGAAGTTTTCTGCCTGACACCAGAGAAATTTCTGCAGATGGTTTCACCGCAAGCTGGCAGATACTGGATCTGAACAGACCGTATCCGCAGCAGTGGACGGGAAGATCCAATCACAACAGCACCTATTTTGGCGTTACCTTACTCACTCCGGTTGCCACCTACCTTAAAGCAACCAGAGCGGCCAAGTATTCAATACTGTTCATTGGCCTGACCTTTGCCTGTCTGTTTTTCCTGGAAATCTTCAGCGCGATGAGAATTCACCCCATGCAATATCTCCTGGTCGGATGTGCGGTCTGTCTGTTCTACATCCTCCTGCTTTCCCTCTCTGAACACATCTCCTACGGACTCGCATACGCGACGGCAGCAGGTGCTATTGTCATACTCATTACCTTTTACGTAAAAGCACTTTTTAAGAGCACACAGAAAGGAGGAATCACCTGCCTCAGTCTGACGGCACTCTATGTATTTCTCTTTACCCTGCTACAACTCCAGGACTACGCCTTGCTATTGGGAAGTGTAGGTCTGCTCGTCATTCTCGGACTACTGATGACCCTTACCTCTCGCCTTAACCTCTATTCGGTCTTTAACAAGACCGAAGAAGTTAGTCAGATCTGACGCACATGTAGCCACGAGGCGCAGGCCCCTCTCGCTCTAGTCGCTGGAGCCAGCGGGGGGCTTGCGCAACTGCTTCTTCTTGGCAGTTGCTTTTTTGTCCTGGAGTATCTTCTCCTGTGCTCGCTTGCTTCGCTTTCTTTTCTGTCGGCGGATCTTTTCTGCCTTCTGGCGACGCTTAGACTTTTCACCGAGTACTTTTTCTTCTATCTGCTCACAAAGTAATACCCGAGCATAGTATCGGTTGAGGGCCTGAGAGCGTGTCTGCTGGCACTTAACCTCGATACCACTCGGTGTGTGCAATAGCTGAACACAGGAGGATGTCTTGTTTATCTTTTGTCCGCCGGAACCAGAACCCCTGATAAATTTCTCCTCGAGGTCCTCATCGCGGATACCGAGTTTCTCCATACGCCTGGCAAGCGCGTTTTCTTTTTGAGGTGTTACACCAAACACAGCTTTATCCCACAATGTAAACCACTTGAACCAGATTCCGCCTGTTTCGAACTCCTTGTCCCAATGCTCTTTATCCAGCCGAAAAAGGAATACTGTTTCTCCATTCCGAAGTGGAGTATAATTAGAGGGTTAAGAGGTTTCATCTCGCACAAGGCAAAATGGCAGCTGCAGATAAAAAACGCGAACAAGTTTTTGAGGCGATTTTCCACAAATCGCTTATACGCGGCCATGTTGACGATGATAAACTGAAACTCTATATCGAAGCATCAAAAATCCCCCCTCCGGAAGAAACTGAGCAGAAAGAAGCCGACGAGAAAAACCCCGAAGAAAGCAGCGGCGATTCCGAAAGCGCTCCTGCCCCCGTAGAAGCGTCCTCCTGGCCCATGACATTTCAGGGATGGCAGAATTTTCTGGAATCGAAGATGGCAGCTACATTCATCGACGACCGGGTTGCGAAGGACACCTTCGAGCGATTGAAGCAGGGGGGAGAGTTTTCAGCCCGCCGCATCGCGCAGGGAGAAGCTGCCGTGCAGGGGCGCGACGGCAAACTTCTTCCGCTGGTTAAAAGCTATGACAAGTACGGGAAAGACAAGGAGCGACTTGGAAATCGTACAATAAAACACTTCGACAATATAGAACCGGGAACACCCATCGCTCGCATCTACCACCCGAAGGCGGGCAAGCCGGGAAAGAATGTATTTGGCGAAGTAATCGAAGCCGAAGAAGGCAAAGAAATTTCCGTAGAGTTCGATGAGAGCATTAGCAGCGAGCCTGCAAAAGCTGGCCAAAGCTATGATGTGCTGTATGCGGCAATAAGCGGCTACCTCGAATCCGTCAGGGGAAAGTTGCAAATCTGCGATGAGCTATTGATTAGCGGCGATCTCGACTATGGATTTGGCGACATCGATTTTGTCGGCTCCGTGGTCGTCAGGGGCGATGTCCTGAGCGGCTTTAAGATCATCGCTCAGGGAGACGTAAGCGTTTCGGGAAACGTCGAGGGTGGCTTTATTATAAGCAAAACCGGCAGAGTCAGCGTCGGAAAGGCGATTATCGGCAATCGTCAGACAACAAAGGATGGCAAAGCCGAGAAGAAAGAGTTTCAAATCAGAGCTGCCACCGGTATTTCAGCAACGTCGGTGAACGGTGCATTTCTGGATGCGGGAGAGGAAATCGAAGTGAAAAACGAGGTGCGTAACTCCGAAATACGCACTCGGTCCAGCTTGAATATGCCAAAGGGCAATTTAATCTCCGGGGATATTTCAGCTATCTGCGGCCTTGAAGCTGGAATCATCGGTAATCCTACGGGAATTGGACTGAGAATTTCGCTTTGCAGTGATGCAGAGTTTTCCGCCGAGTATAAGAACATTCAGAATACGATTGACTCCCATGTGCATGCAGAGGAGATGCTGATTATTTATCTGGGGCCGTATGCCGAGACGCCGAGTGACATCAAAAAATTATCCCAGGAACATAAGAGCAAGCTCCTCCCCCTGGCAGAAAAGCTGGAGAAAGTAAGAACGAGCCTCAAAGCCCTCAAGCTTGAACGAGAAGAGATTCTCAAGAAGGGTACGTTTAACTCAGTCCTCCGAATTAATTATCACAAGCAGATTCTTGAGGGGGTCACTATTAGAGCCGGGGAATGCAACTTTGTGGTACAGGAGGACACAAAGGGTCCCGGGACTCTTGAGTTTGAGGACGACAAACAAACCTTTGCATTTGGTGACCTCAAACCATTAGAATGCGATGTCACCGCACACAAAAGTCAGCAGGAGAACGATGAGCACAAGTGAAAATCATAAATTTGGTCTACTGGATAATCGCTTTCTGGCCCGTAGTCTGGGAATGCTAAATCTGGGTGATCCTCTGACCGTCGAACAGACAGAGCCGATTTCTGCCGTCTTATCACTGCTCAAGGAGCATAAAACCGGATGTGTGATTGTTTGTAACCGGGAAGATAAGGTCGTTGGAATCTTCACCGAGCGCGACGTCTTGCTTAAATACGTTCTCAACAATCATGATGTCTCCACGCCGATATCCGAGTTTATGACACCGGAGCCTAAGACCCTGCAGATGACACAGGCTATAGCGTTTGCCCTGCAGATGATGTCAGAAGGTGGATACCGTCATATTCCCGTGGTGGACGAAGATGACATTCCGGTGGGACTCATCTCGGTAAAAAATCTCGTCGACTACGTCGCAAGTCAGATCACTCGAGATCTTCAGGCTTTTGATGTCTAGCTTCAGAGCAAGCCCTCAGGAAGAACACTAAAGCCTTAATAGGATATATACTGTCCGCAATTCGCATCCAGAGTCGTGCCAGTCATGGCCACGCTCATGTCGGACGCGAGAAACAAACATATTTGTGCAATATCCTCAGGCTGACAGAAACGGGCAAGGCGAATTTGAGACTTTAGTGCACTGAGTGATTCCTCGTCTGCCGCCGACAGCATTTCAGTACCCTCAATTGGTCCCGGGGCAACACCGTTTACTCGGATGCCAAGCGGCGCAAGCATTTTCGAATGCCCAAGGGTGAGCCCCACCAGACCTGCTTTCGAAAACGTATAGTCGATGACCGCTAACTCTGCTCCGTACCTCCCGGCGGTAGATCCAACATTTACAATGGAACTGCCAGGCTCCATGTTTTGAGCAGCAAAATGCACAGCCAGGGCGGCCCCCTTACCATTAACGCCAACGATGCGCTCCCAACGCGCATCATCGACTGCCGTTCTTTCTATCGCAGTAGTATCCGCCTCGTTGAAATCGCAGGTCCCGGATATATTTAACAGGCTTTTAATCGAGCCGTAGTCCCGCTTGATGTTCTCGAACACCTCAGCCAGCTCATCTCTGTTTGATACGTCTGCCTGATAACTACTCGCGTCTCCGCCGGTGGCTCGTATCTCATCAACAAGGGCATCAGATCCCCTTCGGGAGATAAGCAACACCCTCGCGCCCGCGACACGGGAGAACAATCGGGCACTCGCCTGTCCCACTCCACCGCTTCCGCCGGTCAACACAACGTTTTTTCCATCAAGTCCGAATGGCAAACTCATACGCGCAGAGCTCCTAAAGTAACAAATGCAGGTCCTTAAGAAGAATCACTCCGACAAAAAAACCGTAGGCGCGATGTCAGCTCTTAGCCAAATCACTTCCGGGCTCACCTTGCCGCGCAAGTCGACGATCGCAGAGCCGAACACCCAGCATGCCGCCAAGTAAAGATATCGCTACCAGCACAATCGCCAGCAACATTCCACGATCAAAAAACGGCCTCTCTGCAGGTGAGCGTGAGTCAAAGTCGTTTAGTATCGTCGTTAGCTCATAATTCATGAAGATGCTTACGACCGCTCCCCAGACAAAAAAGTATCTTGCCACCTTGCGACTACGAACCTGCGCAATGAAGTTAGGCAAAACAACCCAGAGAAAAGCTGCGAGCAGCGCGAACACACCAAAAGGAATCTCCCCGATCCAGCGCGGCTCCCACATACAAGTTCCTGAGGAGGGCATAAAGCGAACAGGACAGAGGGACTCCAGTCCCGACATGAAAAAAACAGAAACAACTGCCGCAAGAGCAAGGGCAATAGGTGGCCCGAATAGGAACGCGAGCACAAAACGAAACGCTCTGATCTTTGTATCATCTTTTACTTCGACAACGCCCATGCGCACCTCATTACCCGATGTTCTCCCAGCAAATTCAGGCTAGCTGAAAAGAGTCATGCCTGCGCGGCATTTACTCCTGCTGAGCAAATATCAAGAGAGCTTCATGCCCGGAACGCGAAGTGTCTCACCATTCTCCCTTCGCCCCAGGCCAAGAATAAAAGGCGCCGCTCTCGTGACCCAGCTCGTTACCTTCTCATGCTCCATTGCTCTATCACCAATAATTCTTCGAAGCATTTTGGTGTCAATGGTTCCCGGATCAAGTGCTACCGCAGCCATGGTGTCGGGAATCTCTTTTGCCAGAGTTTTTGTCAGAGCCTCAACCGCCCACTTACTCGCGCTGTAGGGACCACTCTCGCTGAGACACTGCTTTCCGCTTCCGGAGACCAGATTCACGAGCACCCCTTGTTGCCGTTCGACCATATGCGGAAGAAAGGCTCTCATGACATTGCCAACGCCCTTAACATTAACGTCTATTACCGCGGCAAACTCTTCCCCCGAAATCCGCCAAAGAGGAGCTGGTTGATTTATGAGTCCGGCGTTATTGATTAAAAGATCTATATGCCCGGCCTTCGCAACCACCTCCGATGACCAGCCAGCTACATCTGTATCGGAGGTAACATCGACCACACTAAGAGTGACGGTTCCATTCGAGGGAGACTGCAACTCCTCTACTTTGGCAGAACTGCGCCCGCAGCCCCAGACATTGTGTCCCTCTTTGGCAAACGCCAGAGCAAGCGCAGAACCCAGGCCACTGCTGGCTCCGGTTATCACAATGTTTTTCGTGTCGGTCATGCTCAAGCTGCAGGTGAGAAATAAATATTGAAAATCAGTCGGCTGGGAAAAACAAAGGTTTCGCCGACAGAAACTGAGCCTCGTTCGCAAACGAGACACTATCAGTCATTCTACCTGGCCGAGCAAATCTTCAAAGTGAATCCTTCGTTTCTGCGTGCTACGGGCAGCCTGTTTATTACCGGCATCCGCCAGCACACGTTCGGATACACGAAGGAAACCCCGGAACCGGACATACCGAGCCATCACCCGGCAAACCTACACCATCTTTTATCAGCCTACTTGGTGCTTGCTTTTGCATTTATCTGCATGCTATACCGAGCAAAGTAGCAAAGCACCCTTCGTGCTGCCCCGGCTTCCCTTAATTGCGACTTATTTTGTGAGTAATATGAGTATATCCAAAGAACTGTATCACTGCTCTACAAGGCTCTGGTCCGTCCACGCCTCTGTTTCCCAGGGCCAATGCCTGGTGAAGGCTATCGGCAACCTATTGCTAAGTGAGTTTGAACGGTGTGCGGATAAACGAAGAGGTTCGCCCAACGCGAGGTGCGGCGTCGTGATTGCCGGGTCACGGGTTTTGCGCATTGTCGCCAGCGAAAGCGACAGCGATGTGACCCGGAAAATAAATATGTGGAGCGACGACTTTGACGTCTATCGCCTAAGGACATGGACTCGCTGGAAGCACGCCACAAAGCACCGATACTTCGAGTATGAAGTTGGAATGAGTGAGTTCGATCTTCTCGTAGAAACGCGGGAAGACGCCGAGGGGGAGACAAGTGCTTACGCAACATTATGCTTACCGGTCGAACTCTGCAGCCATTTTTGTGAGGTTTTGCAGTCTCTCGAAACCCCGGGAATAGCGGAGCGACGCAATCGCTTCCTTGAGCGATTGCAAAGGTCAATTCTTTTTCAAACGGAGATAAGGAACGGACAGCAGATTCACTAAGGCACACTGATTAGGTGACCACAGAGCAGCAGAAGGAAAACCAGGACACTGTGGCCGTGTATGAATCAGACTGACCAACTACAACAAAAACTTAGAATGGAATACGAAACGATACGATGAAATCTTCACAGCCAGTAGGTAAAATAGCTCGACGACTGGGAGTAACTCCCACACAGAAGACGATTAAGATTGTCAGCAGGCGCCCGAACCCGCCGGGAGAGCACGGAGCGCGACGCTTCGGGAAAAAATCAGTCTTCAAAGAACAACTTTTGGAAAAGCAGAAGCTGCGCTTCCAGTTCATGATCTCTGAAAAAGCTCTGCGCAGAGCCTATGACAAAGCCAAGAAAAGCAAGGAAAACACGGGCGAAACGCTCGTTAAAATACTTGATCGAAGATTGGACGCGTCAATTTTCAGAAGCGGCATTGTGCGGTCTATTCCTGCAGCCCGCCAACTCGTTTCACATCACCATGTGTACGTGAATGGCCGGAGAGTGAAGTCTCCCTCCTTCATGCTCGGTGACGCTGACGTCATATCCTTCTCAGATAAAGCAAAAGGATTTGCGTTCCTTCAGGAGGGCTTTGAAGATCCCATCAGTGTTGATTACATGGAAGTAAACAAAGAAGAGAAGACAATTCGCAGGCTCGTACCGCCGGAGCGCAGTCAGATTCCGGTAGAGTGCCGCGAACAACTCGTTGTGGAGCTTTACTCACGATAGGTATTCATATTCCACCGGAGCAAGGAACCTATGGGCGCAGCATGGCACGGACTATTTGAATTGTATCACGTAACACTCGCGTTCTCATACTGCGCCCTGATAGCGTGCTGGCTGACGTTCAGACAGGAAGCCTACTCCTTTCACCGGTTAAAATCTAAGACACTCACCTGGAATTCAACGCCATTTGCAACGTTTCGCAGGAATCGACAAATCTGGGGGAAGCTATTGGTCCTGCTCTGTGGACTGCTCTTTGGCTACCGT
>JAUIMJ010000210.1 GCA_030433295.1 bacterium | reverse complement strand
AATTTTCTGACGAAGAAAGAACGCACAGTGCTCCACTCAGCTCATCGCAAAGAGCAATATTGTCGGCGCATAACTGCGCCGGCTGTGATATCGGTGTTAGGGGTATACTTGTTGTTTGGTTCTGCCTCCGGCAGAACAATATACTTCGCGACGAACACTCTTGAGAAAAACCGAAGTTTATGGTGCGCTCAGTATATACTACGCTGCCAGGTCCACGCATCTCTCAATAATCGGTGATTTCCTTAATCTGCAATTTCCCTGATCTGTAATTCCCTCATATGTAATTCCCCCAACTGTACTATTCTTGTGTGCTGGCACATTGCAGGCAAACGAGGTAGTTTGCAGCGAGGTACCATAGTCTGTTCAATCCGGGCAGAAACACCCGAATCTCTAAGCCCTCAGTAAAGAAAGCTGAGTGAAAAAACCTGAGTAAAAAACCACCCAACAGCAATGAGCGATTCTGACAGCAGGGCATTCAGCTACAAACCAAGCATTCTCGAGGGACCTCGTCTCGGCACACTGCTTCTGCCACTGACTGCGATTACTCTGGCGCTGCTCGCAGCTTCGGCACTCGCCTGCTTTCAACTGAGCGTAAGCTCTGACGCTCCTGAGTTTGCGGGTTTCAGCCCCATCACCTGGGACACTCTGGACGGCTGCAGCGCTGGCGGGCTTTCAAAAAAAATCTACGGCGCACGAGCTACCATACACACCTTCAATCAGAGTCCCCAGGAAGAGCGTCTTTCCTGCAAGAGCGCTCCGCTGATCCTGAAGGAAGGTCGAGCACGCGTGTATTTTCTCGGTGGCTACTACAAGCCGGGCCGTCCAAATAAGAGTAAGAAGAGAATACGAATACTCAATGAGCGCGGAGAGAGAATCAGCTCCCAGGCTCTTTTTATCAGAGGAACAATTCCCAGTAGAGATATATGGGAGCCGATAGACCTGCAGATACCCGAGGCCTATGTCGGTCAAAAAGCATATCTGCTTCTCGAAGAAGAGTTTCCGCACAAGAAAGACAATTGGCTTGCGTTAAGAAACAAAGTTGATTTTTTCGAGGTAAAGAACCCTCTCGAAAAACTACAGACCTGGGCTCAACAGTCCTCGCTTAATTCGCTCTTTGCTCCAATCGCTGCCTTCAGTCTCTGTCTTCTTTTGTTGATCACTGGCGGATATAGAATACCCTCCGGCGTTTTTCTCGCTCTGCTATTCTTTGTAGCCTTCTGCGTACACTTCAGATCGCAGGTGTTCATCTACTTTGATGAGTGGCATGTGCTTGAGCATTTGTCTGCCACCGGCTTCACGGGCGCGCTCTATCGCCACAATGAGCATTTTCTTCCTCTGTTTTTTGCCTGGTATTGGCTCGAAGCCCTGTTGTTCGGCGATCGTTATCTGCTCTGGACCAGCATTTCAATTGCTATCCACGCAGTAAATGCATTGCTGCTCTACAAGATATTGTTCGCTCTCTTTCCTGCGTCATCAGCCAGCGATGATATGCCTTCAGATGACGCCTGCAGCATCAGACGCTTTAGCTGTCGCGCAGCCACACTGTTGTTTCTTCTCTGCGGTCTGCACAGCGAAGCCTTGCACTGGGCTTTTGAACAATCACTGCTGCTCGCTCAGCTTTTTACCTTTGGCAGCTTCCTCTGCGGGATGCGATATTTTGAGAAGCAGAAAAAAACCGACCTCCTCTGCGCTGGTATCCTTGCCGCCCTGGCGCCGCTCCTATTCGGGAATGGATTTATCGTGTTGCCTCAGCTCGGTTTTCTCCTATGTATATATGCCCTTCAGCAAAAGGTATCTTTTGGCGTATTCTTTAAGCGCAGTTTCCTTTTGATGCTCTCGGGAGGCATGCTCAGCCTGCTTACGCTTGCAGCCTATTTTTCTCAGCGCAGTGGCGCGGGGCACAGTGTTGACGATGTTAAGCCCTTTGAAAATCCCGAGCAGGTTAAGGAATACATTGAGGTGGGAACCCAGGTCGGCACGGTTCTGCGGGGCCTGTCAATTGTGGGAACCGCCGACGGTAGCGTGATGAAAGACGTATATCGCGGCTCCTTCTTTAGAAAGCTCTATCAGAAGCCAGTGTATCTGACGCCTGAACTCTATCTTGCCTACTGCGGCGGAGTTCTGAACTTCTCTATGCTGATACTCTGTCTTATCTCTAAGCGCAGAAAAGAGCTCGGAACAATATGGTTGATGGGTAACCTGATAATTGTTTCTTCTTTAGTTCTTCCCGCTCTTGCTCGCTGGCATCACGGTGTTCAGCAATCGCTTTCTCCTCGCTATCACTACGGTTCATTGCTTGGCCTCATGCTGATGCTCATGGCCACATGGCGGGCGGTGCTTTCTTTGTTTGACGACAAGGACAAACAGGCAAGACGCATCAGCCTAGCTGTTTTTCTGCTGCTTTGTTCCTGGGCATGTGCACGACAAATGAGCATGGGTGCGCAGGCACGATGGTTTACAAACCACGGCCTCAATCACCGCACCTGGGTTGCCCAGGCAAGAGACTGGGAGCGCGCAGTATCGGAAGTCGCGCAGGGACAGCCTATGAGCTATTACGCAGAAAAAACTCCACTTGCTGATCTGCAGCCGGAATACACCCCGAGTATCACCCCCGGGCGCGGACCGAGAGACATTTATCGGGTACTCTCTCGCTTGGATCCGAAACGCTACCCCGAGTATGAGCACCTGAAAATACCGAGGAAGTAGAAGGCATGGATACGGCCGAGTCCTCAAACAGAAATCATGGCTTTCGCCTGCTCGTATTTGCAGCCGTCGCCCTTTCGGCCTATCTGCTGCATTGGGACCTCGCCAATGTATCCTGGGGAATCTGGCTTTCGGAGTTTGCCATCTGTAGCGCCGTGGTCTGCAATCTACTCTGGCATATTTGCTTTTCGGAGCTTCCATCCGAGAGCGAGACCAGCCGAGAAGACTCTGAAGGAACAGATGAGGTATATAAAGGGGGTCGGGTGGCATCCCTGCTGGTCGTCGGCTTTTGTGCCTTTTGCGTGTTCGGGATGCTTTCTATGTATGCGATGTTTCTCTACGGAGCATTTCCTGTCCCGGTCACAAAACGACCACTCACCTTAGTCAATCTTTTGCTTCTCGGCTTTGAAACAGCTGTAGTGCTTCTTCCGCAACACTGGACCATGGTCGTTGGAACGCTCGTCCTGGAAAAGGAGTCGTATACCGGCGATACTCCCGAGCAAACCTTCCATCTCTTCGGTTCCCGCAACCTGATGAAGATTCATTTCAGCCTCCTCCTCCTTCCCCCGCTCGCATTAGCAATAAAGCCCTATGTTTCGAACTACAGCACGGTGATCGCGGTGTTGCTTCTCTTTATTTTTTATTTTCCCGTGCCATCACGCAGGCCAAAGGGCACAAACGACGAGTAAAAGTTCATTGGGGAATTGTGTCGAACCTCAGGCAGAACCTATTCGAAAAACAAGTCACCAATGCAGGTGAAGAGACACGCAGACCAAAGCGCCTGCGTGTCCTTCTCCTCTTCACCGATGCTGCGACTTCAGCCTATTCGAGCAATGCAACCGCCCGTGGAATTGAGCGCAGCACGATACTCTTGACGGCCTCGAAATGACCGCTGTTTGCGGGATCGAGTTCCAGCGGAACATCGTATCCCTCAGCCGCAAGTTGCTCGAGGTCGACCGAATCCGGATCCTCAATGTAGCGCTCAATTGCTGCGCCCTGCCTGGAGTTCCAGCTCTGGTAGCGCGCGTCGATCAGCTTCTGCAAATGTCCTTCATCCAGAACGACCACGGCCAGGGCAAGACCCAGAGCCATGGCGTCCATTCCGAGAATGTGCGCATACAGCAAATCGACCGGAGCGTAGCTACCGCGGTTTCGCTTGGCGTCGAAGTTGAGGAAGCCGTTGAGCACCCCTTCCTTCGAAGCCAGGATCGGGAACATCGTTTCGAAGCAGATCATCAGATCGCTCGGGAACTCATCGGTATCCCATCCCAGACCTCGCGTTCCCTGATTCCCGTCGATTCCGGTGACCAGGGACTTGTTACAGCCGTCGGTCAGCTCGTGTGCAACCGAGTGATCGTCGAGCTGTGCGTGGTTCGTTTCGATATTCAAACCGAAGTACGGCAGAAGTTTGAACTCACGCAGGAAGCCGATGACGACTTCCGCATTGCGATCGTACTGATGCGTCGACGGTTCTTTCGGTTTGGGCTCGATCTGAAACTGGATCTTCAGGCCGATACTCTGCGCGTAGCGAACCGCCATCCAGAGGAAAGTCGCGAGGTGTCGCTTCTCCCGACCGATCATGGTCGCAAGCAGCAGCGTGTATCCCTCGCGTCCGCCCCAGAAGGTGTGATGCGTTGCACCACAGCCGTTGTCCTGCAGCCACTTTGCCACATCCAGCATCTTCTTCGTCTGAGCCCAGCCCATAACGAAAGAGCCCATGTCGGAGTTTGTCGCCGCACCGTCGGTATACCGCGGATGCGAAAACAAATTTTGGGTGGTCCAGCCGACTTTGATGCCGGTCAGATCGCTGAGCTCCTTGATAACCGGCAACATCTTGTCGATGTTCTTGTGGAACTTTTCGAGCGACTTGCCAAAGGGGACCAGGTCCAAATCGTGCCAGCACCAGTACTCGATGCCGAGAAGATACATCATGTAGTAGAAAACCCGGAGATTTCGCTCCGCGTTCTCGAAGGAATCACTTCCGTCGTCCCAGGGCGGATTGTTCGTTCCCTGATCGGAGAACATGTCGCCCAGGCCGTTCTTGAAGTGCCAGAGGGCGGCGGCAAATGGTAAAAGCTGGGTCATGGCCATTCCGCGAATGACTGCATTACCATTGTAGAATCCGAACTTCAGCAGATCCATACAACCGATGCCACCAAACTGAATTGGTCCGTCGACTTCCGGGAAGGGGTTGTCGGCAAGACCAAAGTCCTTGTAGGTGAGCTGTGTCTGTTTCATGTCTTTCTTTCAGAACAAGTAAGGGGGAAAACAGCCCAAACACATGGGCTTTCAAAACAAGAAGAATGTGATTCGTCGACAGTATCCTCTCAATTACTGTCGGGTTAATCGGTGATGAAGCAGAATTATTGAGACTGCCAAAGAGCAAAATGCCCGGCGGCAAGGATATACAAAACATCTGTACACAATTCCTCTTGAGCCAACGGAACCGGTCGAACGAGCAGGCTAATACAAGAAGCTACAGACAAGGCGGTTTTGATCGCGGCAAGAGGAGTTTCATTCTAAATCTACCCTTTGCACGGCTGTGGAGGTGCGCCGCAGGAGAAACGCCGTTCCGCAGAAGCAGGTATCCGCAGGACCGACTATCTAAAGATCAGCGCCGTGGCGCTTGCAAAAAATAAGGGGGATTACCTAGCAAATGAACCTGATAAAATCAATCTTATACACCTCGGTGACTAAGGGTCTCCGAGCTGCTTCAGTTTCTCAGCATGCCCTATCCAACCAGGAATTCGAGTAATTTCCGGAGCAGCTACTCAAGGCCTCCCGGCAGATTGACATGTTAAAGCGGCCCTGCGGGAACGTTTCTGGAAACTATCAATTCACATTGCTCTTCGCTGTACGGGGGCTCGAATACACTTTTGTCCAGATGGCAGTAGCGAAAGAGATCGACGATGTACGACATGCGCTCCTCAATCCTGCTCCAGTCTTTTGCTGCTGAGGTATCACTGCCTGCGTCAGTGGCGCCCCACTGCTCGAGGAAGGCATGTAAGGCTGGGTCCTTAAGCGAACGAAGCGTGTCGGGAAGCTCCAGATTCTTCAACGAAGGAATGCTCTCTGAAACAGCAAGCTGCCGGGAGCCAATATCAAAGCTCAGCATCCGCTTGGTGACGCAACGGCTGACAATAAACGGCAGCGATTGCTTGATGTACGGTTGCAGCTTTTTATGTTCATGGAGGATAGCCAGACAATTTGCAAAGTAGGCAGCCTGCTGCTTCGCCTCCTCATCTTTTTCGTTTGCCGCGCGAGCGTAATAGGTAAATGCCTGCCTCAGAAGTTCGTCGTCGGCACCGGCGCCGCCGCCATTCTCCCCAATCGTGTCTGTAACAAAAGCTTCCAACTCCGCGTCTTCAATCGGAGACTCTGCATCTCGCCCCTTGAAT
Source organism: bacterium (assembly GCA_030433295.1). Taxonomy (GTDB): domain Bacteria; phylum Bdellovibrionota_C; class UBA2361; order SZUA-149; family SZUA-149; genus JAUIMJ01. The sequence goes on along the minus strand of JAUIMJ010000210.1, from coordinate 1,883 downwards.
CGGAGTACAAAGGCTGCCGTTCTTCGCCCTATGTCATCGAGAACAAGCTTGTTGCCCTGAAGCACAAGCGCTGCAGCTTTGCTGCGCGAGGAATAGGCCAGGTAGCGACCCACAGCAGCTCCGCAACACAGCCCGAGGCTCGCACCGAGTACCGTGAGCGTATAGCTCAGGGTCTCATACACCGAGACCGGAAAAAGGTAGCGCAAAGAAAGCTGCGCCGCCACGGCACCGACCAGCAAGCCGCAGATACCAGAAACGACCGTGGCGTTGCGAAGCGCTTCGTCGAGATCTTCCTTTCGTATGGTAACACCCGCTTTCTTTGAGCCCCATACGGCCCAGGAATGAAAATTAGCTCCGGCGGACGCCCCGGTTACGGCGAGTAGCTCCTGCGATAAGCGTGCATGTGCAAGGGTAATAAGAAGGTTAGCAAGGATGGGATTGCGCTCTGCACAGGCATCCGAAATCATGCTTTGTAGCTCTTCTTCGGTCATAGGACAGCAGGTATAGTTTGTACGGTGTCACTCGCCATCATGAGCGAGGCGGTAGCCAAATCCACGCTGGGTGACGATATACGGCGATCGCCTTCCGTGCTCCTCGAGTTTTGCGCGCAAACGACTGATGGTTGTTCTGATATTCTGCTCATAGGAATACGTACTTTCGCCCCATAGCTCGTCAACGATTTGCTCTCTAGACAGGACCCTGCCCGCATTCTCGACAAAGAGCAAAAGCAAATCAAACTCACTACGGCTGAGATCGAGAATTACCTCGCCAATAGAAGCGCGCTGCAGGTGTAGATCTATTTTCAAATCGCGATACGCAAGCGTACGTTCTGCCTCTGCAACGGAAGAATCTCGAGCGCCGTCAATAGCGGAATCCTGAGCCCGAGACCTGCGCAAGAGGGCATTTGCCCTGGCACGAAACTCCAGGGGTCTGATTGGTTTGGTGATATACTCATCAGCTCCCAGCTCAAGTGTAAGTACTGTACTGGCCTCACTTGATTCTCCGGTAACTACCATAATCGGCAGCAGTTCTTTTGCAGCCCGTAGGCGCTTACATACTTCCTTACCACCCATGTTCGGCAAGCCAAGGTCCAGAATGACAAGGATGTAGTCGTTACTCAATGCAAGCTCAAGCCCGGAGCGACCATCGTGTGCCTGATCGTATTCGAGTCCCAGGTCCGCCACCTGCTCACCGACAATCTCTATCAGCTGCGGATCATCCTCTATAATCAGTACTTTTTGTTGGCCCATGATCTGCTACTCGTCACTCGCAAGCGATAGGGTAAACCCAAAACAGCTGCCGGCACCCGCCTGGCTTTCTATCTTCAAGTGAGAACTGTGCATGTTCAGAATGCGCTCTACGATGGCAAGACCAAGGCCTGCACCCGCATGCGTGTCGTTCTCAGTAACGTCATTCTGCGCAAAAATCTCAAGTAACTCATCTTTCTTTTCGCGGGAAATTCCCTTTCCGGTATCAGCCACCCGAACTTCAACTTCTTTTGCACTATAGGCCAAAGAAATTTCAATGTTCCCTCCCGCCGGCGTAAATCTAAGCGCATTATCGATCAGGTTGTTCAGTACTCGTAGAAGCAGGGCGTCATCAGCCACCACATACGCCGGCTCCCCGTTTGTCGTACATCCGAGCTGCACCTCTGCATTTGCTGCTGCTGCTTCAAACTGGGCAATTGCTTTTTCTACCAGCGGCTCCAGTCGAAATTCGTCGAAGTTTGGTTCTCGCTCCTGGGCGTCAAGCTTTGATACCTCAAACAAATCCTCCAGCAAACGAGACTGCAGTCTGGAGTTGTCCGCCGCAAGATGCACATAGCGCGCAAGCTTCTCGGAGGATTTCAGCTCTTCACTGTCTCGCGCGAGATCGAGATACCC
>JAUIMJ010000209.1 GCA_030433295.1 bacterium | reverse complement strand
CTCATGAAGGTGAGAGACGACGAACGGGTCATCAGCTTTGCGCGCGTCGAGGATATAGAATCAGACGACGACGACGTCGATGCGGAGGAATCGATGGACGAAGAAGGAGACGCCGCTGATGACAGCTATATGAATACTGACGAGTCGTAGCGGCAAATCTCGGTGACAAATCTTGGCTCAGGTTGTGGAAACGCAACCTGAGCCTCTTTTTTCATGTTTTTTGATAGTGCACTCTTATCACTGGCGTAGACAAAGAAACTCGTTCAGTGTGCTCGAGCATGATGTTCGGTGCTGCTTAGATGTTTTGTGAGCTACCTCTTTGGAATTATTCTGATTGCAGTGTGAAATTGTGCACTGATAACGACTGCGAATAAAAGCAGCAGATAGAGAAGCGCCTCATGCGCGACCCAACAAAATGAAGAACATTCGTCAGAACCTGTTTTTCGCTTTTGTCTATAATTCCCGCGGAGTCCCTCTTGTCGCTGGTGCCGTTTCTTGGAATGGCATGGCTGTTAACCCCCATGATTGCCGCCGAGGCGATGAGTTTGAGGAGCATATTGGTTGTTGCCACCGCTCTTAGGCTGAAGTCTGTCGAAATTTAGACCGGCCGGGGACGCCTCTCTTCCGCCCGGGGGTTTTTGTGCACGTGCCGAATACAAGTCCCCCATTGGAGAGCGCCTCATTTTACGGTAATGATCAAGGAGACATTCCGGCAGGGAACATCAGTGTTGACAAAACCTGGATTTGAGCCCATATGGGCCTGTCGATTCGATGCGCGGCGAAGAGTTTTCGCCGGCAGTATTATCACCTCAGCGAGCTACGCAGATAATGGCAAATGCAGATTCGGGCGCGAAGAAGAAAATGAAAGTGCGGGTGCGGCGATGGAAGAAGGAAGATCTTGCCAACATCGCGGAGTGCTACAAGGCCGCATATCCGGAGTACAAGGCCAGTGCAGGTTCTGACATTCGCCACTATGAGCTGGAGCTCAAGGCCTTTCCCGAGGGACAGATGCTCGCAGAGATAGATGGCAGGGTCGTTGGCTATGCTACCTCTTTGATTGTGCAGCTTGAGGAGGACAGCAGCAAATACTCTTATGCTGAGATCACTGGCGCGCACACCTTTAACACCCATGACCCCAGTGGTGATACCCTCTATGGTGCCGATATCGCAGTGCACCCCGATTTTCGAGGGCAGGGGATTGCGGGCAAGCTGTACAAGGAAAGAAAGAAACTTGTCCAGCGCTACAACCTTCGGCGCATGCTTGCCTATGGCCGAATCCCTGGCTACGAGGCCGTAGCCAAAGAAGTCACGCCGGAGGACTATATCGCTGCGGTAAAGAGCGGTACGATGAAAGATCCCGCATTAAGTGCGCATATTAAAGCGGGATATGAGGTTAAAGATATTCTCCTGGGGTTCTTCAGTGATCGTGCCAGTCTGCATTATGCCACGCTGCTGGAGTGGGAGAATCCGGACCACGATCCCGCACGTCGAAATATCGCTGCTGCACCCTTGAAAGGACCGAATAGAAAAGTTCGCATAGGGGCTGCACAGTGGCTTATGCGTCGGATTAAAACGTGGGAAGAGTTTGAGCATACGCTGGAATTTTTCGTTGATACCGCGGACGTCTATCATTGCCATTTTCTGGTCTTGCCGGAGCTGTTTACCGCCCAGCTCTTTTGCACCATGCCGTCCGATATCAGTTTCGAGCAGGCGATCGAAGAGTTGGTAAAGCTTACGCCAAAATACATGGAGTTGTGTACCCATCTCGCGGTGTCGAGGCAGATTTATCTGATAGCCGGTTCGCACCCGATTCGAAGAGATGGCAAGCTGTTTAATGTCTGCCATATGTTTACACCGAGCGGGAAGTGCTACACGCAGGACAAGCTACACATCACTCCGACCGAGCGCAGCGATTGGGGGATTCATCCGGGCGAGAAAATTCAGGTCTTTGATACACCTTTGGGTCGCATCGCAATTCAGATTTGTTACGATGTGGAGTTTCCCGAGGTCTCCAGGCTCCTGGGTCTTAGCGGAGTCGATATCCTCTTTGTCCCGTTCAGCACGGATGACAAGAAAGCCTATAACAGAGTGCGTTATACGGCCCAGGCGAGAGCCATTGAGAATTGTTGCTACGTCGTGCTCTCAGGAAACGTGGGCAACCTGCCGACAATTAAGAACTACTTATTGAACTACGGGCAGTCGGCTATTCTTACGCCGAGCGATCTGAACTTTCCGACGGATGCGGTGGCGGGCGAAGCGGATCCCAACGTAGAAACAATGATAGTCGCCGAGCTGGATCTCACGTCCATCTCTGCGGTGCGAAATATGGGAACGGTTCGAACGCTTCATGATCGCCGACAAGATCTTTATACACTGGAATCTCAGAGCGCGATTAACATTATTCGTACTGAGTAAGTAGTCAGGGACAAACACGTTATGATCCATCCAGATACCTGTCTGACCTATATTTCTGCAGAAGTAGGCATGGGGGTTTTTGCGACAAAGAGAATACCCAAAGGAACGATTACCTGGACCCACGACAGGCTAGATCGACGGTTTACACCGAAGCAGCTTAGTGAGCTGGGGCCATTATTCGCTGAGACAATGGAAACGTATTCCTACCGTGATCGTCGAGGAGATTATGTGTTTTGCTGGGATAATGCCCGATTCGTTAATCACAGCTTCAATGCTAATTGTCTGACGACGGCCTATGATTTTGAGATCGCGATTCGAGATATTGAGGTGGGGGAGGAACTCACTGATGACTATGGATACCTCAACATCGACGAGCCCTTCGAGCCTCTTCAGGAAGCCGGTTCCGAGAGACGCGTCGTGTACCCCGATGATCTGCTGAAGTTTCATGCTGAATGGGACGCGCTGCTCGAGCCGGCTTTTGAGGATATCACACGAGTTGATCAGCCCCTCAGATCGCTCATCAAAGATTCGCTCTGGGAGCAGATTGAAGAGATCGTTCAGGGAAAGACTAAAATGGCGTCCATTCTTTCGTGTTACTACGATCGAACGAGGGAGCTTGAGTAGCTAGGGCTCCGCGGATATTGAGAAATTATTCCGAAGGCTGTGCTCTTGCGTTTGATGTCGTTATAGTTGAGTATCGAGAGCCTAAGAGATTGCTCTTTCTTCAGACGGCGTGTCTCTGCTGCTAAGACCCCCCGGAATCTACCCGGCCTGCAATTCGCTGAATTGTAGATTGCCCTGCTTCATGTACGCTGTCTCGCACGTCAATCCATGACCATACATCATTGGTAGATAGAGAAGATCTCCCGACAACGGCGACCTTGCGTGGCTCTTGTCTGGGAGCGTTCCTTACTATTGAATGAGTGGTTTTGCGATGAAGAATGTACACGCTATTGTTTCGTTCAGAAACACGTCCCATCTTGGCGATGAGGAGCGAGAGCGCTTGCTGGAAAAAGTGCAAAGTGCCGTGGATATGGTGCTTGCGATGGAGTTGATAGACGTATCGGGAGAGGTTATTCCCCTCAGCGGCGTCTCTCTCGATCGTGACGGCTGGGGTGCTGAACTCGTTCCTTCCGAGCATCGGGAAAACATTGATGCGGTGCCTTGTTCCAGAATTGAAGCGCTCACCCCGGCAATTCGTTGTCGTCTTGAGGAGTGTGAAATTCTGACCTTCGGTCAGCTACGTCGCCTGGAGTTCACAGAGTTGGGATCAGTTCTGAAATTTAAACTCCCACAAACGCGACGCTTGCGAGCCCTTCTATGTAATAAGGGTTATTACTTCGCAGGAGATGAGAAACCATGCATCCATGGTGACCTTGGCTTCTTTTCTCTGCCGCGCTTTCTCAATGCCCTCTCGACCGCGGGTGTCTGTTTCACCTGGGAGTATGCCTTGCACAATCCCATCTTGAGTCGATTCGGTGCGAGACTGGTTAAACCTCCGTCAGCCGTAGTTGAGCCGAGTCCTGAACCAGGTTTGATTCACGCTGATGTTGATAGTCTCCCAAGTCATATGCTCCAACTCGAGGGTATCTCCGACCTGGGCGCCGCGCAGGGGCTGTCCGTTTCCCTCAAAGTGTTGAGCCAGCGGAGCGTTAACGAAGTGCGGCCGAAGTACGCTGACTTCTTTCGGGAGCAACTTGCGGCAAAAGGGCTTAGCTTCAGGGATGAATACCTGCTGGATGTCCCCGGCGTTGGTCGTATCGCTCATGGACAGCTTGCGTCCTGCCTCAGGCGAAATGGCTTTAGTGTGCGCTGATACTGCGTTGTATTGCTTTTGTATTGCTTTTTCCTAAGTGTTTTGTCGTTAGTAAGGAAGGCTTTCGACAAAACAATACTCTGAATATTTGGAGGGACGCGTGGATTCTGAGGAAATACTGAAATCCGTTTTTGCGACATCTGATTCTGTACGCTACGTGGCTTTGTATCGGGATGGTACGCTTGCGTCCGATGTCAAAACGGGCCTTAAGAATGCGAGTGCCTCTGATTCTGACGTCTACGAGGAGCTTCTTGTGAATCCCGGCGTTCTTACACTGCTCGGTCAGCGCGGAAAAATAGATTGCGGAGGCTTGGATTATGTCCTGATTCGCTACGGCAGTTTTTTTCAGCTGGTCATACCGATTTCTCGGGGACATCTTTCGGTATGCATCGAGCCGAACGACTCGGTACTATCGGTGGTACAGGATGTGGTCGGTCTGCTCCCGGGCTTCGATTCTGAAGATTAAAAAACTTTCTCGCGAATCTTCCAAAAGTGCTTCTGCTTTCGCGCCACGATAAACAGCGGCAGTCGAAATTTCCTGCTCTGCGCAATCGCTTCATCGACGTTTCGGATGTCAAGCCGTCGCTCCGGGAGGCGATTATGCATGCGGGTGAAGTTGTAGTAGAAGGACTTGGCTTCACTTTCCGTGTTGAGATAGAAAATCTCGCTCAGGTATTGCGCATCCAAATCGTAATAGCGAACTTCAAGTCGCTCTCGATTATTTTCATCGACCTTTTTCTCGAACGTCATCGTGTCGGGTCTTAAAACGTGGGCGTCCTTAAGTCCCATGGCTTCTTTGAGCTTGGTGTCATTATCAACCAGGACACTTGAACACTGATTGCAGCTCTTTGCCGCGATGTCATTTTCTGAGCCGCAGCTCTCACAATTTTTAAAGCGATAGCGAAAGCCACAGGGGGTGATTTCAAGGGTGCGTGGATCTACAATAGCTCCCTTGCATTTACGGCCAAAATGCTCGACCAGCTCTCCGTCAGAGTCCTCAATGCCCCAGAACTCATTCTTGTGGTCACACATAGGGCAGGGGACTTCCACAGGAACCGAGTCTTCACTTGGTTTGCGCTCTCCGATTTCGGGCCGGTAGATGTCGTGCGCGACCCCCGTGTAGTCGAGAATCAGACAATCTTCTTTGCCCGGACTGAGGCGCAGTCCACGGCCAACTATCTGCTGGTACAGGCCAACCGACTCAGTCGGTCTCAGAATCGCGATAACGTCGACGTGCGGGGCGTCGAAACCGGTGGTCAGCACCGAGACGTTCACCAGGAATTTTATTTCCTTGCGCTTAAAGCGATCAATGATGCTGTCCCTTTCGTCACTCGGCGTATCACCAATAACTATTGCTGAATCTCCTCGCGGCAAATACTCCAGAATTTCCTCAGCGTGCCTGATGCTCGAAGTGAAGATGATTACTCCTTTTCGCGATTCACTGAGCTCAACGATGTTCTTTATGATAACCGGAGTTATGCGCTTCTGATTCTTTAGAATCTTTTCGATGTCGGCAATCTGATAGCGCTCTCCCTTTTTTAACTGCAGACTCGAGAAGTCATACGAGGCGACCGGCGCATCAATTTGAACGGGTGGTGTCAGATAACCATTGTCGATCATGAACCTGATATTCAGCTCGTAGAGACAGCGCTTGAAGAAGGTGTTCTCCTCAGAACGCAGATAGCCGCGATGGTTGTAACGGTAGATCCATCCGCTGTCGAGCCGGTATGGAGTCGCCGTCAGTCCGAGTATGCAGAGGTTCTTGTCTGCCTCGACCAGACGATTGATGACCTGAGCATATTGCGTATCGTCCTCGAAAGAAACTCTGTGACACTCGTCGATAATCAGTAGTGAGAAGTCTCGGAAGAAATCTGCGCTAGCTCGTGCAACGGACTGTATGCTTCCGAAAATTACCTTGGCATCTTTGTTCTTCTGGCTGAGTCCCGCCGAGTAGATCCCGGGCGTGTATCCGTAACTGCGAAACTTTTCGCTGTTTTGTTCGACGAGTTCTTTTACATGGGTAAGTACAAGCACTCTTCCTTTTGCGATTTTAGCCAGTTCGGCGATGACCAGGCTCTTACCTGCGCCGGTGGGGAGCACAATTACTGCCGGCTCACGCAGTCTGCGAAAATGAGCGAGGGTGGCATCTACGGCCTGCTGCTGGTAGGGGCGCAAGGTGTAGGACATTGATGATTATTTCCTATCTTAATACTGTCTCTACGTGAGGGTTCTGATTGACATATAGAAAAATACTAGAACGGGCTCGACTCGGCAAGATGCCGATTGCCCGGCCCGCGGCGATACACGTAGTATGGCGACCTGTATTGATGAAGCCAGATACGCGCAAAGAGGATAATAATAGGGGAATTTCATGGGTATTCACGGTCTTGCAGGAAAAGTTGCTCCCAAGGAGCTGTTGATCGATGTGGATCAGCTCAACGCGGACTATTACGACAAGGCGCCTGACCCGGAGAATCCCGCGGAACGAGTCCAGTTCGGTACCAGCGGCCATCGCGGCAGTTCGACGGCAAGCACCTTCAATGAAAACCATATCCTCGCGACCACGCAGGCGATCTGCGACTACCGAAGGTTACATGGCATCGAGGGTCCTCTGTTCATGGGAAAGGATACGCATGCCCTGTCGGAGGTTGCCCAAAGGAGTGCCCTTGAGGTGCTCGCAGCTAATGAAGTTCACACAATTCTCCATGCGGAGTCGAGATGTACACCTACTCCGGTTATCTCACATGCCATACTCACGGCGAATAAGAGCGGGGAAAAAAAAGCTGACGGAGTGGTTATCACCCCGTCGCACAATCCGCCGCAGGATGGCGGATTTAAGTATAATCCTCCGCATGGCGGTCCGGCTGATACGGAGGTTACCTCCTGGATAGAAGACAGAGCCAATGAACTCTTGTCCGGCGCCCTGCAGGGTGTTCGGCGAATGTCTTATGAAAATGCGAGCAAGGCCTCCTGTGTAGAGCAGCGTGACCTGATCCTTCCCTATGTTGAGGACCTGGAGAGCGTTATTGATATCGCCGCCATTCAGAAAGCCGGTCTTACGCTGGGGGTGCATCCCCTTGGCGGTGCTTCGCTCGACTATTGGGAAGCGATAGCTGAAAAGTATCGCCTTGATCTGACGCTCTGTAGTCGGGAAATTGATCCGACATTTTCTTTTATGACCGTCGATAAGGACGGGGTTATTCGCATGGACTGCTCCAGTCCGTACGCTATGGCTTCCTTACTTGAGTTGAAAGACTCCTTTGATCTTTCGTTTGGTAATGATCCTGATGCCGATCGACATGGGATAGTGACACCGCAGGGCCTGATGAATCCGAATCAGTATCTTGCTGTCAGCATTCGGTATCTGTTTTCTCACCGAGAGCAATGGCCTGAGAATGCTGCGATAGGAAAAACGCTGGTATCAAGTTCCATTATCGATCGGATTGCTAAAGGCCTGGACCGCAAGCTGCTGGAAGTACCGGTGGGCTTTAAGTGGTTTAGTCAGGGTTTACTGGATGGCAGTCTGGGATTCGGGGGAGAGGAGAGCGCGGGTGCGTCCTTCCTTCGAAAGGATGGAGGGGTCTGGTCTACCGACAAAGACGGAATATTGCTGGATTTGCTTGCGGCCGAGATAACCGCTGTTACCTCCAAAAACCCTGCAGAACATTTTGACGATATTGCGGCCGAGTATGGTCGCCCCTATTACTCCAGAATTTCGGCCCCGGCGAACAGAGAGGAGAAGGCCATCCTAAAG
>JAUIMJ010000208.1 GCA_030433295.1 bacterium | reverse complement strand
CCCTTTCGTTTTCTCCTCCTGAGCTTCTTCTTTATGACCGTTGGTACCAGTCTTGAGTTTCATGTGCTGGCAGATGAGTGGTTACTAATTCTCGGAGTTACCACGGGAATCGTTCTCGTAAAGGCTCTGTGCACCATGGGTGTCTTTGTCGTATGGAAAGAGCGTTTTCCCCAGGCTCTGCAGCAGTCCGGCCTGCTCTTTCAGGGAAGCGAGTTCTTATTGGTAATTCTGGCGATGCCCGCGATTGCAAAGGCGCTGGGCAGCACTGCGGTCAGCGTGCTGATCGCGGCCGTTGCTGTATCCATGGCCTTAACGTCGTTTATTTATTCCTTCGCGCATAAGACAGCGCGGGGAATCATTGAGCGAAGATGTCCGGAGGCTTTGAAGAGCGAGGTATCTAAAACTCCTGATCTCGTTGTGGTCGGTATGAACGACACCGGGACCCGTGTTGCCAGAGCCATGCAGAGATTTGATATTCCCTACTTTGCGGTAGAAGGGGAGCACGAGGATTTTCTGCGGGCTCGAGCCGAAGGATTTCCTGTGATCTATGGCGACAAGGGAGATATTCGCTTCTGGGAGACGCTCGGAATTGAAAAGCTGCGACTTCTCGTCATCGCGCGGCCGGACATAGAACTTTCCCGGTCCTTCGCACCAGTCTCTAAAGAGCGCTTTCCCAATCTGAAACGTTATGTCGGGGCAAAGGACGACGCAGAGTTAAAAGAATACGAGATGATGAACTATACGGCGATACGATGCCGTGGTGTTCCTTCTGGTGTTGAACTGGCTGAGCAGGTGCTGCGTGACCTAAACGTTGACCCCGGGGAAATCGTCGCCTGGGTTACCAAAGAGCAGGAAGAGTTTCTCGACCGTCAGGAGTCAGTATCTTTTGCCAATATGCTTGAAACTCCTGCGGCTGCCTGAACTTTCGTTTGAAAGTGTAGGTCGCAGTCGCAGCAGATGAAGCTGAGCGCAACAAGGCTCCAGCCACGGAGACCTGCCTGAGGCGACGACCTCAAGCCACCCCTAATAGAACCGTAAATACAGGGCATTAGACATCCCTCGAGAGATCCCCCAGCGATCCTGTATTTACCGACTACAAACGTGTATTATCCCGCTCCCAGGGTTTTCACTGCGGGACGGTCCCGCGGGCACTCTTTTACATTGTGAATAAGGAGTAGATTCCCATGACGAAGGAGCAAGGCTTGGAGGCGTTAAAAACGCGCTCCGCGGCGGCTTTACGTCAGCAGGACCTCGTTGGTCTTGCCGTGCCACTGGCTCTTAATGAAACGCCGTCCAAGGCGTATCGAACCACGCTGGCACACGGTTGGCCCGAACGGCTGGCCAAGTCTGTCCAGTCCCTCGCAACGTTGCGCAGGGATCATGGTGCGGAAGTCCTCCGCACTTTCATTTCCTCATTCGAGCACGCTCGATCACTCATTGGTGAAACGGAGCACGCTCAGGAGAAACGAATGTCTAGAGAACGACAACTGCGTTCAATCGCAAAGTTGAGCAGTCCTGCTCAGAAACTAAAGCTCATGGTCAAACATGGGCTCACCGAAGACGCGGAAGCTCTGCTCGACGAATTACTCGCTCAGGGAGAAGTGTCTTTCTGGTTCTCATCCAACTCGGCAACGTATCCTGTTCGCTTGTGCGACCGAGAGACCGAAGAGTACGGAATTCCGGATAGCACCGTGTATGTGCTTTTCTGTCCGAAAGGGGTGACCCCGCCGGACAGCGAGCCGAATCCCATCTCACTGGATCGGGATCGCGAACGTTCGGTGACGGTGATTCTCGACGAGCTTGCCGAGGTCCTCAACTGGGACCTGGAAAAGAAACGGAGCTTTGTTCGTAAAGCGCTCGAAGTCCTCGCAAAGCGCGATCAGGTGTATCGACACCACGATTGCAGCAATGCAACGGCACTGGTTAGCGAGACCTATCTCGATGCTGATGATGAGTTGAAATCAAGGGTTGATCTCATCGTGCTGAGGACTCGGTTTCGCGAGTCGCGGGTGTACGACCTTGGGCGTTACTACCCGGTAGAGACGTCAGGCCTTCCAGCTCGAAAGCAGGAAGGTGATGCGGCTATCAGCCGGATGCTTGAGCGAGCAATTGAGCTCTTTCGTGAGTTCGGGCTTGATGAGGAGCAGGTGCGTCAGGAGTTTCTCTGGTGGCTACGACACCGCCCGGGGACCTGGCCATCGTGGATCCTTTGTTTTGCAAGGGCGAGCTGCTTCAGTGATCCTGAAGACGAAGATCGTTACCAGGCATTGCGAGGCTACCTGCCGGAGGCCTGGAAGTTCGCTATTACCTCGAGAAATGACGAGTGGACGCTTGAGCACGTTGCGCGCCTCGGACCCTATGGTTTGTTTCGCAAGACCACGGGCGAGAAGCAGGGCGACGAAGACTTCTTCCGTACTGAACTCACCGCGCTTCTTAGCGAGGGGAAGGCGGGAAAGGTCCTTGAGGCCATCACTTCCTTTGGTGATGTAGCAGGACTGAATCCGGAATTGGATTGGAGCGAGGGAAACGAGAGGCAGGCAGCGGCTGAATGCATGCATGTGCTCGCTCCCGCTGCCTTCCGGCAGGCCTTTGATGCAGATCGTTTCGGCATTGCTGCGGCCCTCACGAGACAGTTTCGATGCTTCCCTCAGGGAGTTCGGGACCGAACGACAGAGGTGTTTCAGCTGGCTGAGGATCTGGATCAGGAAATCGAGCTTCAAGCCGCATTCGACTTGAGCGCAGCGATTAGCTAAGCCGTCTGTAGGCTACCCGCCAGGGAGTCTGGGGAATCTTCCTTAACGCACGCGCGTGCGTAATGCGCGATGGTTGTGATGAAGGCTTTTCCTTTTGTGGAGTTTCTTCGTGAAACTCCACACTCCTTTTTGCATGAAGTGGTATCTAAGATTGCCTAACTGATTGCGAAAACTCCGTTTCCTGCGGCTCTTGAGAACTCTCAAGTAGCCTGAGGTCTCATCCACGGCTACGGTCCGAACCCCCGTGCCAGCCTAAGCTCACAAAATCAAAAAAAGTTTCGTCTGAGCGCCCCTTTCTCTGTTCTGAAACGTATGAACAGTAGTGAAAAAACGAATATCAGTGGTGTGGAATGAAATTCAGGGCAAAACGTACGTCTATCGCGCTTGTCGCGCTTATTGTCTTAGCTTTTGGGTGGCAACTCTCCGACTCCTTAAACTCCGAGGCGGAGAAGGGAGGTGTCGTGCTGACCCAGGTTACACTTGGGAGTATCGAATCAGTCGTGACCTCACAAGGCACGCTTGAGCCAATGGATTATGTCGATGTCGGAGCACAGGTTTCCGGCAAGATTTTAAAGCTACATGTAGACATCGGTGATCAGGTAAAAGACGGAGATCTTATTGCGGAGATCGACCCGGATGTCTACGAGGCCAGCGTTCTCGCCAATCAAGCTCGCTTGAAGAACCTTCAGGCCCAGGCGGCCGAGAAAGCCGCTTCACTCAAACAGGCACAGCGGAAATTTGAACGAAACACTCGTTTGTATAAGTCAAAAGCCGTAAGCCTCGAGGCGCTTCAGGATTCAGAAAGCACACTGGAGATTGCAAAGGCCAATCTCAAGGCGATTGAGGCACAAGTGGAAGAGGCGCAGTCCACTCTGGACGCTGCGAAGACTAACCTCGAGTTTACGAAGATTTATAGTTCCATGGATGGCACGGTCGTCTCCAGGGAAGTCCAGGAAGGTCAAACAATTAACGCCTCACAAACAGCACCCACCATTGTGCAGGTGGCAAACCTGGACAAGATGACCGTGGTGGCTGAAGTGGCAGAGGCGGATGTGATGAAGCTCAAGCAAGGAATGACAGCGTATTTTAATACGCTCGGTTCCGGAGAGCGCAGATGGAGCGGTTCCGTTCGACAGATTGAGCCGACGCCAGTGGTGGAGAATGACGTGGTGCTCTACAACGTGATGGTCGATGTCGATAACAGCGACCGTTCGCTTATGAAGGGGATGACCACACAGATGTTTTTTGTCCTCGCCAGTGCGAAAAACGTTCCCATTGTCCCGCTCAGTGTGCTGAAAGACCGTGTGCAAACGGAGGATACTGAAATTGCTCGAGCCTACAGCGTGATGATTGAGGCGGAGAAAGGTGGCAGACAGCAAATGGTTTTTGTGGGAGTCAGCGATCGCACCCACGCAGAGATTATCGAAGGCGTAGAGGTCGGGGACCGAATTATCACGGCTCAGAACTCGCGTAAGAAGTCGTCCTCAGAGGCCGCTGGCAGTCAGGGGAGAGGTCCGAGAGGACCGCGGGGCATGGGGCGAATCTAACGATGGGAGTCTTAACAGAACCGCTGTTGTCGATTAGCAATCTGTCGCGCCACTACAAATCGGGTGAGAGCCTGGTTAAAGCTCTCGACGAAGTCAGTCTCGATATATATCCTGGTGAGTTCCTCGCTGTCATGGGGCAGTCGGGTTCAGGTAAGTCTACCTTGATGAACATCATGGGTTGCCTCGACCGTGCCGACAGCGGCACCTACGCTGTGCAAGGGCGTGATGTGCTTGCCCTTGACTCTGATGAGCTGGCTTGCCTGCGTCGCAACACCTTTGGCTTCATTTTTCAGCGCTACAATCTCTTACACACGGCAAATGCCGAGGAGAATGTTGAAATCCCAGCCATGTATGCCGGTATGCCTCCGTCGATGCGTGAAACTCGCGCAAAGCACCTACTGGGAAGCCTGGGACTTGCTGAGCGAGGACGCCACAGTCCGTCAGAGTTATCCGGCGGTCAGCAACAACGGGTGGCTATTGCCAGGGCTCTCGTAAACGACCCAATGGTGATACTCGCAGATGAGCCCACAGGAGCCCTCGATAGCCAGAGCAGTAATGATGTGATGCTCCTGATGAAGGAGCTGAATGATCAGGGGCGCACCGTAATACTTATCACTCACGAAGAAGAAGTAGCCCGCCACGCGCGACGGATGATTCGCATTTCTGACGGACGAATTGAATCCGACACCGGCATCGATTCAGAGGGTGTTGAGATAGCCCGTGCTCGGGAGAAAGGAAGCAAGCACAGTGAGCAGTCGAGCGCTGCTACATTGATTGCAGAGACCGGTGAGTCCGTGAAGACAGCGATGCGAGCGCTACGGGCAAACCTGTTTCGCACCGCACTTACTTTGTTGGGGATTGTCATCGGAGTGGCTGCCGTAATCGTTATGCTGGCGGTGGGAAATGGAAGTAAACAGAATGTACTGGATCAGATTAGTTCTATGGGCACTAATCTGTTGAGTGTTCGCCCCGGGGCTCCGGGTATTCGGGCGGACAATATTGCAACGCTCATGCCGTCAGATGCAGCGGCAATAGCCGAGCAGATTGAAAACATCGCCGTTGTGGTCCCCCAGCGCAATGGCTCAAAGACACTTCGAAAGGGAAGTATCGATTACTCAGGTAGCATTGAGGGAGTGGGCTCCGGTTTTCCTGAAGCCCGGGACTGGACCGTCAGAGTTGGGAGCTTTTTTAGCGATCACGATGTTGAGTCCTATGCGGCAGTCGCTGTACTGGGAAGCACCGTAGCCGATATTTTCTTCGAGAACGGGCAAGATCCCGTCGGGCAGTTCATACAGCTTGGCAATATCCCATTTGAGATCATCGGTGTGATGGAAAGCAAAGGATCAGACCCGAGGGGCCGGGATCAGGATGACACGGTATGGGTCCCTTTCAAGACGGCAATGGGTAGGTTGTTTGGTTCCAACTATCTCAATGGAATTGTAGTAAAGGTTGAAGATGTCGAGAGCATCAGCCAGACGGAGTCGGCCATAACTGAGCTTCTTATTCAACGACATCAGACCGAAGACTTTCGAGTCCGAAACTCTGCCTCCTTTCTCGAGATGGCGACGTCTACTCAGAACACGCTCACAATTCTGCTCGGTGCCGTCGCCGCCATATCACTGCTCGTTGGGGGAATTGGTGTGATGAATATCATGCTCGTAAGCGTCGTCGAGCGCACAAGGGAAATTGGCGTCCGCATGGCGACCGGAGCCAGGCGAAGGGACATCATGATGCAGTTCAACATTGAGGCCGCCATGGTTTGCGTGATCGGAGGCATCATCGGTGTAGGCCTTGGTTTCGGGGCTGGCCTGCTGCTCTCAGTATTCGGTGTTGATATTCTGTTCACTACGATGCCTCCGCTGATAGCGTTCAGCTGTGCCGTGAGCACTGGAATTTTGTTTGGCTACCTACCGGCGAGAAAAGCGGCTCACCTCGATCCTGTCGTGGCCTTGAGTTCGGAGTAAGAGGAGGACTTATGAGAAGTAGAATCGGCAGAACTCTGTTACTTTTTTGTTTGAGCGCCTGTAGCCTTACGCCGGACTATGTGCGTCCGGCGGTTGAAATACCGGTAGCCTGGGATAGTGCTGATACTCGCGGGGAGTCCAATGTTCATCGAGAATGGTGGGGTGGGTTTGGTGATACGAATCTTACTTCTCTGATTACGACGGCGCTTTCCAGTAACAGGGATATCACCGCTGGAATACAGGTGGTAGAGCAGTCACGTGCGGCTCGTACGATAGCCGGAGCTTCCCTGTTCCCCTCCTTGAGCGGAAATGGTGGCGCTTCCAGAACGTTCACTAATGCTGATAGCGGAACGGATACGCGATTGAGCAGCGGGATTGCCGCTTCTTATGAGTTAGATCTTTTTGGTCGGAATCGAGCGAGGAGAAGTGAGGCTCAGGCAAATTTGCAGTCCAGTATCTATTCGCAGGATGCGCTTGCGCTGGTCGTTGAAGGTGATGTGGCCCAGACCTACTTTACGCTATTGAGTCTAAACGATCGGCTTGGCATTGCGGATAAGAACCTCGATATTCGAAAGGAGGTACTTCGTATTGTAGAGGCTCGAGTCAGGGAAGGGGCTGAGTCGGATTTGGAGCTGGCTCAACAGAGAACGCTCGTGGCTAATGCCGAAGCCTCACGAGCTCAAATTGTTGAGCTGGCGACGAACAACAAGAACGCATTGGCGGTTCTCTTGGGGCGCGCACCACAGGGTTTTAATGTTTCGAGCACTAGCCTGGAGAACATCAGCGTTCCGGAGATAGCCGCGGGGCAGCCTTCGGAACTACTCGAGCGCCGTCCGGACTTGAAAGCCGCAGAGCATGATATGATTTCAGCAAATGCAGATATCGGGGCAGCGCGAGCGGCATTTTTCCCTCGCTTGACCCTGGGCGTGGACCAAACGCTGTCAATCAGTGGATTCGGGGAACCAAGCGCCCGTGCCCTCGCCCTGGCTGCCAGCATTAGTGCTCCTATCTTTCAGGGAGGAGAGCTGAAAGGGGGTCTGGACCTGGCAACAGCCGCCCAGCTGGAGCTTGTAGAGCGCTATCATGGGTCAGTCTATAACGCCTTTCGGGAGGTGGAGGATGCGCTTGCCGGTGTAACTTCTGCCAGGCAGCGGGAGAAATTCTTTCTCTCTTCGATGAAGGAATCGGGTCGCGCATATCGTTTGTCGAAAGAGCTGTATGATGCCGGGGCTATAGACTTTCAGACGCTGCTTGACACCCAGACCGCTCTTCTTTCTGCCGAAGATAGCTACGCGCAGGCACGCCTTGCACGATTGACCGCGTCGGTCTTGCTCTACAAAGCCATGGGCGGTTCCTGGCAAAGTTAGCAGAGTTGTCGAATTGCCGTTGCGTGTCGGCCCAAAAGGGTAAGCGCATTGTGCTTGGTATCGGGCTAGCAGATGGTGCAGGTGTGGGAGGCGGTAACCACTAGTTGAAATCATCTCCCTCACACTGCATCGAAGATTCATGTGATAGAGCGATTACAAATCATTTTCGTATCGTCTGGGTCAATTCTCTGATGTTCGAAAGCCGGCCATCCGGTGGAAACAGCCGGGTCCTCTCTTTTGCGTTCAGTCCGCTCAGTCTCAGAGTTTTCACCTCGGGTAGGCACTCCGTCGTCCACGCCAGAACCATGGCAGCGAGCCAACGGGTCCATCCGTTGACTGATTCCGCCAAAGTTGCTTTTGGCGTCGCGAGCAGCGTTGTTTCGCGAAGCTCTAGTGAT
>JAUIMJ010000207.1 GCA_030433295.1 bacterium | reverse complement strand
TGCAATTATCGGTGCGGGCGGAGTCGGTAGCTATTACGGGGCGAATTTAGCGGCAGCCGGAGCAGAGGTGTTTTTCATTGCGCGAGGGGATCACTACCGAGCAATGAAGGAGAGCGGCCTGCGCATTGATGGGGAGGTCGGTGCGCAGCGATTTGACGAGGTCGAGGTGTATGAGACTGCAGCAGAAGTTGTGCAAGGGAATGCTGATGTCGTGCTTTCCTGCGTGAAAATGTATGACGCAGAAGAGGCGGCAAGGATTTGTGCCTCCGTTCTCAAGGAAGATGGAATAGCGTTCTCCCTTCAGAATGGAATTGACGGTCCGGCTGTTCTGGAAGCCGAGCTTGGTGAGCGACGAGCTCTGGCAGCCTCGGTGATTATCTCTGCGTTTATAGAGTCACCGGGAGTTGTGCGGCATGTAGGTTCGAATCAGGTCATCAACCTTGAGAAGCAGAGCGGCCTGGCTACAGAATTTTTTCATCTCTGTGCGAAAGCGGGTTTTGAGGCCAGCCAGGTGGAAGACCCTCAGGTGCTTCTTTGGAAAAAGTTTGTCCGTCTGGTTCCGCTGAGCGGAGCCTCGGTGCTCTGCCGGGCGCCTATGGGATTTGTTGCAGAGAACGAGCATCTACGATTTGTGCTGCGTAAGTTGGTGGAAGAAACTATCGCGGTGGGAAAAGCCGTCGGGGTAGCGCTTGACGAGAGTATTGTCGACGGGGTGATGGCGAGAATCGATAAGTCCCCCTATGAGTTCAAACCGTCTTTGCTGCTGGATATTGAGCGAAAGCGAAAAAATGAGGCGGCATGGCTAAGTGGTCGAGTCATTGAGCTGGGAAGGCAATCGGGGGTCGCCACTCCGTACAACGACAGTGTATGGGCAGTGGTGCAGGGGATCGGCCGCAGGGAAGCATCCTGACTTGGAGCAATTGCTTACGGGGAAGAGGAAGCCCGGATTTCGAAATATCTATTGACCCATATTAGTTTTATCCCCGCATAATAGGGGTATGAAACACGCACTTTCCCTGGGTATTTTCGCCTTATTCGTTCTTTGTGTGCTCAGTTGCGCGCCTTCCGGAGACTCGGGGCAGAAGCCGCGCATGGTCCCCCGAGAAGAGATTTTTGCCGCCAGCGCAAAGATTGCCGAGCTTCATAAAGGAATCAACGATGAAAACCGCTGCGTTCGAGAGCGTGAGATGAACCGTTTGTATGAGAGCGTATGCAGCGATTGCTATGATGGCTGGGGGCTTCAGAGCCACAGCTTTGATGAGAAGAAACCTGGCTGCGATATTGAAACAGTCGATACTCGCTGTATCGAGGAGCCCTGGTGGATAGGGCGCAAAGTGTCGAGTTGTGGAACCTGTGGCATCTCCTATTCCGCAGCGTCCAGGCCCACGGGCGATACGTTCAAAGCTCCCTTTGACGATTACTTTCGTCCGCTGACCTGTGAGGAATACTACACGGCAAAAAAGAAGAAAGAGAAATACTGCGGGAAATGTCTTAGAATTGGAGCCGTCAATTAGTCTTGAGTAATTGACGGCCAGTGCATGCCTCGTGATGGCTCCTCTCTTGTTAAGAGAGGAGCGCTATTAGCCTAGGAGTTTCTCACCCTGCTCCAGGTGCCGTTTGCAAACTCAAACAGAATCAGCTTTCCGGTCCTTCTGTCGTGGGTGTAGAGACGTCCGGTAACTCGCGCTTTCTCCGCCTGGTCTTCGGAGTAATCAGGTCCGAGAATTTCCTTTATCGTAGATGGTGAATAGTCTTCATGAAGGGTCCTACCTTCGGTAATGCCGACGAGGGTCAGGCTGAGTTTCCCGATCTGCCGTGCCAGGGCGAGGCGTCTCGAATCCTTCTCCGACACGAGCAGTGTAACCGCTACTTTCTTTCCTCTGAGGTCCATACGCGGACCGGAGGCTCGTTTTCCGTTCAATGCGAGAATCTTTACGAAGCGCACAATCGTGGCCACTTTTTTCGCCTTTGTGCGATCCTTGTAGGTCCAGAGAATATCGACGCGGGAATTTGGAACGGCAAATCCGTTTATCGCCTGATCCCGGCTAATTGAAATGGTAAACGCGCGGTATCCGGGCGGAATGATGAGTTCCTCTACCGGTGGTCGATCGCTGAGACTTGCTGCAACCAGGGTCGCTCCTGAGGGAATGAGCGCCTTGCTGAAAGAGTTTCCGATGGCACTCTGAGATGAGGCCAGTATTGCGCCTAGGGGAACCTGCTCAGGGGCCACCACCTCAGCTCTGAAGAGCTGTTGCGACAGTCGGGTGCCCGCTTCAATCCGCTTTGTGGCAACCAGAACTTCTATGCCGACTTCCGCTGGTTCAGGGAACATCGTACTCGCTTCGGCAGTCACTGTAGCAGGTTCCGGCGCTGATACTGTGTAAGCGAGAGAAGCAACAAGTAGTAGTACAAGTGTCGTAAGACAGCCAACGAGCCACTTGATTTTAGCGTAATACGTTTGCGCAGGGCGTATCGCCCGGAAAGAGTGTGCCATTATAAACCTCCGATAAATAACCTTTGAACTACTGACTGTGAATAAATCAAAAAGTTCAAAAAAAAATAAAAAAATCCAAATAGGGTCGTGTGAGAAATACTAGAGAAGCATGAGTTGATACGAATCGGCTTAACGTTTTACCGATGCAAGAGTACAGCGTGACACTGAAATGAGGTTATCTTCGGTATCCCGAATTTCGATGTCCCAGACCTGGGTGCTCTTCCCGATGTGACGAGGTTTTGCGGTTCCAACAACGAAGCCATCGCGTATGGAGCGCACGTGGTTGGCGTTAATCTCAAGGCCGAAGACGTTGTATGCAGCAGGGTCAACATTTAGCAGACCGCCGACCGAAGCCAGCGTTTCCGCCAGCGCGACAGACGCTCCCCCGTGCAGGTATCCGAGTGGCTGCCTCGTTCGTCCGTCGACTGGCATTTCAGCACTCAGCTCAGTTCGGCTGACCTTCAGAAAGCGAATACCGAGATTTTGCAGCAAGGTCTGTTCAGTTTTACCAAGGAGACCTTTCACGTAGTCTTCCAGACCACTTTCAATTTCCATCTAACTAGCCTTGTTGTCCGGTTTCAGGCCGCTTCCTTCGGGTTCAGAACCCTCAAAGCATCCCCGAGTTGCTATCACCAGGGAGCATTGCATCCCTGGACTGACCACAGCCAGACTGCCATCTGTCCCAGTTGACTTTTACGTCTAAGAGCGAAAATATCCAATGCTCTGCGTCAGGCTATAAGTGAACCTGATGCCGAGTCAACCAGCTTGAATGCTGATGACAGCTTTTCTCAAATTCCGTAGACGAGCCGGGCGTTTCCCATACGTTTCGCTCTGACTCCGGGAGCCGACACTGCCGCGCTCTTAACTACGAGAGAACATGGAAAATTTCAGAAGGACTAGTTTACTTGTGAGTGAAACATTTACTTCAGCGCAGCATGGCATTTCCTGTCTTCATGCCGAGATCGTCATAGAGGAACTTTGCCGCAATGATGTACGGACATTTTTTGTTTCTCCGGGAGCTCGCTGCATTCCCCTTGTGCTTGCGCTGGAGCAACGGAGTGATGTCGCCGTACATCTCGTAAATGATGAGCGCAGTGCCGCCTTTGCGGCTCAGGGATTTGGTCGTAGCGGAACCCCCGCATGCCTGATTTCGACGTCTGGGACCGCTGTGCAGAATTACCTGCCTGGGGTAACAGAGGCCTTCTTCTCTCGCGTGCCATTGATTCTCTTAACGGCGGATCGTCCCTATGAGCTTCTACATGGTCGAGCCAATCAGACGATCTGGCAAAAAGATACCTTTCGAGATGTTTGTTGCATGAGCATCGATGTACCGGCTCCCGAAAGCAGACTCTACCCGGAGGCCCTGCTCGCTGATATTGATCAGCTAGTAGCTGCATCCCGCGATCAGAGTCTTCCGGTGCACCTCAATGTCGCCTATCGAAAACCGTTTACGCCGTCTGAACCGCATACCCTTGATGAAAGTGAATCCTCAGTCCTTCGCAGCTGGAGAGAAAGCGGGGTCCCTTTCACAAGCTATCTCGGTACAGAGCCTGCTCTTCTGCGGGGTGTTGATCAAAGGGTATTCGATATTGTCGCTGAGGCACAGTCTCCGCTGATAGTGTGTGGTCCTCTGGGATCACAGGCTGATAAAGAAGCAGTTACCCGTTTGGCTGCGGCCCTTGCGTGTCCTGTTGTGGCTGACATTAACTCCGATTTGAGATTTTCAGACGCTCAGGAGCAGGTATTTGGACTTTATAACGCCTACCTTCGAAGGCTTGAATCGGAAGGTGTATTTCCGGATCTCGTCGTGCTCTGCGGTGACAGAATTGTTTCAGAGGAAGTGCGTATCTACCTGACTGCGGCGCAGGCGACGGTGGTAGCAGCCGCCCCCTATGCCGGTCGTCAGGATCTGATAGAGAATGAGAGCATCAGGACCCATTTCCGAGTGCCTGCGTCTGCAGTGGAGACACTCGCTCAGACGAAGCGAGCAGTTGCTGACAGCATCCTCCTGGGACGTTTCCGTGAATGCGAGAAAGAGGCGCGGGAAAAGATTCCTGCCTTTGTCGCCGGAGATGGTGCGATGAGTGAAGCCGCGGCCTTGATGGCGGTCTTTGATTCTCTCCAGGACGGGATGGCATTATACCTGTCGGCAAGTCTATTGTTCAGAGAGGCAGACTTTTTTGTGGCTCCTCGAAAAATGGATCTCATTACCTCCTGTAATCGTGGGGCGACCGGCATAGACGGGGTGCTTTCATCCGCGGTCGGCTTCAGCATGGGACATGAGCGACCAACGGTCGTATGCATTGGGGAGCAGGCGCTGCTCCACGATCTAAACGCCCTGGGGCTTCTTCGTCGTTCTACTCAGCCGCTTTTTGTGTTTCTCGTGAAGAACGGCGGAGGGGCAATTTTTGACTTCTTTGACCTTGGTCGCACCAATAAAAGCATGAAGAATGTCCAGGAGGCTGATTTCGAGAGTCTCGTTCGAGGTTTTGGCTTGGCCCATTTTGCGCCTTCGTCCGGGCAGGAGCTTCAGCGCGATTTCAAAAGCGCCATGGAGTCCGGCACATCCTCCATTTTCGAGCTCAATGTCGACGGTGCATTCAGCGTGAGATGCGTAAAGACGGCAGCCAGCCTCCTGCTCTAGTTTTTCTTTTCCCGCACGGACTTGCGTCCTCGCTCTAAGCCTCCAAAATTTTTGACTATTATCCAGGTTTGTCCCAGAATACGCCTGATGTCCAAGCCCCGTTTCCAGTAGAAACTTATGGGGGAGGCGGCGTCCTGTTATGTTCAGACTGCACAGGCATCCATGACAATGGAGTTTGTTCAGAGGTCCTTGCCTTATGCAGAGGAGGCAGGGTTTGTTGGATAGTTTTTAGAGGAAGCATCGATGGAAATCGCGTCTGAGCATTTTGTATGTCCCATTGCCCGCTGGGCGCATGAGACACCTGATGCCCCCGCTTTTTACCAGGATGAGGCATGTCTGTCGTACCTTGATTTTGAGAAGCGGGTTCGACAGTGGCTTGCTCTTCTGGCGGCTGACGGTGTCGGGAGCGGTACCCGGGTCGGAGTCCTTGCAGCTAATTCACTATCGTTTGCTGCAGTGGTGTTTGCGCTCCAGCGTCTTGAGGCGGTACTCGTCCCTCTGAACACGCGTCTTGCTGAATCTGCCTGGGAGTCACAACTTAAGGCGGCCGATGTGTCTCTGCTTCTGTTCGATGAAAAGCATCAAGCCTTTGCAGGCTCCTGGGAAGGGAGAGCCCGTTTTCTGGAGGCCGAGTTGCCGCCGCTAGAAATTTCCCGGGAGGAAGTAGGCGGTGACCCGCTGCCTCAGCTACGCGAGGATAGTCTCGCGTCTATTCTCTTCACGTCCGGAAGTACGGGAACGGGGAAGGGTGTTTTGCTCCACGTCGCAAACCACTTTTACAGTGCCCTGGGTTCGAACAGGAACACGCAGCTTGGCTCGGGCGATATCTGGTTGGAGTCTCTTCCCATGTATCACGTCGGCGGATTGGAGATCCTCTATAGAACGAGTATTTCCGGTGCTGCAGCGCGCGTTATCGATACCTTCGGCATTGGGAAGATTAAGCAGACGCTTGAGGAAACTCCGGCTACTCACTTATCTTTGGTCCCGACTATGCTCGAAGAGCTGATTGAAAGCAGTGATTCGCAGGCGTATCTGTCAAAAGTTAAGGTCATCATGCTCGGTGGTGCGCCACCCTCTGGCCCATTGCTGGAGAAGGTGATTGCAGAGAAACTTCCGGTACTCACTTCCTTTGGCATGACGGAAACCACCTCGCACATTACCTTTATGGGAAAAGATGATCCCATCGAGAAAGTAAGAACGGCGGGGCGACCGCTGGCTCACGTTGAACTTCGCATACTGAATGAGAGCTTCGAGGAACTCCCGGCAGGTTCAGTTGGGGAGATAGCGCTGGCAGGTCCCACAATCTTTAAACAGTACCTGAACCCTAAGCAGTTTCCTAAACCGCAGCATGGTAAATGGTTTCTCACGGGTGACCTCGGTCTTATTGATACCGAAGGGTATCTGAGTGTTGTCGGTCGCAAAGATGATATGTTCATTTCCGGCGGAGAAAATATCTACAGCGGAGAAATTGAGAACGTAGCAAGGCAGTATCCCCAGGTACGGCGCTGTGCCGTTATTCCGATAGACGATAGAAAATGGGGGAAACGCCCAATCCTATTCGTACAAATCGCGGCCGAGGAAACGTTTTCGAGCGATACGCTGCAAGCGTTTCTTCTTGAACGACTGGGGAAGATAAAGACCCCGGACGCTATCATCCCACTGGAAGTATTTCCGGAAACAGGGATTGGTAAAACAGATTATCAGGCGTTGCTTACGCTGTATGAGAAGAGGGCGGCCTAATGCGGCAAAGAAATGCAGACGCGCGATTTTGGGAACATTTCCTCTCGAAATCGCTTATGACAGTTCTCCTACCCCTGCTGCTCCTTTTGATTCAGGTATCTATTGTTGCTGCTCAGGTTCCCGGAAATCCTTTTGAGACCAGGAGCAAGGAAGCCGAATCTCCGGTAGCAATACCCGACGAAGATGAGATCACAAGAAAACGAGCTGCTATTGAAGAAAAACTGGCAGCGGCTCGAAAGCTCGTTGAGTCTGTTGGAGAACCCGGGTCCGATGCTGATGAAGCTATTCGCTCGCTGGTAGAACGTAAAATTCGTCTCTATCAGGACCTGGACCTGAGTTATGCTCAGATGCTTGACGCCCTGGCTCGTCGCGCCCTACAGGAAGAACAAAAGGCAGAGCTTGAATCCAAGGGATTGTCCTCTGAGCTGATACCGGAGGAGAAGCCCTATCCACTGTCTGCTCTGCGAAGAGTCGGTAATGAAGTTGAGCAGGCAGAGGTACGGGTCGAGCGACTCAAAGATGAGCTATCAATTCTGCAACAGTCGATCGCACAGAGCCAGAAGCTCAAAGAGGAAAGAGAGAAAGAAAAGCGCAAGCTTCGGGAGCAGCTTGAGAAAAGTGCTGCAGAGGCGGAGCGGCAAAGAATAACCCGAGAGATAGAATTGCTATCGCTTGAAATCGCTCTCGCTACCGCCAATATATCTCTCTATAGAATTGAGCTTCAGAACGCTGATTCATCACTCATGATGGGGGAAGAGGAGCTAAAGCGTCTTGAGCGGATTGAATTTCTGCTGCGGGCTGATGTGGCTTTTAAGAAAAGTGAACTTGAGTCTACGCTGGAGGCCCTTAACGCAGAGAAAGCTGAACTCCGAAAGAAACTGGATGCCGCGAAACGCAGTCTGATTGTATCTGATCGCAAGTATCGAGCGTCTCGAATACCTAAGGATGCAAAAGCGACTCCCGTGAATCGTGCTCGAGCCAGGGCACGCGAAATGGCCTATGAAAAAGACAGGAGCGTCGTTACCCTTCTTAATAAAAGGATACAGTACCTGAACGATAAGGTTCCCATTTGGGAGAGCACGTATGAAATCTACCAGAAGGGTGTAGCACTCGATGTTACGCGTGAATTCGCCGAAAAAGCGAAGGATGACCTGAAGACCCTGCGC
>JAUIMJ010000206.1 GCA_030433295.1 bacterium | reverse complement strand
CCTCAACATCAGCGGTCGCGGCATCACGAGACAATCCCGCGCGGACTCGTGCAGCGATGGCATCGGCCTTCTTACCACAGGAGCAACTGGGCACCTCAGAAAAGCCTCGCTCATCGAGAACACGACTCAGATCTGATTGAGAGAGACCCTTAGTGCCGGATCGGCCCGTCACACTGCGCACGGGCGCGCCAGGTCCAAACGACTCAGACCCGGATTCGGTCTTCTCCCTGGGAGTGTTTGTTTGATCTAACGGCGGGCTCAAAAGCGGCTTTTCCTATAAGACGTCAAAAACTAAGGGAATTTTGCTAAACCCCCTCCTAGTCTTTATAGGAAATTGCGTATATTTGTTTACATTTAAAGTGATTGGCTACTCAGCGGCTTTGCCAAACTCTTCCAGATACCCGAGGCCGCTCAGCACTTCAGCATTCCTCATTTCCGCTGGGATCTGCTCGAGGAACTTTCTTGCTGCCTCGGATGCGCCGAGCGCAAGACAGGCAGCAGCGGCGTACTCCAGCAGACGATTGCGCATATCCGCAGGCAGGGCATTCTGCTCTTTGAGAAGTATTTCAAAATCAGCCAGCGTTTTTTCATAATCCTGCTGGAGAAAGGAACACATACCCTCAAGATAACAGGCAAGAGCACAAAGCTGAGCGGACTGCGGTTCTGAGCACAGAGACCTCAGCGCCGATGCACTCAAGGAGATGGATGCGATTGAGCGCGGATGTCGCTTCGTATCCGAGACTAGATTCTTCTCTAGCTCCACCAGGGCAAACTGAAGATGCCCATTTATCCAAGCCGGGTTCTTCCTGAGTTGACGACGCAGCCAGGATGCCCGCCGCTGGCAATAGGCAAGCTGCTCGCCGGCCGTGAGCGGCGCTCGGGAAAACATTCCCTCGGCCCGTCCTTTTCTCACGCTTACGCGAAGCAGCACCTCGTGTAGTACGGAAATTCTGTCGATAACCCAATGCGGAGGGCGGACCTTCATAAATCAAACGTCCGGGACAACGTCCTATGCGTCACGCTCAATGGTGTACACTTCGGGGAGGTTACTAAAATAATTCTTATCCTCCATGCCGAAGCCAACAAACCAATCATCACTCTCACACTCAAACCCCGACCAGGTAGGCGTAAAAATACTCTTCGGAGTTTTGCGGTAGATCAGCACAGACGAGCGGACTTCGATGGCTCCGCGGGAAAGGAACACCTTACTCAGGCTGTCCATAGTGGAACCGGTGTCACAAATATCATCGATAAGAAGGATAGCCCGACCTTCGGGTTCAACCATATCCATGGTCAACTGCACACCAGAATTCAGTTGTACGTTTTCCTCGGAGGAGTAGCTCGATGCCCGGCAATAGGTCAACTCCACGGTTTCGGGAATTGCCCGAAGCAGATCGCAAAAGAAAAAGGCAGCACCACGTAGAATACAAATCGCCAAAAGCTGCTGACCACTCTCTCTATGCACCTGCTCCGCCCAGACACCAACTTCCTTACCCAGTTCCGCAATGCGCTCTGCAATCGCCTCCTGGGAATAGGTCAACCGATAGTGTTTTGGTAGCTGATTCACTGCTCTCTCCCTTAACTTGGT
Organism: bacterium; assembly: GCA_030433295.1. Taxonomy (GTDB): domain Bacteria; phylum Bdellovibrionota_C; class UBA2361; order SZUA-149; family SZUA-149; genus JAUIMJ01. The sequence goes on along the minus strand of JAUIMJ010000206.1, from coordinate 6,466 downwards.
ACGCCGTCCAGGCCTAAAGAAACCGCGCTGCCCTGCATAGCCTCGATAACATTGTTGATATGATCATCCATCTCAAGCCCGAGCTCCTCAACGCCGAGGCGAATGTCATCCCGGTTCACCCCTCGCGCAAAAGCCTTGTCCTTCATTTTCTTTTTAACAGACTTCAGCTTGAGTGAATGTATGGAACGATCGGGACGGACGAGAACCGCTGCAGTGATAAGTCCACACAGCTCGTCGCAGGCAAACAGCGCCTGCGCCATTTTAGTTTCACGAGGCACCCCGGAATACGTGGCATGCCCCATGATCGCGTCGATCACTTCCTGAGGATAGTCGAGTTCTTTCAGAATGCGACAGCCGACATAGGGATGGCCATCTTCGGAAGCATCCGGATACTGCTCATAGTCAAAATCGTGAAGCAGACCGCAAATTCCCCACAGCTCCTCGTCCTCCGCGTATGAGCGCGCATACCAGCGCATCGCAGCTTCCACAGAAAGAGCGTGCTTAATCAGGCTATCACCGCTGGTGTATTTGGAGAGGAGGGCAAAAGCCTCATCCCGCGTGAGATTGGCTTTTGCCATAAAGGGATACTTCCGGGTCTGAGAGAGATTAGTGTTACTGAGCTGCCGCCACTCTGTCGCGCGCCACGTCCAGACCGCCCTTTGCACGCGGATCGACTTCGCCCATAGGAATGCTGCTGGCCGATTTTCTGTTCTCTTCGTACTTATCGTAGTCGAGAAACTGCGCGTTATGGGTATACATCCATTCGTCGAGACGCGAAGCCTTATACACACCGAAGGTCCCAAGAATCAGAACCAACACCAGCCACACCACGGCCCACTTCTGATCGGGACCGAAATCCCCGCAGGGATCTTCTGGATTACTCACGTCACTTGCCACCGTATTCTCTCCGCAATTTCATGTATTTCCAAGCTCTGGGCCATAGCAACCTGCGTAACTATGGATCAAAGCCGATTCAAGTTTCAAGCGCCCCTAATAAAATTGCTTTTACTAGGTTTTTGCTGGGTTTTCTCCCCGCCACTGTGGGCTTGCTGCCATAGTAGCCGCGCCGGTCCTCGACTGACAACGTAGTTTTACTTACTTCGCTTTGCTCTTTGGCCGATTCGAACGAACGTGGGCTGGCCGCTCGCACTGTTGAGGCAGACCGAGCCGGTACTCAGAACTAAAGCAGGCATCGCAATAGCTTTTTCGCTCTTCACCTACCGCTCGATACACTCCTTCAATACTCAAATAGCCAAGAGAATCAGCGCCAATATACTCAAGAATCTCATCCAACTGGTACTTCGAGGCAACAAGCTCATCCTTGGATGGGGTATCAATTCCATAGTGGCAGGAACCTACGGTTGGCGGAGAGCTGATTCTAAAGTGAATCTCCTTTGCACCTGCACCCCGCAGCATTTTAACGAGCTTTCTGCAGGTGGTTCCGCGAACGATCGAATCATCGACGACGACCACCCGCTTGCCTTCGAAGACCCCGGGATTCGCGTTCAGCTTTACGCGCACACCAAAATCTCGGATCGATTGCTTTGGTTCGATAAACGTTCGCCCTACGTAATGGTTGCGGATAAGTCCGAACTCCATCGGCAGTCCGGCCTCCTGCGCATAGCCGATCGAGGAAGGCACCCCTGAGTCCGGCACCGGTATCACCAGATCCGCATCCGCCGGATGCTCCTTGGCCAGCTCTGCCCCAAGCGCTTTTCTCACGCTGTAGACGTTTTTTCCTTCGAGCTGGGAATCAGGACGGGCGAAGTAAATATACTCAAAAACACAAAACGCCGTATTCTCAAGCTTTGGAAGAAAAGTACTGTTCATCTCACCATCTTTGGTGATTTCAAGAATCTCGCCTGGCTCTATCTCACGAATAAACGTCGCACCAACGAGATCAAAGGCACAGGTCTCCGAAGCAACAATGTACCCATTACCCAGTTTTCCGAGCGAAAGCGGACGAACACCGGCGGGGTCACGGATGGCAATCATCCGGTTATAGGTGGTGACGACCAGTGAATAGGCTCCGCGCACATCTTTCAGTCCGGCGGCCACTTTCTCAGCAATAGTTTTCTGCTTTACGGCTCGCGCAACCAGATGCAGAACGACCTCGGTATCCGTTGTGGCAGAGAATATTGCTCCATCGGCCTCGAGCTGATGACGAATTTCATTGGCGTTAATCAGATTCCCATTGTGCGCAATCGCAAAGGAGTTGTCGGCGAAGTTAGCGACAAGCGGCTGAAGATTCTGCCAGTCCTTTGTTCCAAAGGTGGCGTAACGCGTATGGCCCACGGCGCAATACCCGGGCAGGCGCGCAATTGCAGCCTCATCAAAGACATCGGCGACAAGCCCCATATCCCTGTGGGCATACATCGCACTGCCGTCAGTTGAAACTATCCCCGCTCCCTCCTGACCGCGGTGCTGCATCGCGAACAAACCGAGATAACAGTAGTTTGCCGCCTCGGAGTCCCCAATGACTCCTATAACCGCACATTCCTCTTTGATTCGGTCATCGCCCACAATTTCCGAGGCATCTAAATCCATGTAATCCTTCCCAGTTCGAGGTATCAGCTAGCAAAAGGTAAGCTACAATAAGGCAGAGGTACCGCCACGGTCCGCGTCGGCATGTCGTAACTTACGCCAAACCGCTACAGAAACAAAGCCAAAGGAGGGGCATCTACGCGGAAAAGTAGCATATTTTACCCCCGGAATACCCTCCTCCCTCAACGAGGCTCTAGTTTGGAATAAAATCCATGCGAGCCGTAATCGCCATCACCGACTCTGCGATGAGCTTGGCGGCATTATCGAGGTCTCTAAGATCCACCAGCTCAACCTGCGTGTGCATATAACGATTTGGAATACTAATCAGCGAAGCCGCGACCCCTGACCTGGTAATCTGCATGGCGTTGGCATCTGTCCCGGTTGCCCGCGGCGACGGCTGTGGCTGAAACGGAATCCGCTTCTTCTTTCCAGTACGCGTAATCAAATCTTCAAGCACAGGGTTGATGTTCGCCCCGCGACACACCCCGGGTCCGTCACCGAGCCTCATCGTTCCGACTCTCTTTGCCTGCGCACCCGGGTTGTCCGAAGCGTGAGTAACATCCACGGCAATTCCCACCAGTGGATCAATACCGTAACAGGCGGTACGAGCCCCGCGCAGTCCGACCTCCTCCTGCACCGTGCTCACCGCATGCAGGGCGACCGGAAACTTCTTCTTATCCTTGCCCTTGACCTTTGAAGCGACGATACGCAAGGCCTCCATTACGACGTAGACACCGACTTTGTCATCACAGGCAGGCGAGGCAATAACGTTTTTTCCGAGTCGCGTAACCCCGAGTTTATAGGTGATGGGATCACCCACAGTGACCTGTTTTTTGGCTTCTTTACCGTCCTTTGCGCCGATATCAACCCAGAGCTTTGACAGTTCGGTTTTTCGACCGCGGTCATTGGGGTTTACCAGATGCACCGGCGGATGTCCGAGAACCCCCGGCACCACACCCGCGCCGGTATGGATTTCAACATTCGAGCCGGGCAAGACACTGGGGTCCAGCCCCCCGATTTGATCCACATAGATGAACCCCTTCTCGTCGATGTGGGTGACCATCATTCCAATCTGATCGCAGTGACCGGCGAGCATTACACGAATCTTCCCTTCCGGATTAAAGGCGGCGATGAGGTTTCCGTGCACATCGACGTTGACCGTGTCGGCGTACTTGCTAATTCGCTTCTTAACTACTTTCTGGATCTTCTGCTCAAATCCCGAAGGCGAAGGCGTTTCCAGCATCTTTTTCAAGAAGTCGAATTGTTCTTTCTGCATTAATTTACTCCGAATAAACTAGCTCTCGCTAGGTATATACAATGGCGCTTACCTCAGGGTAGCGCGAGCGCCCGGGCTTCTGATACCTCTGGCAAATAATTCTACGAGATCCGAGCGTTTTCGGAAACAGCTACCAGTTGATCCTCGCCCACACCAGGGGACTATTTTCACTTCCCCTCTCAATCTCTTCTACACCGGAGGCAAACATTGGCCGGTGATAGTAACTCCGATACACGTAGCGGAGATCAAAAGGGACTACGTAGATTTCCGAACGCCGCTCTCTTTGCGCCCGCACTTTCTCCCGTCGTTCCCTCTCAGCCTTCCTGCTGTAAAACGTCAGCATCTCCCCGTCCACTTCTCTCTGTTTTCTCGGGACCGGCGGAATAAAATTCTCTCCAATCAGACCAATAAGCAGCTTGGGACCGGAAACACCATCTTCACAGCGAGCAAAGAGTTCCTTCACGGGCTGCCTTCTGCGTCTTTTCTTCGGCTCCTCCTCTTCTTCCGACTCCTCTTCTCCCTCATCCTCTGCGAGCATAGCCTCCTCATCGAGCAGGCGACACGCCCCCTTGGAGTGGAAATCTTTGAGACCAATTCTACCCTCCAGTATCTGTGTCGCCGGCGCGGCTTTACCACCTTCTCGATCGCCAAGCACTACGTAAATCGGAGGATTTGCACCGGTGAAGGTGGTCTGTCTGGAACGCACATGACGTCTGAGCGATTCGGCCATTTGCATTCTGCCCTGCTCGGGTTCCAGGGACTTTGTTTTAAGGTTTTTACGAAAGTGAAAATTCAAAAGATACACCGTCCGTGCCTGGCGATGCTCCTCACTTTTTACCTTTAGCTCCAACTCTATCGGGCCGCGAAAAACCTCATCTTCGGTAAACTGCTCAAACTGAGCCAGCGCAAGATTCTCTAAATGACGAACGGTGACGACCTCTATCTGTTCACCCTGGACCAGGAAGGCATTGAATCCTTTTTTGTGGTTACTATCGCCAAGGTAGTATTTCCATTTCTCCTGACTGCCTTCAGACAACTGCTCCTGTAAGCGCTCAAGGCCCTCCAGAGCTCCCTCAATTCCGGCCCCGACAACCCCCTGGAGTGCGATGACTTCGCAACCGGAAGTTTTGATGGCGTCAACTACGGAGCGCTCCTTCTTTCGCAGTCGGGACTTCTTACCCTCTTTCCCACGAGTTGCCTTCTTCACCTGCTTTGCCGTCGAATAGTTGTTGAGGTTCACCGAGCAGACTATCAGTTCCGGCGTTCCTCGCGGATCCACCTCAAGCCCCGGCTTGTGCTCTCTCCACCACTGCCATCCGCGACGCCTTTGCATCTCCACAACCTTCGCAAGACGTCTCTTGTCCTTTTTTTTCATCCGACGTTTCCGCCGCTTTCCCTTTTTCTTTTCTTCGATACTGTGCTCAGGCCGCTCGTATCGCTCCCGCAAATCCTGAAAAAGAAGGCTATCTCGCCAGGGCTTCTCCTCGACCTCAGAATCTGAAGCGCCTTCAGCCGCCTCCGGCTCCTCGGCCCGAGCATCGCGCTGAGAAAGGCACAGGGAGAAGCACGAGGCAGTACACAGCGACAGAACAATGATCCAGGCTACCCTGTGCAATCGACTCTGCATTGGACTTTGCGTTTGTAAGCGAGCAAGCGACATCGGTTCTCGAAATTAGTACCCTCAGATCCCCCATATGCACCCGTTTCCCCGGGAGCCACAGGCAGGAAATGAGTAAAAAAGATGTAGAGATCCTTCCACAGCAGGCCGGGCGAAGCCAGGAATAAACGCTATGTCCGCGGCATATACTCAGGTCCCCGGGGGGAACGTGAATAAAAGGCTGTAAAAGTTGACTATTTTTATAGAATATGAGAGCACTTGAGGCCTGCTTTTGGCATGTTCCTGCGATCTTTAGACACCAGCCCATGGGAAGAGGAGTAGAACGTTCTACGCTCGATCCCCTAGCGACCCCCTGTCGTTATGGCATCGAGCGAACCGTTTTTTGCTCAACCACGACGTGAAACTTTCCCTGGGAGAAGGCCAGCTTTTGGCCCGCTCCTCCACTCTTACTCCAAAAAGGAGATTGCGTATGCGAAGCGTTCTGACGTTTCTCTGTTTGTTGTCCATGAGCGTTATCGGCGCTGCTGATACCGCTTACGGCGGCCTGTCCATTGCCGAATACTTCAAGAAAGGCGACGACGTCTTTTGCCGCCAGACACCGGTCGGCAAAAAAGGCTTCTGGCCGGAGTACGGCAAGGACTTCCGCGGAACCGTGTATGCCCGAGTCGACGTGGTTCGGGAATACAAACTCGACGGCGAGAACTGGGTGATTTCCGGCATCCCCGAGGGTGCTGAGAAAATCGATCCCAAGAGCCTCGGCGACGAAACCAAGAAACCGCACCCAGAAGCGAAGTTCATCGGTCAACGCTGGGATGGTACCACCTACGTCCGACTCAAGGGGCTGAGCGAGAAAGATCTCGCTGCGCAGCGAGTTCCGAGCGTAGGGCAGAGGCAACGGCCAATTGACCGGCAGCAAGTCCGCCGTCATTGACCGGAATCCACCCGAGGAGTCCAAGCTCTTGGTTTCGGTGACAAAATGCCTGTTCCATCAAATCAAGCAGAATGCGATTCTGAAAACAACCCCCGGT
>JAUIMJ010000205.1 GCA_030433295.1 bacterium | reverse complement strand
CAGAGAAGAAAACCTTTCTGTGTATGCCACGGGATCGAGTTTGAGCCATGCACAAGGCACAGCGCCAACTCGAACCCGCTGGCTGTTGTTATTGAATACATTTTCAAAGATCGCGTTAAACTAGCAAATTACTAGAGAATTCTCAAGCAGGGCGCCCGGGACGCCGGAGGCGGAACTTCCTCCCGAAAAATTGTTGATTTCATCAAAAGTTCAGGGACTTAGCCCGGCATCACCCAGGGCTGCGCCAAACATCTGCAACAGCTTCCCGGCTCCCTATGAGACTGCATGTGGGTGAACCACCAGGATGTTTGAAGCCCTCACAAGACTCGTCTGCAACTTGCACCGGCGACAGCGTTTTCCTACAGTAGCTCCCTCGGTCTTTCCCCCCCTTTATGTAAGGTAGAGAAACTCTCTATCCGGTTACCCCCCTGTTTTGCAAAAGGTAGTTTCGATGAAAATCGCAAAGACGTTCCTTCTCGACATTCTCGGACTGATTCTGATCCCCCTGCGGATCATCATCTTCCTCGTGCTTCCCTTTCTCCTCATTATGGCGCTGATGTATCCGATTCCGCTCGTCGCCCACTTCTGGGGAGAGGATGCCTTCTTCGCCGGTAAAGGCTTCTACACGACATTGATCATTTCCGATCTGATCTTCGGTATTTCAGCTCTGTTGGTGTACCACCGACTGGCTCGGACGGAAAATCGCTTTGCCGAGTTCTTTACCGCTCGCGAAGCCCGTGTCCTGATCCTTTTCTTTCTGATCGGCGGAGCCTTCACAAATCTCAGATTTGTCGAAGCGTATCAGAGCAACGACATGAGCATCATCGGTCGAAATCTGAGCGTGGTTCACCAGCAATGGTATCACTTCGCAACGGACCCGGCTGCCCACTACAACAATGGTGAGGAATGTGAAGCGTGCCTGGCCTTTGAGAACAAATTCGAAGCACAAAAAGGTGCTGAAGAACAAGAAGTCGAACAAGAAACGACGGAAGACGAGCAGGCAAAGGTCGGCGATCAGGAAACTGACGACGCCGAGTAGAACGACGCCCGCTTCCTGTTGCGTCGCCCGTAACCCGGGCTTCGCGAATGTTAGGGTGAGAGTTTCTCTCACCCTACACCCACGGTGTTCTACGCTGAGACTTGGCTTGATGTGGCTGATAACCTGAGACCACGGGCTGAGAGCGACAAACAATGCCTTGGAAGGTTTACTTCCAGACCAATAGCGCCTTTATCAGAGCCTGTACGATCGTGAGCAATTTGGCATGAACTCAAACTCATACTATGATTCGAGGCAAGAGCTAAGACGTTGTATTAAGTATCACCTTCGAGATTTTCATGAGCAGCTCATCAGCAAAGATCCACTACTTCGCACACCGAAAGTTCACCAATACCATCTCCAACTACCTCGACTCCTGGGGAGCTGACCTCGGTGATATGTTTGCGGTCCACAGCTATGACGATTTGTTTCATTCCTTCCAACCCAAAGCTGGCGTCTACATTTTTTCTGATGCTGAGCGTCTGTATCCCCGCCAGGCAGAATTGGCTGCGAAACGCTGGCGAGCACTTGAGCACGCTCAGGTTCCCGTCATTCTGCTGAATCACCCTACCCATGTCATGCGACGCTTTGAGCTGCTTCGTGCATTGCATAGCACCCGGATGAACCGCTTCAATGTCTACCGACTCAACGACAATTACCTGCCGGTCAGGTTTCCGGTGTTTCTTCGGTATGAAAACGATCATCAGGGTGCTCAGAGCCCCCTACTACACAACAAGGTCGAGCTGGAAGCGGCAATTGCGCGATGGAATATGGCAGGACGCAGCCGTGAGGATGCAATCATTACCGAGTATGTAGACACAAAGGATGCACGCGGCTGTTTCCGAAAATACTCCTGTTTCATTGTCGGGGACCGCATCATTCCTCGTCACCTTTTCTTTTCACGACATTGGTCAGTAAAAGCCGGGGACTCTTTCGAAGAAGAACAGCTCGAAGAGGAACTCCAATTCCTGCGAACAAATCCGCATGAAGAATTTCTTTCCGAAGTAGCCAGAAAGTCCTGCATTTCCTATGGCAGGATTGACTATGGTGTATCCGAAGGAGGACCCCAGATTTTTGAAATCAATACCAATCCTCAAATCGCCACCTTTGAAGCACCGGGTGATGAAAAGCGCAAAGAAGCGCAGGCACTTTTTTTGAATCACTTTGAGGAAGAACTAAAGCGTTTACTCTGGCAGTTTAAGAAGAAGTCAGCAAAACACTCCCTCTCCCTCTTTTTTCGAAGAAAGACAGCGAATTGAGCACTCGCGTTGCGTTTGCTTCGACGAGAGGATAGCGCGACAGCTCTCTACAGGATCCCGTTTAATTCTGCTCGAAGAACCTCACGAAGGTCACCCGGCGCATGCCCCTCGATATGCTCGATAATCTCTTTCGCGCAGGCCTGAAGCAGGACGGTATCTGAAAAGCTCAGTTCTCGCTCCAGGACTGCTCGCTCTTCTTCGCATGAAGAAAAAAGAGACATACCAAAGGTCGTCTTTCCTACAGATAGAATCTGCGACGCGAGAATTTTAAGCTGTAAGGCGTAATAGTAGGCACGCTTGCGGGGATCGCTCTCATGTCCGGCATCACGTTCACTCAGGTTTTTCCATAATCTGAGAACTGGCAGCATCACGAAGTATGCATGGAACAAGCCATGCATCGGACGAGGATCATCTCGAAGCGGTGAATAGAACTTCGCCTCATTATAGGGATCAATCCCATTATCATTGAAGACCCGGTCTTCCTCCTCAATAGCGAATAGCTCATGATGTCGATATTCATGCACGATCGTATCGGCCAAATCATACACGCAGGCCTGATTTGAGATATACATAAAGCCCGGTAGGTCCGAGTGGGACAAGTTTGCAAAGCCCCCGTGATCCGCTGGCTTCAAAAGAATGTATCCGATTGACTCACAGACTCTGGCATATTGCTCAGGTGCACTCCTTTCGACAACCGCAAGTGCTTCAGCAAGGTGCTCAGCGACTTCTGACTGATAGTCCAGCAGAAACCTCTGCTCTTCCGGGGCAGCTCCAAAGTATATTCCAAGCGGAGCGAGATCGGCTGCGATTCCGGGATGCAACTGAAAGCTGTGGCTCCCGCAAAGCACTCGCGGTATCTTTCGCTCCTCACTCAAATGCTCGGCAGAGTGTCTAAGAACTCCCTGCTCTACACCAAGAATCTCGCCAGATGTATTAAGGTCAAAAATACGGTCTGAGCCGAGTGGCGACCAGAGACCTGCCTCACGAGAAATCGGCAAGCAACTAAAAGAAGTTTCACTACGAAGGGCAGCAGAGACAGCAAGTTCGGAAAATGTACGTAGCGCGTCGCGCAGCTGGTTTTGCAGCGCCTCACGCTCGCTCAACTTGTTTTCTTTCCTGCGAAGCTGAGCAAGCAACTCAAAGGCGGTACGCGACCAGAGATAACATCTCGGGTCTTGCCACACTTCTCCCTGTATCTCAGGAGTACGCTGCCTGAGGAATTCCCAGGCCTGCAGGAAAGCATCAACAGCCTCAGATGGCAGACCCAGATCTCCCGCGGTAGAATCACCGCTGCTCAGCGCCCGATGCACGACTACCGCCATTGCCGCACCTCTCACGGAGCGCCCGGCAACTGCATCCGGGGACACTACTTCAGTCTGCGGCTTACACTCCAATTGAGGAGTCACCATGCATCACCAGAGTTTGAGCCAGAGTTTGATTCGGAGAGATGTTAACGACGCGCTAGAACCAGGAGCTGTCGTCTTCTTCCTCCTCTTCTTCAGGAACTTCTCCCTCTCTTGAGAGGTCAACCATCGAGGGGGTAGGCGTAGGAGTTGGCGTAGGGGTGGGCTTCATTCCCACTCCGATCTTCGCGCCGCTCGGTGTGAGCACCTCAGACCAGGTTCCTTCCTCAAGTGCCTGCTCGAGGTTCTTACAAACGTCGCTCTCAGCAAGTTTATCTATGCGTATAGGAAATTTCTTCATCAGAAATAATCTCTCTCAGAAACGGGTTGAATGATACTGCCTGCTGAGAACTCTATCGCAATGCCTCCCGGTCGACAACATTATCGCCGGGGTGAAGAACTGTACCTGCGAGCCCTGCCGAACGCCAAAGGTGTCGCAAATCCCACATCGACGGGGTGCTGGTTCCCTCTGGCTGAGAACGCTAGATGACTGAAATACTTACTAAAGACAAAAGTTCCCGCCCGACTCGAACAACGTCCTCCATTTAAACATCGCCTTACGCTGCGAACATATCGAACATCCACAATAACAAAAGAGACGTATGCCACGAGAATTCGCATAATTATTCTAACGGCTTGCTCATCCGCTGGCTCCCTATGCCCTTGCGCTTCCAGGACACGGGCACCGGGAACACGGCCCCCTGCAGTTGGGATTCCTTGCACAGCCTGAACACGCATCGAATAAAGGTTTTTACATGCAAAAAAGTCTGAACGCCGCAATCTGTTTATGCTGCAGCATCCTCTCCTTCGGCCTGCTTCTGGCAAGTCCCGGGAATGCTATTGCCCAGGAAAACCCCCTCGGTGATGTGGAGGAGCGGGTGAAGACCCACGCCAAAACCATTCTCAATCAGCTTCCGGACAAAGAAGAGAGTTTTAGAAACCTCGCCGACAAGGAGCTTGAGAACTGGAGAAACGGTAAGCAGTATTCCTTCCAGGGTCGTGGCTCGGTCAAAGGACCTGAAGAGCATCCCTGGATAAAAGCTGACAAGGACAAGGGCGCAAACCCAAACAGCGTCGAAGACTACAAAAAAGACAGTAAGAATGCCTGGGATCGTCAGAATAACCTGACCCAGACGTGGAGCTGTTTTGAACCACAACTTGTTGCTGTGCAGTACAATTGCCGCGTCCCCCCTATAGCTGCTGAAGCCGACCTCGCCGCCGAGTGTTTTGCGCACTGCTGTCTGGATAACGTCCTGAACTGGGACGATGAGCGCTGGGAGGTAATTCAATACTGGTTCCCGGAGCATCAGGCAGCCGTCAACAACTACGCCCGCATGCGTCTTGACCCCACCGATGTCTCAAATGACGGCTCTAAGTTTCTTAGAAAGCAACTACTGGACAAGAAGCAGGACGACCCGGAGAAGAAGGTAAAGAAGGAGCTTGAAGATACCTGGACGATGTCTCTCTCTGAAATGAAAGAACCCAGCAGAGAGGACCCCTATAAAGGTCAGTATCAATGGCAGGGCACCACCTGGGATTACAACGAACATCTCTCAACGCACCTCTATCGCTCGCACATTGCGGTGGAAACGGCAAAAGACAGACCCCAGTCCTCCAGAGGATGGGAACTAGAGTCGAAATCCATTTTTGACGCGCTTGCCCCGCCTCCGGAAGAAAAACAGCACCTGCATGTCTGGACCGAGTACAGCGTTTTCGACGCCCTTACCACCAACGACTCCTTCTGGTTCACCGTGGACGATCAGCGAGTAAAAAAGCTTATGCGCGCACTCCTCGAGCGGCGCGGTGACTTTGAAGAAAGGGCCAAAGAAAACCCTGCTTTTTATCAGAGCAAGGGGAAGGCAGCCTACAGGGTCGGGCAGTGGTCCGACCCCTTTCAACCTCTCGAGGACATCGCGGATATAGAAGCTGATAATAACGATGAATTGAAGGAAGTCGTATTCAAGCGCGGCAATGAACTGTACCCCCTGACTATGACCTTTGCCGGATTCGAAGTGCCGGAACTGAGTGCCAGAGCAATGGCAGCTCGTCGAGGCTTTGAGATTGTTGGCATGAAAGAGATGGCCAAGAAGATGCCCGGTAATGAGAAGGCCCGGGCCAATACCTACACAATAAACGGTGACGATAAGAGCCGAGAAGTCGACAAGGTGCAGATGATCTACCCCTTGCTGGGTTCCGGTAAAACAGCGGAATGTCATCGTACTCAAAAGCTCCCCAGCATGCTGCATCAAACAGAGGATGACTGGGTAAAAGAAAATCTTCCTCATGACCATATGGGATACGTAAAAGACGATAATTCCGACTCGGCCTTCATGTATTGGAATAAGCGTGTAAGCTGCACCTGCAAGATGGACGGCCTTACCACCGGAGCAATCGCCATGAACAAACCGCAGGATAAGTTTGGCTCGGGGCGAGGCGATGGCGACAGAATATATGGTCGGCTTGAGAACACTCTCTGTACCTACAAAGAGGGAGAACTACCAAGTGCCTGGGCCGGAGAAACGAGACCTACCTGCCTTGAGCCGGGTTACGGACAACAGAAGAAATACAAAGGAATCGATGATAAGGACATCTAGTCAGCTCTCACCGGGAACCCTGTTTCTCTCACTTTTGGCGCTGCTTAGCCTGCCTGCGCTTGCGCTTGCAGATTGCCCCGGGGGTGTCTGCCCACTGACGGGTGGTGGACTCTTCGATCAGGGCGGCGCCGGGAGTGCTCCTGCTGGCAGTGCTGGAAATGCTACGGGCGGCTCTGGCAACAGCTCAGGTGCAGCGCCGGCCACCTGTTCCGGGACATCTTGTGGGGGCGGCTCTGGAGGTAGTGGCTCAGGCGGAGGCGGTTCTCAAGCTCAGAACTCCGGGGTTGGAAGCGGCTGCGGAACGCAGTCCTGCATGAGTCGGGGCACGGGTAACATCGCTCCCGGCAAACCCCTGCCGGATATCATCGCTCGCCTGCTTCAGCGAAACCCAAAACAAAGCGGTTCCGCCTCGTCCTCATCGTGTTCGGGCTCTTCCTGTTCAGGCTCCGGCTCTGGCTCCGCTGCGGGCGGAAGCAGCTCATGCAGTGGCAGCAGCTGTGGCGGCAACCAGCAGGGTAACAATTCCTCAGGGGGACAGTGCACAGGTAATACTTGCTCCGCAAACGGCGGATCGGCAGCACAGGGAGGAAGCGGTAATCCCCCCGCCACCGGATCACTTCCGGGTGGCGGCTGTAGCGGTGGAAGCTGTCCTCTGAACGGCGGAGGCGGAACGGGCAACCTCTTTGAACCGGCAAACACGGGTGGCGGCCTTTTCAACAATCCCTTTCTCTAGAGCAGTAAACTGCTCTAGTTTCTCCTTCCCCACACGGACTCGTTTCCCTGCTCTAAGGATTAGTATCTTCTTTTTTCGCCTCCCATGCCAGGGCTCCTTCTCGATAGCGAAGAAACGTCCTTCTTTTCTCCTCTACATGCTCAACCGCGGTTGGCAGGCAGCGAAATCCGAGTAATCGAAGAAACTCCTGCGTGTTGTTTCCGCGCTCCCGATAGGGATTTGAGAGATCTCCGGGGATATACGGAAACGCCATCGAGTGTCTGGCTCCATGCCCCTTTTGCTCAGCACTATCAAAGCGATACGCAATGAGGTTAATACCCTTCAAGGCCCGGTCTCCGGAAAAGACTTCCTCCATACGAATTTGTTTCTCTTCACAATCCGGAAGACCATCGTATTCAGAAAAAGCCGCTGACTCAGTGCCCCGAAACACATGTGCGGAGACGGCTATTTCTGTATCCTCAGAAATGCCCTTCGGGACCTGAGCGCCGGCAGCTCTGCTCATTTCCCCAAGCGTGATACTGGGGCGAAATCTGTGGCTCGTATGTCGCCTTGTTTTTTTTACGATGGTCGCTTTAGTATCAAAAAGACTCTGAGCAAGCACGGCACAAGGGGCAATAAGGCACACCGCAAACGCCACGCATACTATCCGTGGAGCGATTCGGGAGCATGAACAAATCTTACTCAGCACGATACACCCCCTCACTGGTAAAAAGGCGCTGGGGATTTCGCAGTCCTTCGTACACATGCTGCTTCCCCCGATGTTGTACAATCCACGTCGGTGAGAACTCGACCTCGTACTTCTCGATCAAAGCCCGGCCGTCGCGGATTTCTGTCGCATCGAGAGCAAAGGATTTTAATATCTGGCTGACGTTTTCAGCCAGACGCTGCTGAACCTGAGGGGCTCGTCGAAGCGAGGGGGCGGAGCCGCCTGCCCCGGGGTCCCAGCGCGCGCTGAGAATGACAAGTTCCCCGATGCTCACACCACGCTCTTTCAGAGTTTTTACCTTCTCTAACACGGATACGACGTGCGCTTTGTC
>JAUIMJ010000204.1 GCA_030433295.1 bacterium | reverse complement strand
GCAATGGAGTTTTCCGGCGTGTGTAATTAGAGCAATTCAGTTTCATCACCACGGCTGGGCGAGCAAACCTGAAAGTAAGGGCAAAAATACCAGCCATGCCATGCTGGTGAAAACCGGAGACACCTTCTCACATGCATGAGGCCTGGGTCTTACGGGAACCTTTCGAGGTTTTCAGGAACGGGCACGAGAACAACTTCCTGAGGCCTGCGAACAGATAGGCGCGGAAAAAGATTTTGCCCAGGGGTTTATGGATAAATTGAAACAAACCTTTCAGCAAGAGTTTGCAATCTACCAAATGGAATAAAAGACTTCGCTTGAAGAGAACCATGGATAGAAGCGACAACAAAAGCGGATATGAAGATCTTCCGACTGAGGAAGAAGCTATTGCCGCGCTTGAAGCTGAGGAAGCAAGCACAGAGTCCGCCCCCCCGCACCGTCGAATCGTGGCAGTGTTCAATTGGGCAGAACAACTCGGTTCCTGGTGGATTCCCGCCCTACTTCTGGCAGCATTTCTTTCTGAGCGAATCGCTATACCTTTTTTGGCCACGATCCTGGGAGCAATGTTCTTCACACTGGCGGGCTTCCTTTTGGCGACACGTCTGATTAGTTACGGAATCAGAAAGAACTCTGCGGGGATCACCCAGAATCAAATCATTGAAGCAGTAGAAGATCCCTCCTTCGAGCTGAAGACCGGAGTCAGGGCGGTAGATAAAATCTTCAACTCAACCCTTGACGTTGTTCAGTCAATGGAGGAGAAACTGGGCGCCCTTCCCCAGCGATATCGGGAGCTAAGCGAGCGTTATGAACTGGTAACCACAAATATTGCAGCCTCGGTCATCATTCGCGAAATCGATGGAAGCATCTCACTTTTCTCGCCGTATACCCAGGTGCTCACGGGATACTCAGAAGAGGAGCTTGCTGACTTAAACGCCGAACCGGGAGAGCGAATGGCTGCTATCGTTCTACCCGAGGATGCCGAGCGTTATCAACGAGCCCGGCAGGTCAGTCTTCTCGGCGAGGATACGCTGGTCCGCTACCGCATCCACCATCGCTCCGGTCTGGTGCTCTGGCTTGAAACCAGAATCATTCCCGTCTGTGACAAGAGCGGTGAAGTTGAATCCCTTATGAGCGTAACCATTGATGTTACTGAGACGCTCACCTATCAGGAACAGATCGAGGAGCAAAACAGGGATTTGAGTGACTTTGCGTATATGGTTTCTCACGATCTCAAGGCCCCGATTTTCACCATAAAAGGCATGGCAAACGCTCTTAAGGAGGACTACAGCGAGGTCCTTGGCGACGACCATCAACTCGTGGAATACATTATCGATGGAGCAAATCGTCTTGAGCGTCTCGTCGCCAGTGTGATTGAATACTCTTCAATTAATACGAAGCCCCTTGATGAAACCGAAGTCAATCTGAATACGACGCTCTCTGAAGTACAGGCCGACCTCGGCGAGCTTATTCGCGCTGTGGACGCCAGCGTGCACGTCAAAGCCCCTTTGCCAAAGGTACTCGGTGACCCGATTCGTATTTACCAGGTGTTCTCGAATCTGCTGGGCAACGCTCTAAAATACGCACATCCAGACAGGACGCCAAAAATTGAAATCGCTTCCCGGCGAATAAATACCAGCACCGTTGCCATAGATGTCACGGACAATGGACAGGGAGTCCCGGAAAATAAACTCGAGGAGATATTCCGCCCCTATCGTCGTGCCCACGGAGCCGATGTGGAAGGAAGCGGGATTGGTCTGGCCTGCGTGAAGAAAATCGTCGAGCGTCTTGGAGGCTCAGTCACGCTAAGCAGCGTGTATGAGAAAGGAAGTACCTTTACGGTAACCTTTCCGGCAACCAAGCAGAGCCCGAGAGAGATACCTGATGACCTTGCTCGGCTATTTTAATTCTTCCCCTTTACAAATCCCCCTTTGCTTTCAACTCCAGCAATGCAAATCTAGCAGCACAGGGCTGTACACGAGTACAGCTGAGGCCTCATATAGATCCCTGCAATTACACGTCGGGAATTGGGCAACATAGGGCTTGCCACAACATCAGGAAGAGAGAATTGATACGGCCCCCGCAAATATCCAATGCGCCGAAGATACTCTGCATCACGCCGACGCGTCTTTTTAAGCGCGCGCTATGCCGCGCGTTTACGGAGCATGACGAGAGGCTTGTGTTCAGGCAGGCTCCCTCGATTTGTGATGCATTTGAGTGGACCACCAGCGGCGACATTGGTGTCTTGGGACCAATCATCGGCGCGCCCGCAGTTACACTGGCGTGTGAGGCTTTCATCCACTCCGGAACAAGTACCTTTGCGCTACTGGGCGCGATCGGAGGTATCAGCAGCAAAGACAATCCGATTGCACACGGTCAGGTAATTTTCCCGAGGAAACTGCTATCCCAGGAAGGAACCTCTACCCTCTACGGTGCTCCGCCAAGCTCAGACTCCCCACCCGGAGAACTGCAGATACGTATGGAAGAACACTTCCGTTCACTGAGTACCAGCTTCCTGGAGTCACACCCTGAAGATAATTCTTCGTTCGAATCCACCTGCGGTATGATATGTAGCACTGATGCGCCGATGATGGAGTCGGAGGAAGTAATTGAGCGACTGCGTTCTCAGGGGGTGTGTGCGGTGGACATGGAGTATACCGCCGTGCAGCATCTCTGCATGCTGAGAAATGTGCCCCTTGTAGCCGGCTTTGCCGTCTCAGACGTGTTTGAACACTCCTGGAGCCCCGGTTTTTCAAAACTAAAACAGAGCAAGGCCGTATCGCTTCTCTGCTCCTCCTATGCACAAACCCTGATAGAAGCCCTGTCCGAGGAAGGAAGCAAGGTCTAAACGCGATGAGAAAAATAACACTCCTCAGCCTCCTGATTGCGATCCTGGCAGTATTCCCTGAGCATTCCCTTCCCGCTATCTCCTCAGCCCTGGTAGTGCGTGAGGATGCGCGTATCGAAAAGGCGGATGCCATAGTAATCCTCCTTGGAGGCGGCCCCGAACGAGTGGTCCGAGCCGTACAACTCTATGAATCGGGATATGCACCTCGCATTGTGTTAGGCAGTGGTTTTCGTTCAAGCCATGCATGGGATGCTATTCCCCATGACCTGCCCTGGCCGTTTAGCAGCGACATATATCAGGATGCTCTGGTGTTTCTCGGCATTCCGACGAGTGACATCGTCGAGGTCGACACCAGCTCGGGCTACGATACGAATGGCGAACTGCGCAGTATCGCAAACTTCGCCATAGACGAGGAGTGGGAGAACGTTATCCTCGTCACCACAGCAAGTCACAGCAGAAGAGTAGACTTAATCTGGCGGCGGATCTCCGACATCAGACACCGGGTCATTGCAGCCCCACAACCCGGCTTTGAGCGATGGTGGCAGCATGGTGAGTACATCCGAAGCGTAGCGTATGAATACGGTGCACTGAGCAAGGAGCTCTACAGACAGGCCGCATATTACGCAAGGAAAGAAGGCAGGAAACTGCTTGAGCGCTATACCGGCAATAAGAAGTCACCCTCTCCATCCTGACAAGTCATTTCTCCCGCACGGTTGTACGTCCGCACTCATAAGCATTTTTCGCTACGCCTTCATGAAAAATGCTCTAGAGCAGCCTTCGGATAAATGTTGACGATTTTATCCTGCGGCTGCTCTAGCTTCTTTTCTCCCGCACGGACGTACGTCCGTGCTCAAAAGCATTTTTCGCTGCGCCTTCATGAAAAATGCTCGGAATCCAAGGTGGTATGCCTGTTGCATTAATTAACCAGAACAAGCGGACTAAAAATACACAGGACAAAGACCACATCGAATTAAGCGAGGGCCATCTCATGGAAGTTTCTTCAAGTATAGACACACTGGATAAGACCCAACAGGCTGTAAGCACTCAGGAAAAAGCCACAGCTGAGAATGCGGACTCCACCGAGGCGACCAACGATACCGCCGATAGTTTTGCAGAATTTATGCGTGGAGCCCTGGGCGGCAGCGGTGTTACCCAGGTAAACGAAGAGGAATTATTTGCCGGTTTGATACAACAAAGGCTCGAAGTCGAAAACCCTGAGGCCGCAGCCTACTACGCGGAGCAGAAGGCACAATTCATGACTACACTCCGCCAGTCCAACGGCTACGTATCCGTAGAGGAAGCTGCCGTCGAAGCACTGAAAGCCACTGTTGAAGCGGGAAAAATCGATCTTGAGTCAGCCGAGCGAATAAATGGTGAAGCCTTTGCGGCAGCACAGCTCGATGATAATCTCGACGCACTATACGACTCCGACGGCTCTGCTGAAGACTCCACTGTGGCCGTTGCCAGTATGGAAGCCGCACTTCTTTCCATGAGAACCATGGTGGATGCCTATGACTCAGGTGAAGCACCAGCCGCGTCTCGCGCTCTTGATGCAGCAATAACCACAACGGTAGCTTCCAGCGGCGCTGCCGGAGCCGGTCATTCCGGCGACGGGTCTAGTATCGAGGGCGCTCAGGAACTCGACGGACCTCAGGGATTCCTTTGGAAACCGGTATCAGAGGGTGATGGGAATCTCGTAGTCCTGCTTCCAACAGACTTACGCGGGATGCTCGATCGGGTGGAAATTCATTCAGAGCTTCCGGCGAGTGCTGATACCCTCCTCGAGGAAGGAAGGTTCTCCGGAGATGAGCATAACGGTGCGCGGCCTCACTACCGCTTTGACCAGCCAGGTTCCGGATACGGCTCTGACGTACATGTCGTTGCCTACAAAACTGACGGAACACAGATAACCTGGGACATCACAAACGGCGCAGATCGTCACGACTAGAGCTGTCGTTTCCACGAGCCTCCTCGGCTGAGGAGGCTTTTTAATTGCTTCGAAACGTCTTCGCGAAGCGCTCTACGTCAATTGTCAGCAGGCGCAAGGCTTCATCGAGACCCAGGCCACGGTCGGACATACGAAAGGTTTCACCCTCGTATTCACACTCCAGTTCCACACCCTCCCGAAAGGGAATCTCTCGCACCACAACCTCAAGCTCCTCCCCGAGAATGCTGATGGTAAGTGCCCCTTCATGTCTCGTATCGTATCCCATTACAAAAAGCCGCGACGACGAATCGTCTTTCATCGTCCTGGAAACTGCTACTCCCACTCGATAGTGGACGGTGGTTTACTGGAAACATCAAGAACCACGCGGTTAACTCCGGCAGTCTCATTAACGATGCGATTGGACATTCTTCGCAAAACGTCCTCAGGGAAATACACCCAGTCAGCGGTCATTCCGTCTCGCGAAGTTACGGCCCGAATACCGATACACTCTTCAAACGTGCGACCATCGCCCATGACACCCACGCTGAATACGGGTAGCAGCACAGCAAACGACTGCCAGATCTCCTTTTCGAGACCCGCCGCTTTTACCTCTTCTCTGACGATCTTATCAGCGACTCGAAGTTTATCCAGACGGGGTTTAACCAATTCACCGATGCATCGCACCGCCAGACCAGGGCCGGGAAAAGGTTGTCGATCGATACAAGGGTCCGGGATACCCATTTGCCGTCCGATCGCTCTGACCTCATCCTTAAACAGCTCACGCAGAGGCTCAATAAGGCCAAGTTTCATATCATCGATGAGCCCACCGACATTGTGATGACTCTTAATAGTCACAGAACTACCGACGACTGAGACACTCTCAATAACATCGGGATAGAGGGTACCCTGTACCAAATACTGCACGTCCTCTATCCTGTGCGCCTCTTCCTCGAAAACTTCGATGAACACACGACCGATAATTTTACGTTTCTGCTCGGGATCAACGACCCCCGCCAGTTCGCTAAGAAAGCGATCGGCTGCATCAACCATGGTCACCTGCAAGCCAAGTGTGCTCATCATCTCCATGACCTCCTCTGCCTCGTTGAGACGCAGGAGACCATTATCAACAAAAATACAATGCAGGCGCTTGCCAATCGCTTTGTTCACAAGCACGGCAGCGACCGTTGAGTCTACTCCCCCACTCAGCCCACAAACGACGTTACCCGTAGGAACTTTGTCCTGTATCCCCTGCACCGTTTCGGTAACAAAGCACGCCGGGTCCCAGTCCTTCGCGATATCTGCTCCATCGAAGAGAAAGCTCTCAAACAACTTCTTACCTTTGGGCGTATGATGTACTTCCGGGTGAAACTGAACCCCGTACATTCGTCGCTTCGTGTCAGCAAAGGCTGCAATCGGCGAACCCGCCGAGCTTGCACAGGTGACAAATCCGTCCGGCAGGGCCGTAACCTTGTCACCATGACTCATCCACACGTCCAACTTCTTCTCATCCCCAAGCCGACTAAAAAGCCCGTCAGCGCTTTGAATGCTCACCTCCGCGGCGCCAAATTCCCGTATACCATCGCCCGTAGACTCAGCCACTTCGTCGGAGTCCGCATTCTTTCCCCAACCGCCGACCTGACCGCCAAAGTGCACAGCCAGGAGCTGCATGCCGTAACAAATTCCAAGGATCGGAACGCCGATATCGAGAATTTCCTCATGAATCTTCGGAGCACCCTCTGCCCCCACCGACGCGGGGCCACCGGAGAGAATGATCGCCTTCGGGTCGTATTCCCGTACCCGCTCAAGGGTAATCGTCCCGGGCGCAATCTCACAATATACTCCCAGCTCACGGACTGTCCGAGCTATGAGCTGCGTATATTGGGAACCATAATCAAGGATGAGAACTTGACTCTTCATCGTTATCCTTTACTTGCTGTACGTAACACCCAGGAACTATTTCACACTATAGTTTGGCGCTTCTTCCGTTATATACACATCATGAACATGGCTCTCACCATGTCCCGCCGGAGTAATTCTCACAAACTCTGTCAGCTCCTGTAATTCTCTGATACTGGATACGCCACAGTACCCCATACCGGAACGAATTCCACCGACCAACTGATAAATGGAGGAGGACAATGAACCCTTGTAGGGAACTCTTCCTTCAATCCCCTCAGGAACCAGCTTGCTATTCTCGTCCTGATGGCCCTGGAAATAGCGATCCTTTGATCCGCTTTTCATCGCTCCCACAGAGCCCATTCCGCGATACAGCTTATAGCTTCGCCCCTGATAAAGAACGGTCTGCCCGGGGGACTCTTCGGTTCCCGCAAACAGCGACCCAATCATCACCGCATCAGCTCCCGCGGCAAGTGCCTTGACGATATCGCCGGAAAACTTGATTCCGCCGTCCGCAATAATCTTCGCATCACTACCCTCCAGGGCTTCCGCCACTTCCATCACGGCCGAAATCTGTGGGACACCAACGCCCGATATAATGCGGGTCGTACAAATCGACCCCGGCCCCATACCGACTTTCACCGCGTCGGCACCCGCATCAACCAGCGCTTTGGCTCCTTCTGCGGTAGCGATATTTCCGGCTACTATCGAAAGATCGGGATACAATCGTTTAATTTCCTTCACGCAGTTGAGCACGCCCTTAGAATGACCGTGAGCGCTGTCTACGGTCACTACATCCACACTGGCGTTTGCCAGCAATTCCAAACGCTGCTCAAAATCCTTTCCGACACCCAGAGCTGCACCTACGCGCAGGCGCCCGTGCTTATCTTTACAGGCGTTAGGATAGCGCTGCATTTTCTCAATATCTTTAATAGTAATCAGACCACTAAGTTTACGATCGGCATCAACCACGAGCAGTTTTTCGATTCTGTGCTTATGCAGAAGCACCTTCGCCTCCTCAAGACTGGTCCCCGGAGGCGCGGTAACGAGCCCTTCCCTGGTCATAACCTCACTTATGGAGCGCGAAAAATTGGTCTCGAAACGCAGGTCTCTGTTGGTGACGATACCGACGAGACTTCCGTCTTCAAGCGTTACGGGCAGTCCGGAGATTTTAAATCCCTGCATTATCTCCAGAGCATCAGCAATGCGCTGCTCCGGTCGGACCGTCAGAGGATCCATGATCATTCCGCTTTCGGACTTCTTTACCCGCTGGACTTCAGTTGCCTGATCCTCTGGTGGCAAATTCTTGTGGATTATCCCCATGCCGCCTTCCTGCGCCATTGCGATAGCGAGTCGGGACTCCGTCACCGTGTCCATCGCGGCACTGATGAGCGGGATGTTT
>JAUIMJ010000203.1 GCA_030433295.1 bacterium | reverse complement strand
TTCGATTTAAGTCCCTGCTCTTCGAGCGGGAGGGTGCATTTACCTACACCGTCAGCAGCCGTTCCTCGGAATCACGGTAAGAGCAGGGCGGCGAGCGCAATGTGGCTTTCGCCAAATCAGGTAATCTCATGCCTGATTTCGAACGCACTCAGTAACAGGGGGTAAGGGAACAGGGGGTAAATGACCCATAAATTCACAAATAATACGTCCTGACTCAAAAAACGTATTGCCGGAATTACCCCCTTCGGTTAGTGTCCAAATTGTGACGGACTCAGAGTAATCAAACACTTACGTAATCGCGCGTCTGGGATAGATTCTGAGAAAAAGGGCCTGGCTTCACTCTTCGGGGTGAGGCCCTGCTCCTGCAGTGCAAATTTCTGCAGTGCAAATTTCTGCCAGTGCAAATATCTAATACTTAAAAACAGTAGAAATCTGGCTATTGCACGGCAAAAACCACCGTAATACGGCAGTAGTAGAAGTACAGAAAAAGAAGTGAAAGAAGAAGTAGAGGGAATGCGTCGCTGCTTTTCTCATGTACTTTTCTAAGGTAGCAGCGGCACAAAAAAAAACGCGGGGTGCTTAAAAGCACCACCGCGCACATGGGATTAAGACAGACTCTTGTGACGGACTCTTCTTAACCACCTTTGACCCCGAGAAGATTGCTCTTAACGAAGCCTAAGCGAAATCCATTCTCAGCAGCCACTTTTGTTTGGGTCAGCAAACCTGCCGGTCTCCCGGATTTGCCGTCTTTACTGCCCCGTTTAACCAGTTGCCTGGCCACGCGCTTACTGACAACCGCAGTCACCTGCGACAAAGCTGCTGCTCACTAAGTTTCCGAAGAACCAAAGCAAGTATCAAATCTCAACTGAGAGCTGGGTAGGGTTCAGTCGGGTTTGACCCCTTCTTACTAATTACCCTCCTCATCGGGCAAACACCTCTGAGGACGATTCCTCCAGAGGACCGAAATCCCCTGCAGGGCCGATACGAACTTAGTCTTGCGACATCGGCCTTCCAGCCTCGTTGCGTATCAGCTTGCGCCGTTAAAATGCCTTCGACATTTACCGACCCTACAACCTCACGAAGAAAGTTGCGGAATCCGTGGCGCCAACTCTCGGAACTCGAAAGTTCCGAAGCCGTTTCCAAATATACACTCGGCACGCCGTGTGCAGGGATTCGAAAAATTCGCTTCTGAGTTCATACTATAAATAGCGTGCAACCCTTTGAATCCATCGTCTTCTCCAGCCGAAACTTTTGAAAACTGACGATTGCTTTTCCGAAGAAGAGCAAAACCCTTTCGGGTGATTCGCTTAAGCGACGGCTCTCACTTGAGCACTTGCGAGCAGCGTTATCTCTCCCGCTCTACAAAACGATTTAGCCCAGTCCCGGATCGAGATCAATGAATCCGAAAAAAAAAGAGCAAAAAAATTTTCTGCATTGCGAAAGAAAATTTCACGCAAAAAGCGCTCTTAAATCCTGCCTTGTGGAAAACATAAACAGCGAGCGGGAAGTATTGGACTATTGCCTTTAAGGAATTTAAAACAAATTAATGAGGCAAAAATTGCTAAATGGATCGCTCACACTTTCATCTCGCGATCAATTTTACGCAAGGGACGCTGCTATACACGAGCAATTTTCTGCTGTGTTGTTTGATGTGCTTCCGGCCCATACGTGTTTTGCCTTGTTTAAGGCTTTATTTTGCCGGGCGTCGAGTGCATACGGAAGTGGGCCTCACGCCTAATGTCCTTTGCGGATGATGAGCGTTGCTCCCTGGCTTTTTTCAAGGACGTTAAGCACCAGGGGGCCAAGGGATACACGCTCGGGCCCGCTGCCCGAAAGGCCAAGAATCATCAATGAATTCGCATCGGTGTGTCTGGCAATCGCGCTGACGACATCGGATGTCTGCTCCACGTGCGCTGAGCCCAGTCCCTTTGCTTCGTCAGCGACACGTGCTTCAAGCGCAGCGCGCACGCGTCGCAGTGAGCTTTCACTCACGTTTTCTGAAAGTATCCGGAGAAACAGAACCTCTTTTACACCGGCGGCTAGCAGGCCTCCAAGAGCCTGGGCTCTGAATCGGTCGTGATCTCCCTTTCCGCCAATAGGTACGACTACTCGTTCAACCACACTAAAATCCCAGTCCGCCGGGGTGTGCATTATTGCAACATTAGAGTGTGAGTCTCTCAGTAGACTTTCGATCTTACTTTTACTGCGTCCTGCTTCCTCTGCGCTAAATCCTAGAAGAATAGTTTTTGCATCGTAGCGATCCGCTACTTCCTGCATTCCCTGCCAGGGGTCGCTTGCGACAGAAACAATGCCTTCAACCTGGGTGTGTCCCGTGCTCAGAGTGCGCTGCACTGCGGTCGCAATCACAGAACTCGCTCCGGCGACTTTCTCCTCTATACCCTTTCCGTCCGAAGAGGAGGCAACAGAGAGTAATAGAATTCTGCCAACTCCGGGTGGTGCAAGAACAGAAGCCATTTTTACGCGACTGTTTATTCCTACGGGATTGACGATCGGCAGCAGCACAATCTGGGAAATCAGGCGATAGCTGTAGAGCTCCGGCGTGTTGGCCTGAGAAAAGGCATCAAAAATCTCAGCTCGCTTTGAGAGAAACTGATAGTAGATAAAGGCCCCGACAACGACCCAACCGAGAAGCAGCTTCGCCCCGAGCGGGTCTACCGAAAGCTGAAAGGCAGCAAGAGAGAAGCAGAGCGTGCCGCCCAATAGTGCAACTATAAGCCCAATGCTGCGCTGGCGTTTTTTCAGGTCTTTACCCTTTCTGCGAAGAGCGAGGAAACAAAGCACATGCATGAGTGCGAAGCATACCAGGAAGGCGAGGCTTGCGGCCGAGCCGGCCGTAGCCGTATCGCTAACTGCTTCCAGGAGGAGAAAGAGCAAGGCGGCATTCAGAACCAGTGCGGTCTCCGGGGTCTTAAAGCGTTGTCCGATATACGCAAGCTTTGCGGGCAGGGCGCGGTCCAGAGCCATTACATAGGTGGTTCTGGCAGCAGCTATAATATTTGCCTGCAGAGCGGTGAGCATGCCAACCATCGCAATCACGACGACCAGAAGATACCCGTAGGAGCCAAGGATGGTTTTAAAGGCATCGGCGATACAGGTGTCCGTGTTTCTTCCGCACCACTCATGGGCAGTCTCACCAGCGGGAACGCCCCAGGTAACTACGATCAGGATAAGGGGTATGTACAGGCAAAGGGCGATGCCGATGGCGTAGTACATTGCCCGCCCAACCGTTTTCTCGGGGCTTTCAATCGTACCCGAAGAGGCTGCGATCAGTTCGAAACCCTGTAGTGCAATAAAAGTGAAGCCCATAGCGGCAAAAAGTCCGCTCATCCCACCCGGAATGCTGAGCGTATTGAAGTCTATCGCATCTACAGAGTGCCTGGTAATGCTGCGCAGCAATCCGGCAATAATCAGTGCGAGGAAAAGAATTACTTTAGCAGAATTCAGGAAAACGCTCTCGCCCCGCATACGATAGTACGAAAGTGCGGTATACAGTACGACCGCAGTGAATGCCGCGCCGAGTTTGAAGAAGGCCTGAGTGACCACATCAGACGCTGAGAATATGTCCGCCAGAAAAACGGAGAGGTATGCAGAGAATCCGAGCGCATAGAGCAGAGCTGCGACCACATGCGCAAACCACAACATCCATCCCACGACGAAAGCCGCCCGAACCGAGAGAATGCGCTTTGCGTACACATAGGCCCCCCCTGATTCGGGAAAGAGCCGCGAGATATGGGCGGTGCTGTAGACAGTAAAGGCGACAATAATGCCGTTTAAAAGAAAAGCGACTGCGGCGAAGGATCCGGCTTCCCGAATTGCGACGCCGCCGAGCACGAAGATTCCGCCACCAACGATGGCACCCACGCCGATGAGCGTTGCCGCAAGCACTCCAGATTTGTTTTCCACGGACATAGTAAAAGTGACCAGAACACATTTCAGCAGGATGTTCAGCGGCAGAGGAGTACCTAAACAGCTCGGTGCGCAGGGTGCCGCGACATCGCGTTAACTCTAAATCAAGTCATTGGGTATGTATAGGTGGGAAAGATTAAGCGGGGAGTTGAGGTCTCAGGGCCCGTCGATCTTGCTCCGTAAAAAAGCGAATTTTTTTGTTACACATTCCATGGCGGAAGCATAACGCCAATGAATTCTTATCTGCTCCTGGCTGAGGTCAGGACCTTTTCTTTCTAAACCCTTCCGGGTAGAGGCGACGTTTCCGGGTTTGCTGTGCATGCACGGTAATCCGCGAACTATTGTAATGACTTTCACTACGCTTACCTACAAGGTATTTTACTATGTTGACTTCTTTCGAATTTTTCTCGGTTCTTCGCGCGATCTCCTTCACCTTCGACCTCTCTCTGGAGGCGTGGGAGTCGCTTTGCGAGCGACAGCCCTGGACGATTCACAATCTGGCAACAGAGAGTGAGTCGTTCGGGGCACCGGAGAGTGAGGTGTTCCCCGGTAGCGCTACCTGGTATCGCTACCGACCTCTTCCACGCGATGCGTGGCTGGAGGTTTTGGGAATTGGTATTCTAGAGAATGAGGACGGCCATGCCGCTCTAGAATTGCGACGGCACTTCGAGAAGGAAATCGGAGTAGCTATGCCGCTTGGCCTGTCATACGACCCGGATGAGGACCCGGGTCACGGACTGAGTGTGATGGCAACAGGATGGGAGGATTTTCAGGGATCGAGTGAGCGGGTGTACTATCTTCCAGTCTGGATGACTGAGAGTCTTGAGACCGAAACGGTTTTCAGGGCTCTGGATTGTGCGGGAGCGGACTTTATGGATGAGTTTGCTTTTCGCGATCGTGCTTCCTCACTACTGTGTGCGGGGGTTGCGGTTACACTCCAGTGCCGGCACGTCTGGCACCGGCCTTTTTTGGCCACCGTCGATTAGACGGATCCGGTAATTGTCACGCAACCCGCCAGGACTCTGTTCTGTCGTGTTGCTATTGTTCAATTTGGATTATTTCCCGCAAAGGTTCTCAGTGGTTTTGAGAATGCCGTGGTGGAAGTAATTACAGTAGTTATCATGGAGAGACCTTCCATATGTTTCCCTCCCTTATGTTTCCCTTCTTTGCGTGGTTTTCTTGCCGAGAGCTACCGAATTGTAGACGCGGCGCTTCGCATTGAGGGCTAACTCAAGAATTTCCCAGTAATTTCCGATCTAGAAAGAGTGGGAGACGCGCGGCTCCCCCGCAATGTTCTCTCCAGATTTTACGGGGGTGGAGAACGGAAAGATAGCGCCCTCGATGCGGCATCAGCAGCACTCCCGGCGCCTTGAGCACGTAAGGTTATCAGTCAATGATCGGTCCAACGGTAGACAAAAATATTTTTGATGTCGGCACGCTTATCGCCGACCGCTATGAGGTAACCAGGTTTATCGGATCCGGCGCTATGGGTTGGGTTATTCAGGTTATCGACAAGCAGCTGGACGACAGAGTTACTGCCCTCAAATTTCTCTACCCGCATCTGGTTCACGACGAAGTCTCATCCTCGCGATTTAGAAACGAAGTAGTTATCGCACAGGGTCTCTCACATCCCAGTATAGTGCGCATACACGACCTGGGCCGTACCGAGGGCGGACAATTCTTCATTTCAATGGAATTTGTTAACGGCGTAAGCCTTAAGGAGTTTCTGGCGACGCAGGGGCGTCCGGGATTAAAAGTCTCAACGGCAGCCAAGATTATTTTCGAAATCGCTCAGGCAATTGGCTATGCCCATCAAAACGGCGTCGTGCATCGGGACCTGAAGCCGGACAATATCATAATTTCGGACCTTGGTGCGGTAAAGCTGGTCGACTTTGGTATTGCGCGTTCAGTATGGCAGGAGCACGGTCTCACACGGACCGGTGGCGCGGTGGGGACGCCGTATTATATGTCGCCGGAGCAGGTTAACGGGGAAAAGGTCGATTATCGCTCTGATATCTACGCGCTTGGTATCATCGCGTATGAACTGGTCAGCGGAGAGAAGCCTTTTACTGAGGACAACTTCTTACGTCTTGCTGAGCAGCATCTGGAGCAGGACATTCCGCACTTGTCTGAGAGCGCTCAGAATGTTCCCGCGTGGTATGATGAGATTGTCCAGAAGGCGACGAAAAAGAAGAAGGAAGAGCGATTTGACTCAGCGCTGGAGATTTCGCACTGCATAGAGCAGCATATTCCGCCGGGGGTCCTATCGGAGACGCGGGTTAAGGTTGTTCCAGGCATTGTCTCAAGTGCTTCGGATGATAGCTCTGCAAACGCTATCGCAGGCATTGTCGCGAGTATTCCTGAGGTTGCTACACTTGCGGATTTTAAGAAGAGGACGTTGATTTTGGCGTTCGCGGGTCTTTTCGTATTACTAGGGGCCGCAACCGGATACTGGGTACGAGGCGGTTTCTCCTCAAAGTCCGTAGTAGCAGTTTCTGTTGATCGCCCAGTGGTGAAGACTTCCTTCGATGCAAAA
The DNA here is from genome assembly GCA_030433295.1 of bacterium. Classification (GTDB taxonomy): domain Bacteria; phylum Bdellovibrionota_C; class UBA2361; order SZUA-149; family SZUA-149; genus JAUIMJ01. The sequence goes on along the minus strand of JAUIMJ010000203.1, from coordinate 1,608 downwards.
ACATCGTTCTCGAAATCGCCTGGGGCAAAAAGTCTCGCATTGCCGCAGTCTGTCCCTGACCAGAAGAAAGAGCCCCACCCTCAGAGCGAACTTCATGCTGCTGTGAATCAGGAAAAGCCGGAGGAGATTGTTCGACTGATTAAAGCGGGGGTTGATGTCAATGTCGCCGATGGGAGAGGGGAGACGCCTTTGTTTCAGGCGTTACGACAGAATAAAATTGAGATAGCAAAATTGCTGCTCACCCAGGGGGCTGATCCCAATCTTTTGAACGTAGAGAATGAGCCGCCACTTGCCCTGGCTATTCGTTTGTCAAATGAACCATTTGTTAAGCTCCTGATAGAGTACGGCGCTGATACCGGAATGCAGATACAGGAGCAAAACTGGTCTCTCCTTCATCTTGCGGTGAGAGTCGATAATGCGAACATCATATCTATGTTGCTCGACCAGACTAAGACGGATCCAAACGCAGTTAAGCGCAACGGTATCACTCCGCTTCATTTCGCCGGCCGTTTCTCCAGTGATGGTGATCCTATCGTTCGGAAACTGGTCGCAGCCGGGGCTGATGTGAACAAAAAATCGGAGACTAATCTGCGTTCGCCAATCTACCATGCAATTGAAAATCAGAATCTGTCGGTAGTCAAAGCACTTATCGAGTCCGGAGCAGACATCAATACGCAGGATAGCAACGGATACTCCCCTCTTATGTACGCCGTACGAAGAAAGAGAACAGAGGAGGCCGTCCTGCTGATATCAGTTGGCGCGGACAAAACAATCACGGACAAACTCGGCCGAACTGTGCTGGAGATCGCTGTCAAGCGAGGTGACGCGAGGCTCATTAAACTCCTGAAGTAAGCGATTAGCTACATTCTCTACGTGATGAAGAGAATGATGGTCCCCTGACGACACAGTTCCTGCGTGTGGTATGTATGTGAAGAGTTTCGGGGACCATCTAACTTTAGTCTGACCCCAACTCGAAGTCAGGAGGGTTAATGGTGCACGGGTCGTACAGGTTTACTCCCAGTATATCGCCTTGATTCTCGTAGGCACAGCCAGCCTGAAAGTAGCGATCCCATACCTCACGCATTTCGAGCATCAGGTTCGTTTGCTCACTCAGGCATTGACGGAGTGCTTCCTCGGTAGCATTGTTCAGCACTTCGCCGAGTTCTGAATTACTTTCATCAACTGCGGCATCCCACATGAGCTCATCGCACTGCATCTGTACGTCTACGCACTGCTGATGCAGGACCAGGGCGTCGGTCTCGATATTCATGCAGGTGGTGTAGAGCTCCAGGTCCTCAAGTGATTCGATTACCGGAATGTAAGCATCGGGAGCTTCTGTATATTCGGCTCCATAGGCATCTGCCGACTCCTCGACGTAAGTGGCAGCCTGACTTGAACCATAGGCAGACGAGGATTCAGCCTCGGATGCTACGTAGGGCTCGGCCAGCTCGTCTGAAGGTTCATACGCCGAGTAATCAGCCGCATATTCCTCAGTTTCGATTGAGTATTCGCTATAGCGGTAATCGGATTCGTAGCTATCGGCCGTGTAATACTCAGGCTCATAACTACAGGAACTATCGAAGCAGTCCCATGATGAATCAGCGACGG
>JAUIMJ010000202.1 GCA_030433295.1 bacterium | reverse complement strand
CTGTGTTTCTCAATCTCTGAGGTGGGTACTGTTTCTTAGTTAAGAGAATACAGGCCCGGACGATCAAGGTCGTTTTTCTAAGAAAAAAATATTTTTTATCCCGTCTCGTTTCCGAACTGGTTTTTTCGGAGATGCTAATACATATCAGCGGTCGCTCAAGGGATCTTGGTCAAGAAATATGCTGCCTCAGGAGTTTTATGATGGCGCCTTAATCTTCGTTGCTTTCGTGATTACGTTTTCGACATCACTCACGGAAAACGGATATGCGAGGAAGGCATTGGACCCGGTTTCGTGAGCATCGAGAACGTTTTCCTTGGTAACATCGGAGCTGTAGATAACCACGGGAAGCGAGCGAGAAGAGCCACCACTGCGTATGTTTTTGAGCATTTCCAGGCCGTCGAAGCTACCGTCGCGAAGCAGTATAAACGCAAGGTCAAATTTTTTCTTTCTCAGGAGACTGACAGCGCTCTTTGCGTCCGGACTCGACTCGATCTCGGCAGACTTATGTCCGATGCTCGAGAGAATCGTTCTAAGCTGTCTCTGACGATTAGCGTCGGGCTCTACGATTAAGATTTTCATTTGTGACGTACCAAAAAAATATAACTACTGTCGGATGCTGCGTCATGAGCCATCAGACGTGTACTAAAGTTCCAGCTGAACCTACCAAAAGAACTATCACTATAAAAGTGCATCTTTAGTGGGGAATTAAGCCCCCGTTCAAAATCGAGTTTCGACTCGAGGCCGACCGGCAAAAGCGTGAAGAGTTGTGAATTAATGCCCCAAAATCTCGCCTGTATCAATGCTTGACCCTCAATTTGTAATATTTTGTCTGTGAAATACTCAGGAAGATAAGCGGGCTGTCTGAGGAGGTGGCGACAGCGAAGAATGGGGCAGTACGTCGGCGATTTACTCGGAAACGCGGGATTGAGGGGAGCAGAGTTCAACAAGCACTGAGTTTACCTCTTTCGGGTGAATGAATGCGACAAGGGTATCCCTTGAACCCGGCCTCGGCTTTTTATCTATCAGGCGAACGCCTAGCTCATCCAGGCGCTTCAACTCTGCTTCGATATCCGCAACTTCGAAGCAGATGTGGTGTAGGCCTTCCCCCTTTTTATCGAGGAAACGCCTCAGGGTTGTGTTTCCTGAGAGCGGGGCAATCAGTTCCAGCGCGCAGTTCTCCAGTTCGAGGAAGGCGGCCTGTACTTTCTCAGCCTGAATTGTTTCAGTTTCGAGGAGTCTAAAGCCAAAGAGTGTCTGGTAGGTATGAACTGCGGCATCGATAGACTCAACCGCATGCCCTATGTGATCGAATTTCCAGTGTGCGTTGCGCAGGCGTTCCAGAGCCGATGAGTCCATGCTGCCTCCAGGGGTTTGTTGAGATACTTAAAACCGCAGTGTCGATGAGGGATTGCGGCTGGCTTTTTACGTTTCCAGGCCTTATTCTTTGCGACTTGCCCCCTGCTGGTTAACTCTGCATGGCTGAGCCGGACGGGCTAATTCTGACCGGCTAATTCTGACCGGCTAATTCTGACTGGCTGATATGGCCGGCAAGAGCAAGTCGTCCGCAGGACTCAGGTCGATGCAACAACAATACAATAGCGTTTCACGGGGTTCAATTCTTCTAATAGTGTGTACATAGGATCAGGTAGTAATGAGTGAGGAAGTCGAAGGGATGGATCAGGATTTCGTTTGTGCGGTTTGTGACAGACATATCCCTGTTGCCGGATTTGAATCCTGGATGGGCGCTGATGGCGCCATTGTCGAGGTGCCGGTGTATGAAGAGATCGGCGTGCTGGCCGATTTGCAGTCCGGAGAGGAGCTGTATCTCTGTGAGGATTGCTATCTGAAGCGGAATTTCGATTGTTATTCACCCGAGGATGTCTACTCAATCCACTATCAGGCAGGTCTCGAGTACCGGGATGCAGAGCGTTTTGAAGAGGCCCTGACTGCGCTTGCGTATGCCGCCGAAATTTCACGTACGGCAGACGTACTGAGCGAGATGGCGGATTGCTACGCCGAGAAGTCCGATAACGATAAAGCGGCCAGCCTGTACGAGGAGTCCCTGGAGGAGGAATCGGAGCACGAGCAGGCATTGTTTAACTACTCTCGTTTGCTAATGGATTTGGGTAAGTTTAACGAGGCTCGGTTTCTTGTTGAGCGCGCCCTCGATCTCGACGACCTCCATCGCCCGGATGAGTTGCTGATGAGAAAAGCCGAGATACTCCACCATCTTTCTGAGCCTTCGCAGGCGGAGAGATGTTATATGGAAGCGGTCGGAGTCGCACTTGACGAGGCGACGATAGCCGATTTCGGTGAGCGATGGCATGGTCTGAAAAATCAGACCTGAGGCGGCTAGCGCAATGGTAACGGGGAATTGTGAGGCTATTTGATGACGGTTGCTGTTCCTAAGAAAATACGACCTTTGAAAGCCGGCGACACTATTGGCGTTCTCGGTACGGGATCTCCTCTGAGCAAGGAGCGTTTCGACGCAGGTGCGAAGGTTTTGCGACAAATGGGCTATAGGCTCAGTTGCCCCATCGATCCCTCTGCATTTTACGCCCGCTACGATCATCAGTTTTCCAACGGCAGCGTAGAGGATCGCGTTGAGGCTCTTCATCAGCTGGTAGCTGATGAGTCTGTCTCGGTTATCATTACCGCTCGTGGAGGCTACGGCACCATGGAGATGCTTCCGCATCTCGATTTTGATCTGATTCGCTCATCAAATACCATCATAGTCGGTATGTCCGATGCCTGTGCATTGCTTTTGCCCTGGTCAGAGCAGGCAGGTGTGTTCTCCGTTCATGGACCCGGCCTCGGGACTTCCTTTGCCGACTATCATGAAAAGGAAGACGCCAGAGAGAGTGCGGACTCGCTGATTCGTCTACTCAGCAAGCCTGAAACTCGCTATGAGGGAGACGGGCATGTGGTTCGCGAGGGAAAAGGCAGTGGGCGACTGATAGTAAGCAATCTTACGATGCTCGCTTCTTTGCTCGGAACGAAATGGGAAGTTGACACTGAGGGAGCCGTGCTGGTGCTGGAAGAGGTCGGTGCCCGTCCTTTTCAGGTCCATCGTTCCCTGCTCCAGCTTTATCTGGCGGGAAAGCTGGATGATCTCGCTGCGCTCGTGTTTGGTCGCTTCAGCCGTTGTGAGTCCGACAATGGTCCGAGCGTAGAAGAGGTGATTGATACGGCAACGTGTAGTATGCTTCAGGGAAGTCGGTATCCGGTGCTCAGGGAGATGCCCTTTGGCCATTGGGGCGAGAATCAGGCCCTGCCCCTGGGTGTACGGGCTTCTGTGGATAACGCCTTGTTTTCATTAGCTGATAGCCCGGTGGCTGAGGCGTGAACGAGTCGGTAAAAGAATATAAATAGTACAAGGAACTTTGGGTTAGATGTCTCTGGCGGATAAGATTGTAGCTGCTAATTGGTCACGGGTGGATGAGGCGATGAGGAATGCCTCTCTTTCGTTCTCTCAGGCCTCGAGTACCGGGACGGAGTCATCTGCTTCTTCAGGACGCGGTGCTGCACTCGGTGACGCCGCATTTCCCGGCGCCGTTCTCTCGGTGGGCCTTGGAGGCGAGACTATTTACCACCGTGCCTTCGGCTGTCGTTCTGTCGTTCCCGAAAAAAGTCGGATGCAGGAGGATACCGTCTTTGATGTCGCCTCCCTGACCAAGGTGCTGGTCACAACCTTTCTTGCCATGGGCCTGGTCGACCGAGGACAACTCGAAGTCGACAGACGATTGAGTCGAATATTTCAGACGTTTAATACGCACGGTAAGGAGCGGATGACGATACGTCATCTTCTGACGCATACGTCAGGGTATCCCGCTACCTATCCCTACTTCAGGACCCTCGTAAAAGCAGATAAGGGAATTCGTTCTGGCGTGATGAGCAGTCGTGCGGCTGTCGATATGGTCTATCAGGAGATTTTTCGGGCCAAACTGGAGAATCTGCCTGGTAAGGTGACGAAGTACAGTGACGTAGGGTTTATTCTGCTTGGTAATGCTATTGAGCTGCTCGGTGGAATGAGTCTCGATAAACTCTTTGCGCGCAATATCGTCAAGCCACTTGGTTTGAAGAACAGCGGGTTTATTGAGCACGCTGCACTGAGAAGGCGAGGGCTGGAACCGGTCAACGAGATGATAGCGCCGACTGCACATTGCTCTTGGCGTGGTAGATTGCTTTCGGGTGAGGTCCACGACGATAATGCCTGGGCCATGGGAGGTGTTGCGGCGCACTCGGGTTTGTTTTCAAATGCCTCTGATGTCCATCTTATTTGTAGGGAGCTTATCGAAGCGTATCACGGTCGGAGTCAGCTATTGAGTAAAGACGTCGTCCGAGAATTCTGGAAGCGAGACGACACCGATCCACAAAGCACATGGGCGCTGGGCTGGGATACCCCTTCACCGGAGGCCAGTAGTGCTGGTCAGTACTTTGGTGCGAACTCGGTTGGGCACCTGAGCTACACCGGCTGTTCCGTTTGGATAGATCCCGATCGAGAAATCGATATCATTTTGTTGTCTAACAGGATTCATCCCTCGGTAGAGAATAAACAAATCGCGCACTTCCGACCGCTCATCCACGACCTGGTTATGGAAACTCTCGGTGTTTCATAGGCCCCATTCCTTTTTGTCCCATGTCTTCTGAACGTGCTGCCAAAGACGAGCTGCCTGGTATTTCTGCACTCATGCAGCTACCTCCCTGGGATGGCTCGAACCTCTCTCCTTTGACCGTACCTCAAAAGATTCTTGGCGAACTCGGAAATCCTCAGGATACCGTTCCCACAATTCATGTCGCGGGCACAAACGGCAAGGGTACGCTTTGCACGAGCCTGGCCGCGATTGCTCATGCCGCCGGACAAAAGGTCGGGCAGTTTGCGTCTCCGCATCTGAACGATGTCTCTGAGCGTTGTCTGCTCGGTGGAGTTCCCGTCAGTCCGGAGATTTTTGACGAGGCGCTCCAGCGAGTGTTCTCAGTTATGGAACGGCAAGGTCTCAGTAGTTCTTATTTCGTCGTAGGTGCTGTGGCAAGCATGCTCGTTTTTTCTGAGAGCGACCTCGATCTCGCGATCATCGAGGTCGGTTTGGGTGGGCGCTATGATGCAACCAATGTGATGCACAGTCCCCGTGCAACGGTAATCACCGGAGTCTCCCTGGACCATACGCATATTCTGGGGGATACGATCGAAAAAATCGCGTGGAATAAAGCCGGCATCATGAAACGCGGTGTACCGTGTTTTCTGGGTAAACTGGATTCTGTGAGTGCTTCGGTATGTAAAAAGGAAGCCTCTGATGTCGCTTGCGATTTGTCTCAGTATGTCGAAGGGGAAGAGGATGCTATCAGCCTTGATAATCCTCTTTTCGGGGCCGCACATCAACGCCGCAATGCTGCTCTTGCAAGTCGAGTAGCCTCTGCGCTTGGGTATTCAGATGAGTGCATTCGCCGAGGCCTTGAGTCAGCCCGTTGGCCCGGAAGAATGGAGCGCTTAGGGGTAGCGCGTTCGGATCTTATCGCGGAGCTGGCACTGCAGAGCTCCGATTTCAACCCCGCGCGATCCGCTGATGTTTTACACTTTCTACTGGATGCTGCACATAATCCGGAGGGTCTTAGCGCGACCCTTGAACACCTGGGAGCCCTGGATTCCGCCAGGGCTGAAGGTCGGATTTTTCTCTTAACTTCAGTTCTTGAGAGGAAACAGTGGGGCACTATGCTTGAGCTTCTCGATACGTTTCGACAGAGGTATTCATCTGATTTGCGTCAGGTGGTGCTTTGTTTTGCCCGAAGTACTCATCAGGATAGTGTGGATCCGCAAAAGCTGGCCCGCTCTTCGAGTGACAGGGTGTTCGGCTCAGCCAAGGACTCGCTTGCGTTCTTTGCGCGGGAAGGGAACTCAGAGGATCTGATAGTGGTGCTCGGTTCTATATTTTTCCTCGCTGACATCAGACCCAGACTTGGGGCGCCTGCATTTCGTTCCATTGAGAGCTGAGATCGTCGTGGATTGACCACTGCGACAGCTCGGAACGGGATCGTACATTGAAGCGCTTCATTCAAGATAGCGCCAGACGTTTGGAACTGAGAAGGGTGGAGATTGCCAGGTTTAAGAATCTGCCTACAGACTGCAGGCAGATTCTCCGGACCGTGCTCAAAGGAATCTTTGTGAGCAGAGGATCGCGGTCAAGCAGGGGCTGTCGTCGAGTTGCAGTTTTGGCACGGTAGCGAACTACTGTGCGGAAGCTACCTGCTTCTGAAGACGAGAAATTCGTCGGGCTGCGTTGTTCTTATGAAGAACACCGTTAGAAACCGCTTTGTCGAGCAGGGTGGTGGCGCGTTTGAACTCTGCGCTCGCCGCCTCTTTTTCTCCTTCCGAGGAGAGGCTCAGGACTTTCTTCACTGAGGTGCGGATGGTCGCACGTACTGCGCGATTTCTCTCTCGACGTTTGATGTTCTGTCTATGACGTTTTTCTGCTGAAGCGTGCGTAGCCACGTTCTTATCCCTTACATTTCTCCAGACGGTTTCGAGTCTGGAAATTATCTACTAAAACTATGCAAATTTATTCCCGTCCATATATAACTGTATCCTCTGCCGATGATGCTTCGCATTGCAGCAAAACGGGGTGCACAAAGGCTCCCGGACACAGGGGCAACGACAGGTCAAGGTATTGAATATACAGGTAAATTGACGTACCTTTGTCCTTTCGGGTCTTTCGAACAAGGAAACCTACTGTAATTGCACGAGAAAGTAAAGAAATTCACCTCCTCTAAATTGCTCCTTCCCCGGACCGAAAGGGGATTATTTCTCCTCGCTTTGCTTTGCCTCCTCCCAGGCAGCTTCCATCTGCTCAATGCTCAGGCCATCAAAGGACCCCTCAAGTGCTGCATCCATTTTTTTAAATCGTGAGAGAAACCTGTCGCTGCAGGCTCTTAGGGCATCCTCTGCGTTGATACCCAACCAGCGGGCGAGCTGACATAAACTAAACAGGCAGTCTCCCAGTTCGTGTTCCAGCCCTGCTCTGTTCTTCTCAAGTATGGTCGCACGGCTGCCAAGGGGGGCGGAGGCTTCGGCGGCTTCTTCCGGAAGGGCAGCCAATTCTTCCTTGAGCTCAGAAAACTCCTCTTCCGCTTTCTCCACGACACCGCCTATGTTGTCCCAGTCAAAGCGAACTCTGGTAGCTTTTTCACCAATGCGTTGCGCTCGAAGCAGCGCTGGTAAACTGCGAGGTATTCCCACGATACTTTGAAAAGCACTGTTCTCCTCCGACTTTTCCTGAGCGCCTGAACGTTTCTTTTCCTGCAGTTTGATCTGCTCCCAGTTTTGCAAGACCTCGCTCGAACCCGAAACCCGGGTTTCCCCGAATACGTGGGGATGCCGTCGAATCATCTTACCTTTTACGTTTTCAATAACCCTTGTGAGGTCAAAGGCCCCTCTATCCTCTGCGATTTGGGCATGAAGGACCACCTGAAGCAGGAGATCACCGAGTTCGTCAGCGAGGGCATCATCGTCCTCCTCATCAATGGCTTCAAGAACCTCATGTGCTTCTTCGATGAGATACGGCCGCAAGGATTTGTGATCCTGCTCCAGATCCCATGGGCAGCCGGTTTCAGGGGTTCTCAAATCCTTTATGACCTGTACGAAGGCGAGAAATGATGAGCGAGCTTTATCAAGGTCCATTGAATTTCAGTGTTCAGGTGAGTAACTCCAGGGGAAAGCGCCTTGCCCCACACAGGGCTTACCTAGCAAAAATACTGAGCGCACTATAAACTTCGGTTTTTCTCAAGAGCGTTAGTCGCGAAGTATATTGTTCTGCCGTAGGCAGAACCAAACAACAAGTATACCCCTAACACCGATATCACAGCCGGCGCATTTATGCGCCGACAATGTCAAAGTTCTCAGTCAGCAAGGATTCTAACTCTCTTCGATAGCGCCTTAAACCCTCTTGGTAGAGAAGCTCAGACACGCCTCAGGAAACTGCTCAATCTTCTCGTAGTATTTGTTGTGCAAGACTTTCTTCTTGAAGAACTTCCACAGCCGTTCAATCAAGTTGAGATTTGGAGAATACGGGGGAAGAAACAGGATCTCTATTCGTGACCCTTTGAGAAACTCTCGTATCTTCTCACCCTTGTAGTATCCGGCGTAATCGTGCACGAGGTACATCTTATCGCTTTATACAGACTTCAAAC
>JAUIMJ010000201.1 GCA_030433295.1 bacterium | reverse complement strand
CCTCCCCAATGTAAGCCTCTCGTTGACCACCCGGGAGTGCTGTCGTATCCTGAGCAGAGATACTTCGGATTATTCCGCTCTTGTTTGTTACTGGCTCAGGTGCTTTGTGCTCAACTCGCTGCAACTTCAGGAAGGTACTCTTGTCGCCAATCGTTTTACGATCGCGCATGTTATCGGTCGTGGCGGAGTGGGGATCGTGGCAAAAGCCTATGATACCGAGGAGGATAATCGGCCTGTCGCTCTGAAATTTCTTTTTCCGGAGTTCGTCGCAAATAATGATATGCTGCAACGATTTCGCAACGAAGTCGCCCTTGCCCAGAAGCTCAAACACAAGAGCATCATCGAAGTACACTCTCTCTCAAAGTCACTAGAAAACATCTACTTCATTTGCATGGAGTATGTCGACGGGACCACTCTTTTTGATCAGATATATAATGAGTCTGTGAAATTCAGTATGGAGAAGATCGTCGTTATTCTCGATGAACTCTGTCAGGCGCTGGCCTGTGCTCACAACCATGGTGTTGTGCATCGGGATTTAAAGCCAGAGAATATTCTGATTTCGAATGCGGGGGAGCTGAAAATTACCGACTTTGGCTTTGCGGCCTCGCTCGATACCGAGAAACGCCTGACTGTTGCGGGCATGAGAATCGGAACGCCTTTCTACATGTCTCCGGAGCAGCTTGCGAACGAGCCTGCGGATCCTCGAATGGATATTTATTCTCTGGGCATTCTCGGATATGAGATGGTGCTCGGCCGCAACCCCTTTCAGCCCGAAGGGGAATTTTCATCGGGGTATGACATCTCTACCTTACTCGAGTTTATGGATCGCCCGACACCAAAGCTTGCCGAACCGGGCAGCCCCGTTCCCATTTGGTTTGAAAAACTAATGCGCAAGTGTCTCGCGAAGGATCCTGACGATCGCTACGCTTCCTGCGCAGAGCTTGTAAATGAGCTACGTAAATACAGCCGGGAAATACAGGGTTTCGACCTTCCTCCCGTAGCAGAAGTTTTCAGAGGTGAGGCGCCGGGAAAGGGGGAAGACTCTTCGTTCAAGCGAATGGTCGAGGGAATTTTCGGTAAGAAGCTGCTCTAGCAATTGTCCTTGCTTCCCAGAAGACTGCAGATGTCTTTTTCGAGTTGCTCAAATGTGTTTGGATCTACTGAAGAGTAGTACCCGCGAATACTGGCCGCCTGATCGACCAATACAAATCTGGTGCTGTGGTTTTCGGCTGTCTCTCCAAAGCCAACGTTAAACACGTCTTGCGAAAGCCTTGAGACCGTTTCAAGCGGACCTCGAAGTAAATTCCATTTTGCTGGGCTCGCGCCAAAGCGATCACCATAGTCCCGTAGCTTTGTCGTGGTGTCCCGCTCAGGATCTACGCTAATCGAAACAAGCGAAAGGTGTTTTGGAAATCGTTCCTGCAAGCGGGATAGTAGGGCACTAGCGATAGGGCAGGGGCCATCACAGGAAGTAAAAAAGAAATTTGCAAGCCAGACCCGCCCTCGAAGATCGCTGCTTCGAAATGTTTCTCCGTCCTGATTCTCGAGTTCAAAAGCCGACACCGTCCCCAGCGTTGGCAGGTCTGAAGCAAGGGGTGAAAACAGAAGTCGATTAGCAACGACAAAGGCGGCAATCAGGCAAACAAAGGATAGTACGTACTTCATGGTCTCCGAGTCGGAAGAGGCTCTGTCATCCGACAACATATTGAATGCGATACACAGGATATTGAATGCGATACACAGGGCGGCCAAGATACCCTCGCGGCCGAATTCTGTCGACTCTCTGGCTTGGAGCCCTGCCGCCGTGTTATTTTTGAGTAGTTTATGCTAGAATAATAACTTGTCCGTGCGCACTCGGAAGGGTGCTCCAGAAGGCGCCGCTGCCCCACAAAGACGCCGGAATTACTCAAGAGTGGGGATTGTCGCATTGGGTATCGGGTGATAAAAAAAGCATAGAGAAGGCTGAGGAGCTCCCTGGCTTCCTTCATCCTTTGTTACACTTTCTGTTTAAACGTTTTCGGGACCGGCTTGCGTCCCCGATGTGATTTACTTAATTCGCGAGGTGGCATGGGTTACAAGTTTGATAAAGACGAGGAACAAATCAACGAACTTTACCCGGAAGGCTCTTTGGAGCGTAATGTCGTCAACTACTCGCGTACCCCTCACGAACAGGATGAGGTCCATCCTCTCCTCTTACGTGCTTTCAAATTGCTTATGGGTATCACTTCGGTGATGGCAATTTTCGCGCTTATTGGCTTCATGTCTCACTATTAACATCCTACGGTTTCATTCGTGTGAGCCCGGGTATAGAGGAGACCGCGCACGAGTAATCCTTTCTTGAAATTCTCACTATCAAAGCCATTGCCTTCCCTCGAGAGTTCGTACCGGGCAATGATGCTAGAGTACTCAGCGAGTGGGGAGCCGCTCATTCCGTTTCCCCTGAGCTACGCTTTCGAAGATTTCTCTTTGCTTGTTCGCCGCCTTCGTGAGCAGGAGCAAGGAAAGGGGATACCCGAGGGGTTTGTAAGTAGTAGTACCTACTGGCTCCTTGCTGAGGACTCCACCATACTTGGTGTATCAAATCTCAGGCACAGACTTACTCCAAAATTGCAAATTGAAGGCGGACACATCGGCTACGGAATCCGTCCGAGTATGCGAGGTCGTGGATATGGTCATCACTTGTTACGACTGACGCTGGCTGCGGCTAGAGAATACGAGATTTCAGAGGTGCTTCTTACCTGTAATAGGGAAAATACCGCGTCTCGTGCAGTAATCGAACGTGCAGGTGGACGCTTCCAGGATGAGGAATTCGTGGAAGCCTATGGCGGTGTCGTGCGACGGTACTGGATTCATAACCCGGCAGGGAATGTTGCGCAGACGGGTGATGAGCCCTGAGTGCTGTCGCGTGTTTGGCGGATAGAATCTAATGGAGGGCGATTGGATTCCCTGAACATACTTCTTTTCTTTATCTCCTGTTTCACATCGGCAGCATCCGCGGTCATAGGAATCGGTGGTGGCATCCTTCTGCTCGCAGCGATGTCTTTGGTCGTTCCCACCTCTTCGCTCATTCCGTTGCACGGGGTGGTTCAGCTAAGCAGTAATGTAAGTCGGGCACTAACTCAGGTATCGGCGCTGACCTGGTCTATCGTCCTTCCGTTTTCAATCGGAGGACTATTGGGTGCACTTTTGGGATCATTTGTCCTGCCGTTCTTTGACTGGCACTACGCGCCGCCGATTATTGGGATGTTAATTCTGGTTTTTACGTGGTTACCGACACGAACAGAAAAAGACAGTTCTACGAAGCAGTTCTTTTGGGGAAGATTTTTTTCTCTTGGTGCACTCCAAACGTTTCTTTCACTTTTTGTCGGTGTTACCGGACCACTAAATGCTCCTTTTCTGGTGCGAGAGGGTTTATCGAGAGACGAAGTTGTAGTGACTCATGCGGGGCAGATGACGGCGTTGCATTGCATCAAGATCTTTACCTTTGGATTGCTCGGCTTCAATTACTCAAGCCATGTGCTCATGGTGCTCTGTATGATTGCCGGCGCTGTTCTCGGTTCGATCATTGGAACCAAACTCCGAGCGAGGATTCCGGAGGCCATGTTCCGGAAGGTGTTGAAATACGTATTGAGTGTTCTTGCACTGCGGATGATCTGGAGCTAAGCACCGCCAGTTCAGGAACCCTTCTGCTCGCACAAGGCGAGGCTTGCTTTGATATCCACGCGGGTTCCGCCTTTGACTACGTTTATCGTCTGGCAGAGGGTGATGTCAGGAGGCGCGATTGCGGTGCTCATGTACGCAGGGTTTGGCAGGCTGAAGCGAAGCGGTATGTTTTTTCGCTGATGTCGCAGGAACGCCTCATAAAACTGACGGGCATCTCCCGCGCTACGCCACTCCGTGCGCCAGCTGAGCGTGTAGGAATGCGTATCGGGATTTTTCGCATCGGGGCTTTTCGCACCTTGCCGTGTAAGGAGCAGGATGTCACCGCGCCAGCCAAGTGCGGCGAGGACGGCACCCCTGGACCCATTGGCGTCTCTGAGCATCGTTCGTATGCTGTATTCCCCGAATACGTCCTTTGCAAGATAAGGTGCTTCCATGTCGGGCTTCGGAATACTTGCCTCGAAAGCCGCAAGCTCCGGTCGTTTACTGTAGGCATAAAGGATTACGCTGCTGTTCTGCGGTATGTTCGAAAAGAGGGCATTCAGGTCTTCGCCCTTCTGCTTTAGGCGGCCTACAAAACGACGCCCTACGGTGTAGGGGAACTCGTACTGAAACGCCAGAGTCTGCGGTAACTGACAGCGGGTCTTTTTCTCCGCTTCGGGAGAAGCGGGTGCTCTCTGCGGGGACGGAGTATCTTTGGCAACTTCCTCCTGTACTGATTGTGCGTCACCCTCAACCAGGGAAGCAAAGGCCAGGGCGTAGTCAGAACCCCTGGGTATTTTCTCTCTAAGACATTGCAGGCAGAAGTGCTGATCCTGCAGGGCGTGTACGCTCTCATGGACCAGTGTTCCATATCTAGTCTCTTCTTCCGCGGGAACGACGATGCTTCCGCTTATTACGTCGTAGAAGGCATGGATGTTTTCTGAAAGAGCTTTCTGCAGGCACTCGGCGTACGGGTAGGACGAAGGTATGAAGGCGAGGGCTTTATAGTATAACTCATCAAACCAGGCGGCACGCGGATCCATGAACTCAGCCTGGTTCTTCTGAATTCTCTTGAGGAATGCTTCAGGATCCAGAGATTCGCAGGGGACCGTTCTTTTAATCGCAAGTCCACGCAAGCGGCTTGCCTCATCGAGTGCTTCTTTTGCTCTGCTACAGGCAGACTCTACTTCTTCCGCAGAAAGCGGGCTGATCCCCGCCAGTAAGCCACAAATGAGTGCGGGCCATACCAATGAGGCCCATGCCATTGAGACACGGAAGCGTTTCCAAGACACTGGAATCAGTGTTCAGCCGGTGGAAGTGCTCCAGCCGGGATCTCGATTGGCTTACTGAAAAGAGGCGCTGGTTTATCCTTTACCGAGTAGTCACCGAGGGTGCCAATCAGCAGAAGGATGAAAATGAAAATCGGGTAGATAACAATGCCCCAGATGATTTTTGTCTCGAAGTTAAGATGCATGAAGATCAGCGTCACGATACCGGCCTTGAGCGTAGCGATGGACAGCGCCAGCGCGAGGTTGAACGCGCCAAAATCCAGAGTCGCAACAAACACCGTAACAAAGGTTAGAGCCAGAAGAGTCATCAATGTCAGGGTATAAGTCTCCACCGAGACCATATGCCCGAGACCAGTCTTCGCATCCTCAGTAATGAGTGAGCCATCACCCAAACGAACCCATTCACTTCCGTGTCCACTCGCTGCCATGTAACGTCCTCGTAAATTAAAAACTAATTATCGCTATCCCATGTCTCAATATCGGATATCACCGAAATCTTCTCCTAGTGAGGCGCGTTGCCGAATGCCTCAATACCAGGCAGTAGGTAGAGTATGGGAAACAAAAAGATCCAAACCACGTCAACCAGGTGCCAGTAGAGACCGACCATCTCCACAGGCGTGTAGTACACCGGAGAGTATCGCTTCTTTTGTGCCAGGGCACGCAGCCAGAGAAGGAGTCCGACTCCAACAAGAACGTGGACAGCGTGAATGCCGGTCATCGTAAAATACAATCCGAAGAAGATATTGGTTGAAGGGTAAATAGGCGGTTCATGAGCGAACTTCGCTGCATACTCGAAATATTTGACGACAAAGAAGAAGCAACCAAAGAGAATGGTCAGGTTGAGCCACTTGGTTACCTTATCGTTCAGACCTTTTTGGGCTGCATCCACACCTCGTACCATGCAATACGAACTGGTGAGCAGGAATACGGTATTGATGAGGCCCATGCGCCAGTCGAGCAGGTGAGCTGAAGCGTTGAACATCTCCAGGTATCGCGCGCGATACACGGCGAAGATAGCGAAGATACCACCAAAGAGATGCACCTCCGTCGCCAGGAATATCCAGCAGCCAAGCTTTGAGGCGTGGTACGCCTGCTCTGGCTCGAAGTAACTAAAGTGACCTGGCGGCAATTGCTCGTGACCCATGGTATTTCCTTTTGCTCCGTACGTATCCGAAAAAGAGTTTTGTCCTTAGATTAATGCTGGGCGTGGGCATCCTCTGGTTGCCCGTAGCCGTACATCCAGTCGGTGACCACCGGAATCTCGCTCCAGTTGTCATGGACCGGCGGCATTTGCTCAACGGTCCACTCGATTGAAAGAGAGTTATAAGGATTCTTCTCAGCCTTTTTGCCGAAAACGGCCGCCCAGCCGAGGTTTCCAAAAACCAGCGCGTAGGCGATGCCGTTTACAAACGCAAAGATGGTTGAAAGCTGATGCATGGGTGCAAACTCTGCGGGGTACGTCGCATATCGACGGGGCATTCCCTCCATGCCCAGAACAAACTGGGGCAGGAAAGTCATGTTAAATCCGATGAACAGCAGCAACCAGCCGAACTTTGCGACCTTCTCGTTGTACATTTTCCCGAACATCAGCGGAAACCAGTAGTGAAGTCCACCAACAAGGCCGATTACTGCACCACCCTGAATGGTGTAGTGAAAATGTGCTACTACGAAATAGGTATCGTGATAGTGCGCATCGGTTGCCAGGGTCGCAAGATGTACTCCTGTGGTTCCCGCAATGAGGAACAGAAAAACAAAGGCCATGGCGTAGAGCATCGGCGAGTCGAATGTGACCGAACCGCGATACATGGTCGAGACCCAGTTAAAGACCTTTACCGCTGTGGGGACTGCGACGAAGAACGTCAGGAATGAGAAGATGTAGCGTGCGACATCAGACATCCCGGCGACAAACATATGATGTCCCCAGACGAGGAAGCTTATCGCAGCAATTCCCACACTTGCGTATACGAGTGCGCGATAGCCGAAAATCGGCTTTCTGGAAAATACCGGAATAATCTCACTGACCACGCCCATTGCAGGCAGAATCATGATGTAGACAACGGGGTGAGAGTAGAACCAGAACATATGCTGGAAGAGGACCGGGTCACCACCGAGTTCCGGATTGAATACACCGACGCCAAACTGGTTTTCCATAAAAAGGAGCAGAAGCGTAATCCCGATTACGGGGGTGGCGATAACCTGGAGAATTGCCGTCGCGTAAGTCGTCCACACCATCAGCGGAAGGCGATCCCAGGTCATTCCCGGAGCGCGCATGGTGTGAATGGTTACCAGGAAATTAACTCCGGTGAGAATTGAGGCGAATCCCAGAATAAAGGCCGCGGTGGTTGCGCACAAAACGGCACCTGCGTTCTGGATACTGTAGGGTGCGTAGAAGGTCCATCCGGTATCCAGACCCTGCGCGATTGCCCCGACAGCAACCAGGGCACCCAGTACGTAAAGCCAGTAGCTCAAACGGTTCAATCGCGGAAAGGCTACGTCCTTTGCGCCAATCATAAGCGGGAGCAGGAAGTTACCGAGGGTGGCGGGTAGTCCGGGAACGATAAACAGGAAAATCATAATCACCCCGTGGAGGGTGAAAGCGATGTTGTATGCATCGTTCGAAAGCAACTTTTCGGCCGGAGCAAAGAGGTGGAGACGAACGCCAAGCGCGAGCGCCCCGCCAATAAAAAAGAAGACGAGCATGCTACCGAGATACATCAGCGCAATGCGCTTGTGATCAATGGACATCCACCAGGACCAGAGTCCTTTTTCCCAGTTGATGTAGTTATGGTCGCCGTGGTCTGCGTGACCCGCGCCTGACTCGTTGTGCGTTGCAGCAGTATCGCTCATGTGAATTCCGCAATTACAAGGTTTTTAAGTATGCAATAAGCTGATTGAGTTCTTCTTCTGAAAACGTCTCAGCGAAAGCCGGCATCATAGGCTGGTAGCCCGCCACGATTTTCTTGTTTGAATATTGAATAGACTCGCGCACGTAGTTCTCGTCTACATCGACAGAAGAGCCGTCGGTAAACTCACGTTTGGCGCCAGCGGCAAATATTCCCTTAAGAGAAGGTCCGATCCCTTTACTTCCGTCGAGCGAATGGCACTGCTGACAGTTGTTCTTAGTATACAGCTCCTTTCCAAGTTCCGCGGGTGGAAGCTGTGGGGCATCGGCGTCTTTTCTCGAGAGTAAAAAGTCCTGATACGATTGTTTGGAGACTACTTTAAGAACTCCGAGCATTTCGGAGTGCCCGGTTCCACAGTA
>JAUIMJ010000200.1 GCA_030433295.1 bacterium | reverse complement strand
TCTGATTTTCGGCAATTGCCTCGCCCTGCTTTGCACGACAGTCTTTCTGCTGGTGTGCAATGTCTTCACCATATACCTGATTCTAAAGTATCGAGAGCAAGAGGTTCCCGCCATGGAGCTGATTCTGCCCGATACGGCTGTTCGTTCCTTTGTTGAGCAACATGAGATCGACTACGGGATTGCAGAAGAGCAGAGAGAAGCTCTGGCGCTCTAGTTCGCATCTTTTCCGAACATTTCTATTCGTTTCTAGTTTGCTCTTAATCAAGGAGTAAAGCCGCTTTCCTTGAGTACCGCGCCGCTATTGTCGATATGAGTCTCGAGTAAAAAGAAAGCTGCGCGTATCAAATGCGGAAGTCCTGATTTCTTTGAGCGCAGTACCGGAACATCTAAGGCAAAGGAGCAAAGGTGAGAGGAATAATACGTTCCAAGAAGAGCAGATTGGTTGCCCTGGTTTTTTGCTACTTCCTTGGAGTATTTGGTGCCCATCGCTTCTATCTGAAGCGATACCTGTCTGGCGTGCTGATGTTTTTTACTCTTGGTGGTCTGGGTATCTGGGCCCTCATCGATTTTCTCTTTATTCTTTTTGGCTTGATGGATGATGCCGAAAACCTTCCGGTAAAGCGCTGGGGCGCGCGCTCTCCTTTAGTTACTATCGTCCTGCTCATTGTGTTCTCGAGCAGTCTGTATTTCTCTTATCGCAAAATGCAGGAGGGCGTTTCGGCAAGTGCCATACTCGCCTTTGCCAAAAACTTTAATTTTGACGTTGCTACCGACTTCGACCCGGTGGTTCTGCGATCGAAGGAGGCGGAGCCATTTGAGCCACTAAAACCTGTACAGCGCGAATCCAATAACGATCTTGTCACCTGGGTCGATGAAAAAGGCGTGAAGCACTACGTCAATGATATAGAAAAAGTTCCTGCGAAATACCGAAAACAGGCAGAGGCTCAACCGAAACTGCCGGATATCAATTGGGTGCCTGGAGATAAGAGCGACTAGAGCGACAGGGTAGTCCGAAGAGATTACTTAAGCGAGGGATCCAGTTCCTGCTCCTCATCGACACCAAGAATTTTTTCTATTTCCTGCGTCAACTGCTCCCGCGCATCAAAGCGCGTATCGCCCTTTCGAAACTTTGCAAAACAGGATTCAAGGGCTCGTTTCTGGCGGTCTTCCAGAGCCGGGAGTGAGTATTTTGTGAGGTCTACCGCAGAACGCTGAGCGTGGGTCCGCGTCGATACCAGATAGTGGTGCAATCGCGCCCGACCAAAGGCAACATGCGGAAAATTTATACTTTTGGTCGGTCCGGTGACCAGCACGCGCTTGCCAAGCGGAAGATGCAGTATCTCAGTTTCTACCAGGGAGTCTCCCGCAAAATACGCGGTAGACGCCCCGACAATCCCGCCAATGACTGTCCCCATCAAAAAGGTCCCGCCACCGGCAGCCGCATCTATCAAACCGCCTACGGCTGCACCGCCCAGTGTGCTGAAGGTAAGTATTTCTCTCCGACTGAGTCCGAACAGTCGCCAGCTTTGCTCTGAGAACAGTTGTTCCGACTGCAGTATGTCGAGTGCTTCTTCTTTTAGTTCTATCTGGTGTTGCGCGTAAATCGATTCCACTCGGGACTTCGATTGTTTTTCCAAATCCTGTAGTTGTTTTCGATACTCTCGTTCAAGTCGCTCCTGGGTTTCTTCCACCAGTTCGCTGCTTTTTATCTTCTCCTCCACTTTTAGAGTGAGCATATCGACAATGCACTGCGTGATACTTCTTGCAGCTCGTTTTCGCTTTCGCCCGTGCTCTCTTCTCAGGATGTGCACCGCTTTTTCCAGCTGCGTGCGCCAGGAGTCCTCCAGTTGTCCGAAGGCGATCAAGAGGTTTAGTTGCTTCTCGAAGGAAGCCATTTTGGCGTCAAAGACACGCACCACGCTGAAAAACTGACCCAGTGCCGCTTTCCATTCGTCGACATAGGTAGTACCCGAAATGGGATTTATCAAAGCCATGCGTGGCTGGCCGGTCCAGCGAAGTATTTCGAGTTCCGCATCGTACTCGGGTCCGTACGGAACGGAGCCATCGACCACATACAGTATTCCGGCGCCATTAACCACCGGGGTGAGCAATTCATGTTCATCCGGAAACAGCTTTTTGTTTTCTTCTTTCTCTATGAATCGACGAATGCACTGCGGTCGATCCGCCGGTGACGTTTCTTCCTGCTTTAGCAGGTGCAGAAGCTTTCGAGAGCGTTGAAAGCCGGGTGTGTCGACCAGGTTGTAGAGGATTTCGTTGTCCACCCGCATTGGGTAGTTGCGACAGGAGGTTGTCGTTCCGGGGGTATCGCTGATGCGAACGCTGTCATCCTGCGAGAGCGTCGCAACTATGCTGGATTTACCTTTGTTCGGATGTCCGACTACTGCGAATGAAGGAAATGTTTCGTCAGTCATTAGTAGCTCCGTGGGACCGTTACGATTTGCGTCCAGGGATCCGCCAGCTTCACAACACGCTCAAGCCATATCTCCATTCGAGGGTCATTCGCGCGCGAACAGCCGTCCTGCGGATTAAAGGCTAGAGGTAAAATAAACAGAAGAGTGTGCTCACCGACAGCAGCTCTAAGCTGCAGAACGAAATCGAGAATTTCTTCAGTCGGTGGTTCCCATGACTTAACGGCAAGTATAATACGCGATGTTCTGTCGACCGATGCTATTTTGTCGATCACCGCCTGATCTTCCTCTATACTTGCGCTCCCCCCGGCTGCGAGTATCTGTATATCCGAGTTCGGCGACAGAGATGATAAGAAGTCTTTAAGCGTGTCCGGGTCTCCGCAGACCTGAGACCAGTCAATAACAATACACTTTTCAGTGAGGATGAGCCCTTCCACACTGGTTCTCATTTCACTATCAGAGCGCGGCTCATCCATCTGTTTTTCCAGGGCCTGCGTGCTTATCACAGGTGTGGCCATTCGCCAGAGTACGTTTTCGCTCTTTGGGTGATGAGTAACGGCATTCCTCGCGCTCCTTCTAAAAAAGAGGGCACTCATGAAAAGCAAGGCAAGCCTTGGAGCGATGCTATACACGGCGATTGATAGGGATAAAAACGGCCACCAGGCACCAAGTGCATCCGGATGGGTAATCGTTTCGCTTTTTGACGTTCCGAAGGTTCCGTCCTTAAATCGAAAGAAGCGACTGGAGGAGATAAGTTCCTCACTCGGTACCGCATCGGGGTAAAAGGAACTCCAGGGTAGCGCTATTTTTTCGGTAGCCGCATGCAGTTCCGAACTTTCAATCCCAAGGGTGGTGCTCCAACCAAATGCGAGGTCGCTGCTTACGATGAGAAAGGAAAAATGGGCCAATAGACCAATGAGAAGACTTGAGGTGAATATCTGTGCGGAGTGAACAATTTTCCAATTGCGCATTCTTCCGTAGAGCGCGCTATGGTGTGCTACTGCCGCGCGGTAATATTCAAAATTCTTCTTATAGGCCAGAGGAAGAAGGTATTCCAGGAAGTCGCGTATTCTTGCGGTGCTCACACCCTGCAAGAGGTTTTGAAGTGACGATCCTCCCGGAACCCAGCGAAGAAAACTCTCGGGTACTAAGAGCAGAAGCGTCAGTAGAGTTGTAAAAAAAGGAAGAAGCACACAGAGCAGAAGTACGGTGATGACATTGATTGGAATACTACCGTCGTAGCGAAAGACCGCTGCTGAAATAACTCCCCCGAGGAGCAGACCACTGAGGACGAGCACAACCGAGATAAGCGTTTCAATGGAATCGAGTTTCCGAGCTGCATTCTTGTTCTCGGAAGAGCTGAGACGACGTATCCAATAGAGCAGCAGTCGGTACTTTGTTTCTTTTGCAACGTCGAGCTCCAGACCTACTTTGCGATCTCGCTCATGCAGCGTTCGCTGATCGAGCGCACTGTCATAGGTAAATTGCCATTCGAGTAAGACAAGCAGAGCGAGAGGCCCTACGCTGCTGGCTTTTGCATCCTCACTGCCTGGATCTGTCGCAGGCGGACCTGAGTCTGTCGTGGATACATTTTCGTTCTTAGACATTACGTAGTCTTACATGAGGATTTTCATCGAATCTACAGGCCCAGAGGGTAGTATGTGCCGAGTAGATGGCGCTTGCAAGACGATAGCTCAGGAAGCTGAGCTATGGGAAATGTGCATGAGAGACGAAGCAGCCTGCATGCTGCCCATTGGAGTCTGACAAGCGAATACGGATATGCACGAACAGGAGAATAGTCCTGCTCTTCGCAATCAGCGAACTATTCGGCAGCTACCGTTAAACGTGGCGCCGTCCCCGATGACAAGGCGTTTGGTGAAGATGCTTCCTTCCAGATTTCCCTCACCCCGGAGTTCTATCAGCTCGTTGGCCTCAATAGTTCCGTCTACCGTACCAAGAACAATCAGAGAGCCTACTTCGATATCAGCCTCGACACAGGCGTCTTCTCCTACGATCAGCACACTGCTGGAGGAAACCTGACCCTTGAGACTGCCATCGATGCGAACGGGAGAGTCAAAGCGAAATGTTCCCTCGATTACCGTTCCGGGTCCGAGGGCGGAGCGAATATTTCCTCCGAAGCGTCGTTTTAAATCTTCTTCCGCAGATAAGCTCAGGTCACTAACGAGATTCTGGGCACTACGCGCTTTCTCATTTGTTTGCGGTCTGGCACTGGCTGATGAATTCTCGACGACTGCTGATTTCTCGGAACTCTGAGTCCTTTGCGGCATGGGCTGCGGATGGGCCATCGGCATTTCAACTACCTTTTCTTCCTGCGGCACTTCAGGAGTAGTCAAAAGTGCCATCTCTTCACCGGAGGTACGCCAGCGCGCGGTAGCCTGAGGAAGGATTGCGTCCTCTTCAGTCAGCATAACTGTTGATGTCATGTTTGCCGCCTTATCATCCGGACTCTCGGAAAGCTCTTCGCCAGAGTCATCCGCAGCCGAGTCACCGGCAAAGGAGCGCCAGCGCTTTATGCTGTCTGCCTCAACTTTCTCACTGAACATTCCCGCCTTTGCGTCTTCACGAGGAGAACTTTCGGTTTTGTTTTTTGATTTTGAGAAGAGCATACTGTGTCCCTAGGTACATAAACTTGTCATTCGCTCGATGCGCACAAAAAGCCTACCATTAGTTATCCGGCCTCACCACAGAAAAAAAGTGCTGGAATTGCGTTCGCTATGGAATTTTCTCCATGCTAGTGTTCGCAGAGAAAACGGAGAATGTGGATATCTCTGGCAGGATATCTCTAGCACGGTAACCTGAGATCCCATGGCGAAAAACAATCGCAAGGCACCATCGCTGCTGTATCTTGTCTCCTATGCCCTGCTTTACATGGCCATAGGAGGTGCGCTGTGGCACTACCGCCTGGGAACGGATCTCTTTATTTTCGCCCCTGATCCGCCTGATCGCCAGCCCAGTCCTGAAGAGGATGGAGTGGGCTATCCCTGTGTCGCATATCGCCCCTTAGATAAAGGTTGGGGAGGGAGCGAAGGAAATTGCCCGGACAACCATGCATTCTTTTCTAATAAAGATGTCGGGGGGGAGCGAAAATCTGGTCCCGGGTATTTCGTTCCACTGAGCGGAGCCTGCTGTCGGCTGCCGTACGATGATATCCTAACCGATCAGCACACCTATTCAGCGTTTGAAAGTTGTCCCGATCAATGGGTTGCGACGGGTGGTTCAGGCCCCTGTGTCGAGGGGTGCACAATGCGTTGCACTCAGATAAACACAGAGAAGTACATGCTCGGACCCGAAACCATGTCGTATTACTGGCGAGATCCGAAAGGCGGTAGAACCTACGGAAGGGGGAGTGCCCGGCAGATGCTAAAAGAGCATATTCCGATTGCCCTGGTGTATGCAGTGGGGCGCTTGGAGCACAATCTCTGGAACATGGACGGATGCATAGGATATCCCTTTGGAAGCCTACTTACGCGAAAGAGCAGGAAGCGGTGTGATGGTTTCTTTTATCGCCGTTTACTCTATAAAGATGGGACTCCGGTTCGCATGTATCCCGAGTGCGAAGCGATTGATGACCCCTACACTCCGGAGGCGCGCTGCGTGTCAAAAGACGCTCCCCGGGTGGAGGTAAGCCCGGATCTCGAATCGCGAAAACCTCGTGACCGTCAGTTTCGTTGATACGACAACAATCTAGCAGCGATGCAAAAGTGAGTAGTATCAGGTGCTTAGCTCTGCCGATCTACGGTATCCCCACTACTTCAAGAAAGCCCTGCGATCATCCGACTAAATATACAGGAATATACCCCCTGAAAACGGGCTTCCGCGATGCTTCTTAGAGCAGCGTAGTACACCGAATGAATTGATCAATGGCGGACGATACCAGCGAAATTGTAGGCGATCAGGTAGAGGCAGCAGAAGAGCCTGAAAAATCCGAAGATATGTCTACATCGGACTCCTACCGAAAGATACTTTCTCGCCTTGCCGAGAACGCCGATGACGTGCGTAAAGCGTCTTCCGAAGTTTCGGTGCTTTCAAACATTCACTCTCTCGTTGGGAAAGTTGTCGACGGACGCTACGAAGTTCTTGCTCGTGTCGGTCAGGGTGGGATGGGTACGGTGTTTAAAGCCCGTCACGTTATTCTCGACCGAATAATCGCCCTCAAGGTGCTCAATCCCTCAGTGTCAGACGAGGAAGAGTCACTCGAACGCTTTCTTCGTGAAGCCCAGACCGTAAGCAAGTTAAGTCACCCCAATGCTATCACCTGTTATGAGTTTGGTATTGACGGGTCACTGCCCTACCTCGTCATGGAGTTTGTTGAGGGAGAGAATCTTGCTTCGCTCATCCGTTCGCAGGGTCCTTTCTCGCTTAGTCGCGTTTACGATATTCTTCTTCAGGTGAGCGATGCACTCAGCGCCGCTCATGAAATCGGTATCATCCATCGTGACCTCAAGCCCGAGAATATAATGATTACGACGCGGCCCGACGGAAGCGAGTGGGCACAGGTTCTTGATTTCGGAATGGCGAAAATAATGAACCCTGATGGACCGGTAAATACCAAGCTTTCGACGACCGGAGTTCCCTGCGGAACACCGCACTACATGTCACCGGAGCAGGTGGTGGCTAAAGAGGTAGACGCACGCTGTGATGTGTATGCGATGGCCACTATTGCCTATGAAATGCTCGCAGGGAAAACGCCGTTTGAAGAATATTCCCTGGTTGAAATTCTCTTCCATCAGCTTCATTCAATTCCCCCCTATGTTAGTGAAGCCAATCCCGATGTGATAATTCCGCCGTCACTTGAAGATGTCATCGCAAAGGGTCTGGAGAAGGAACCTAAACATCGCCAGGATAGCGTGGAGGCATTTGTTTCCGAGTTTTATCGCCATATTGACGACCAGCCGACGCCAAGACGCCATCCGATAACGATGGCGAATATTCAGGAAAAAATTGAACCAGCCGGCGTTCGCATGTGGATTGAGCGCCATTGGTTTCATACACCAATAAGTAAGCTGTTTAAGAAATTCTTGCTCGTTGCTTTCTGTGTCGCGACTGTCTGGAGTCTCATTCGATGGGATTACTACGTTCGCGTCTATGTCGGAGCACCAATTCTTGCGCTTGAGAAGAATAGCGGTGCCGACATGGATTGGTTGAAGTCAGCGATTGGTCTTGATGCAAAACTCACTAAGGAATCATGGTTTTCTGTTTTTGACGGATCGGCGAGCACTCTGAATGTGAGAACGTACATACTTGCGGGAGTCGACGTAAACCAAAAAAACGAAGATGGGGAAACTGCTCTCCATCTGGCTATTCGCGGTAATCAGGCGCGGGTGGTCGCTGAGTTGCTGAGCGGGGGTGCTAATCCCACGATTCAGAATAAGGAGGGATATACGCCACTCATTGTTGCCGCTCGGAGCAATGTCACTGGAGTAATATATCGAATCAGCGATCTCGGCGTAGAGGTCAATCAGGTAGATCGCAAGGGACGCACGGCACTTGCTCATGCAGTTATCAAAGGGCATCAGGGTACGGTTCATGGGCTGCTTGCCGTTGGTGCAAGCGTCAATAAAGTCGATGACCGGGGGAACAGCCCTCTCATGTATGCGGCCAATTTACGCACGATTGATATTGCGCGCATTCTGCTCGACCGCGGCGCAGCGGTGGATGCACGGAATAAAGTGGGCAGAACCGCGCTCATCATGGCTACACGAAAATCAAATCGCAAAATGATTGATGAGCTTATTCGTCGCGG
>JAUIMJ010000199.1 GCA_030433295.1 bacterium | reverse complement strand
CGAGCGGATGAGCCGAACTACCTGTTCGATCTTCTCGAGCAGCGCCTTAGGTGCCGAGTCAAAAAGCAAATGGGCCTCGTCGAAAAAGAACACAAGCTTTGGCAGAGCCTGGTCGCCTACTTCTTCCAGTTGTTCGAAAAGCTCGGCAAGCAGCCACAAGAGAAACGTTGCATAGATCTTTGGATTTTGAATAAGCGTGCTGGCATCCAGGACGCTTATCACTCCTCGACCGCCAAAGTCGTGCTGAAGTAAGTGATTAAGCTGAAGCGCTGGTTCTCCAAAAAAGAGCTCGCCCCCGGCCTCCCGCAGCACCAGTAATCTGCGCTGGATCGCCCCAATGCTTTGCGGTGAAATATTGCCGTATTCACTGCGCAGCGTGGCAGCTTCGTCGGACATCCAGGCGAGAAGAGACTGAAGATCTTTTAAATCAATGAGGAGTAGCCCGTGGTCATCGGCAAGGGAGAAACCGATGTGCAAAAGCGAACTCTGTGTTTCGTTTAAATCCAGCAATTCGGAGAGCAGGAGAGGACCCATTTCGGATATGCTGGTCCGGATCGGGTGGCCGTTCTTGCCGAAGACATCCCAGAAGACAACAGGGGAGCCTTCATTGGAGTAATTATCTATCGGGATCTTCGCCAAGCGCTCATCAATCTTCGCGTTTGGTGTTCCGGCTTTTGAAATACCTGAAAGGTCGCCTTTCACATCGGCGGTGAAAACCGAGACACCCTGCGAAGAAAAATACTCTGCGAGGACCTGAAGCGTCACCGTTTTTCCGCTGCCCGTAGCGCCGGTGATTATGCCGTGACGATTTGCCATGCCCGGGTTGAGCAGAAGCGGGCTTCCCTCTGCATTTGCTCCCAGCACCAGTGATGGGATCTCTTTCGTACTGTTCATTCCGCCTCTAATGCTATGATTGCGCTATGCTGAGCTACTCAGTGCCTGGTTTCGTGGCAATAGCGATTTTGTCTATACCGTTACGTTTCGCAATATCCATTACGCGAACGACGGCCCCGTGCGTGGATGCCTCGTCGGCATTAACCACAAGTCGACCTTGTTCGCTCTTCTTTGAAAGCTCCGCGAATCGGGCATCAAGTTCGGCAAAGGTGACCGCTTCTTTCCCCAGGTAGAGGCTTCCGTCCTCTTGTACGGTGATTCTAATGTTTTCGGATTCGTTTTGTGGGGCATTGCGCTGGGCAGTGGGGAGCTTAACACCAATAGAGTTCGGATTGTCGAATGTTGTGGAAACCATGAAGAATATCAGCAGCAGGAATACGATATCGATAAGCGGCGTGATGTTGATATCGAAGGTGCCGTCTTCCTCTATTGCATCCGCTCCGAAGTTCATACCCATCGCTACATAGTCCTGTTACTACTCACACCGTCCCTGATTCCGCACCTTATCCCTGTTCCAGGGGGCTGGCTGTTTGCCCTTCGACCTGGATAAGCAGTAAGGCTCCCATCGCTTCACGCTCGAGATCCAGAACGAGCTTCTTGGACAACTGCAGGAAGTATTTGTAGAAGACAAATGAGGGGATCGCGATACAAAGTCCGGTTGCCGTCGTAATGAGGGCTTCAGAAATACCGCCTGCCAGTGCGTTGGCATTTCCGACCCCTTCAGTTTGAATCACATTGAATGTCTGAATCATGCCGAATACCGTTCCCAACAGGCCGAGGAGCGGTGTGATGGCAGCGATGGTCCCGAGCACACCCAGGTATTTTTGCATATCGAGTGCTATCTGCTTTCCCAGGGCTTCTGTCGTTTCAATGAGTTCTGTTCTGCTGCGTTGCCGATTCTCCAGGAGATTAAAGAGCACTCTGGCCAGAGAGGATTCGTTCCCCCGGCAGAGGCCGGTGAGCTCGTCAAATTTGCCGGCTTTAAGCAGGGACCGGGATTCTTCTCGGAGTTTCTTCGGGAGAATACGCTCCCGCCTTGGACCGAAGAGGAAACGCTCCACCACGACGGTAAGTGCAAGAACAGAGCAGGCGAGGAGGGGGAGCATTACCCATCCGCCTTTTTCCAGATACTCAAAGAGAAAAAAATTTCCGTCTGTGGGTGCCATAGTCCGTTTGAAATTCAGCGATTGGATGGCGAAAAGGTAGATACTCTTCTCGGCCTTTGCTATAGCATGGGCTTGCTCGTAATTACAAGGACTTGTGGCCGTATTCGATATCGCTGAACAGAATCCGAAGATGGAATACTTTGTTTGTTAAGGGACCATGAATCGGGTTTATGACAGCCCGTTATGGGTCGTGCTCTGCGTAGGTAGGCTTAGGGGGAATCAGGTTTGAGACCGCAGAAGATATTCGTTGCTTCGACACTCGTTTCTTGCGTGGCGGGCATTGCACTCACGCTGGCCTCTCTGTTTCCCGAGACGCTGTTCAGCTGTCTTTCGGCTCTTATTTCTGCTGCCCTGTTTTATTTCGTGGCACGCTCCTCCGAGAGTGTTGCGCGCGATTATTTTTTTGGCGGGCTCGTCTTTTCATTTTTGTCTTTTTACTGGCTCCCGGATACCATCATCCTCTTTGGTGGTTTGTCGTGGGGCTTGGCCTACGCGGTGTTCTGCCTGTTCTCTGCAACCTCTGCGCTTCAGTTCTTGCTCGTCGGATATCTCTATCGCCGTTTGAATCAGACGCATCTTTCATCGCTGTATCTCGGTCTGCCGATTGCATGGCTTGCTGCCGAGCTTGTTGTGCCGAGATTGTTTCCCTGGGCCATCGGGCATGCGCTCATAGCAATTCCTTCATTGTCTGCGCTCGGAGAGTTTATTGGAGTTCCGCTGCTCAGCGCATTGCTTGTTTGGCTGGGTGTGCTGCTGTGTGAGTGCGTTCTTCAGCTGCGTGAGCGGGGGCGTGTCCCTGTTCGAATGATCGCTGCAATCTCCGTCGCACTCGTTCTGGCATATGGCGTGGGAAGTGCCGCGAATGCACGTATTGCGGATAAACTTGCCTCGGCGGATAAAGTCGATGTCGCCCTCGTGCAGGGCAATCTCGATGTGTTTGAAAAGAATAATATCGCTTCTCTTTCTTCCAATATCGAACGGTATCGCTTTCTGAGCAGGCATGCCGTCGAACAGGGTGCCGCAATCGTTTTTTGGCCGGAGACGGTGATGAATGATTGGTTGCCGATATCGCTTGGCGAGATCGCGGGAACGCGCTTTGACCCGCTGAGGGGCATTGGTGCCCCGCTTCTCTACGGCGGTCTGTCGTTCGAGCATCGCAGTCCTGAAGAAGTGGAGCGCATTGTCAAAAACTACCCTTCGATGGGGGAGCATCCATACAGAAGGATGCTTGAAAGCATGCGCTACAATTCGGCTATTGGGGTGAGTGCGCAAGGAGAAAGGCTCGGGCTTTACCACAAACAGGTTCTCATGCCTTTTGGGGAAACTATTCCATTCAGTGATACCTTTCCATGGTTGAAAACGGTGCTCCCATTTACCGGTGACTTTAGTCGAGGAACAATTTATTCCCCGGTGACCTTTCCGGAGGTAAAGACTACGACCGGTGACTACACCAAAGTTTCGATGGGCGTCCTGATTTGTTACGAGGATCTTATTCCGTCCTTATCGCGAGAATACGTGGCCCGGGGCGCACATCTGCTCGTTAATTTGACTAATGATGCCTGGTATGGAGATACGGCAGCGCCCCATCAGCACCACTTACTGGCACAATGGCGTGCGATTGAAAGCAGGCGGTACATGCTTCGCGTTACCAACACGGGACTGACTGCGGTGGTTGATCCCTATGGAACAACGACCCAGAAGCTCGGGCTGTTTGGAGAAGGTGTGTTGCTTGAGAAGGTCGCTCTCCTCGAGGGAGAAACGATATATAGTCGCCTTGGAGATATTCCGGCGTGGCTGATAGTTGTTGCGGGGCTCGTGTTGTCTCTGCGAATGCGACCTGCTCGCACCGGGGAAGGCTAGGTCCTACAGGCGGATCTGGTTTATTCTATGTCCTCAAGTTGCGCATCTGCGGGTATTTCCTGCTCCTCAATGTCTACCAGATCCATCTCACCGTCGAGCGTTTCAATTCCGTCGACGGTAGAGGCTGCGGGCTCGCCCGCCTGGTCCTGGGGAGCGATTTGCCCAGGTTCAGGAACCAGGTATGGAAGCTCATCATTGCCCGTAGAAAGTGCTGCTTCTTCCTCTGATGACTTTTCCTCAAGGAACAATCGTATCTTTTCCCTGTTCTCGTGGGCCTTGACGGCGGTTTCTGTCAGGTCTTTTAGACTTTTGGTGATTTCGCTTAAGGCGTTCTGTCCGGTTTCGACCTTCGCTTCAACGTCGTTTATCGAACCTTCGTAACTGTCAAAGAGAAGCAGGAAAAGCATGAGCACCCCTGCGACGATGGTCATTGCCGGGGCGTAACGATGAACGTTGTTTGTTGCAATGTTTGAAATAGCTTTTACTGTCTCAGAAAGAGGTGCGGAGTTTGCTCTCTGGCGAATCGTATTTTCTCCGCCCATATGCTGCGTTAGATACCCCAGAGCCTCCTGTGCATTTTGAAATCTGTCTTCGGGTTTCTTTCGGGTGCATCGGCTGACGAATTCTTCGAACCACTCCGGGACTCGGGTTCCCACGTCGATAAGCTTCGGACAGGGATCCTCAATGACTTTTTTACCGAGTTGATACCAGTCCGGTGCCTCGAAAGGTAACTGATGAGCGGCTGCCTCAAATGCAAGAATGCCGAGAGAGTAGATATCGGCACGATGGTCGACCACTTGTCCCTGCAATTGTTCCGGTGACATATACCCCGGAGTACCAACGCACTCACCCTGCTGCGTAAGCCGAAGGTAGTTTTCGCTGTTCTGTGCCAGTCCGAAGTCGGTAATTTTTACTTCGCCATTTCTACCCAGAAGCACATTACCTGGCTTCAGATCGCGGTGCACGATCCCTTGCTCGTGTGCATGTCCGAGTGCGAGACTTACATTTTGTAGAATCTCAGTTATCTGTCCCAGACTCAACGGAGCGTCAGTCTGCCGATGCCGGCTATGTGCATTGTAGATGCGTTCATGGAGGCTTTCGCCCTCGAGATACTCCATGGTGATGAAGATGAGTCCGCTCTTAGTCTGGCCAAACTCGTAGGTTCTAATGATGTTTGGGTGGGTAAGGCGACGAGTAATTTGTACCTCGGTTCTGAAGCGCTCCAGCTCTGTGGGATCTGCGAGGAGTTTTGGTTCGAGGATTTTCAGGGCACAGAGTTCGTTGTTGAGCGATTTGTCTCTGGCAGAATAGACCGCACTCATCCCTCCCGCACCAACCTTGCGATCGAGCTCGTATCGACCCGCGATCCTGGATCCGGAACCGATACCAAGTGGTTCATATTTTGTAATACTCATTCCGACTACCCGAGGGTGCGCCCAGTAACAGTGAAAGCTCTCAATAAAGTGACCTAGAAACTATATCGGCGGATCCCGGGACTCTCTTAAACGCTGCTTTTGCTACATGTGGGTGAAAGCGGGGAAGGGGGGAGCGTAGGCCCCGACCCCGGCTCCGGTATCTCGACGCTTATGTAATACCTGTGGGTACTTAGCACGAGGCGATGGGTGAGTCCCCAGGTTTCCGCCCGTCGCCTGGTATTGTGTGCTCGACTACTCAGGCGCCTTTGGCTCTTGCTGATTTATCGTTTGTTCCCAGTAGATTACCTGCTAAGATGCAGGAATCTCTACGATGAACCGCACATCCAAACAGGGATGGCTTGTTCGTCACCTGTACGAGCAATTTCTTTTAACGTTTCCTGGGATTCGCAAACATGAAACAGCGTTTTGGTTTTGGTGGCTTGATTTGTTTACTCATGTGTCAGGTCCTCTTTGCCTGTCATCCGGTTCCCGGACCAGATAAAACCTTTACCGGTGCCGTGCTTGGTGCTGGTTGGGGAGCAGGTGCGGGTGCGGTGATTGGGAACCAGAGCGGTAACGTCGGGCCGGGAACTGCCATAGGTGCCGGTTTTGGTGCGGTCAGTGGCCTCGTTACTGGTATCGGATTGGACATCACCGAGGGAACCGAGCTTGAGCATCAGCGACAATTGGACGCGCTGAAGGTACAGGTGGCTGCAAACCACAGATCCCTGATGAATATGCAGGACGTTCTCGACGATCGGGATCGTCGTCTTCCCGTTACTGCAGGTAATGAACAGATTTTCTTTGATGACGGAAGGGCATCGCTTCGCTCAGGAAGTGCAGCTCGCCTCCAGCGCATGGGACGCAGAATCAAGGCAAACCCTTTCCTCGGGCACATTGAGTTGCATGGGCACAGCGATGACACCGGAGATGCCGATACGAACGAACGCCTGAGCGAGGCGCGTGCTCGAACGGTCGCCATGTATCTTTCGGCCCAGGGCTTGTCGCTTGATCAGATGCGCGTCATCGCCCATGGGGCACGTCGGCCGCTTGCGACTAACGAAACAGAGAGTGGTCGTGCGTTAAACCGACGCGTAGAGATCGTTCTGGTCAAGTAATCCAAACGCATACTCAGGTTGGGAAGACGTAGGTCCGCGCGGGAGAGGAGAATCTGGAGCAGTCGTAGGATAAAATCGTGCTATGTTTATCCGAAGAATGCTCGAAAACTGCTCTAGCATGCGCCCGGCCCCCCGTGCTGTGGATGTCCTGGTCATTGTCTCCCTGATACTCCTTTTTTTCTTTCGACTGCTGATTATCGCCTCAGTGCCTGTCGACCTTTCCGGAGATGAGACCCACTATTGGGAATGGTCCCGGAATCTGGCGCCTGCGTATTACTCCAAGGGGCCTGCCGTTGCATTGTTGATTTACACGGGCCGCTGGCTGTTTGGAGAAACTGCGTTTGCCGTTCGCTTTCCCGCTGCTCTGATTACCACCCTCTTCATGGCGCTGGCCTATCTGGCAATGCGTCTGCAGGCCGGCGCTCGCTCCTCGGCAATCGCTTTGATCGCTCTTGCCTCTACGCCGATTTTCGCGCAGGCAGGTTTTCTCATGACCACCGATGCCCCTGCGATTTTCTGTTGGCTGCTCGCCTGTCTGGCGGCACATCGAGCGATATACCATGGGGCAAAAAGTTTCTGGATACTTTGTGGAATTGCTCTGGGTCTGGGGCTTTGGAGCAAATACACGATTCTTTTGCTCGGAGTGGCGCTCTTTTTCATTGGATTGCGCGATAAGCCAACGAGGCGAAGTCTCTACTTTTGGTCTGGCGTTCTTTGTACCGCTTCTCTGGTTTCGCCGATAGTGTACTGGAACTACAAGAATGGCTGGGTGAATGTTCTGCATAATTCCAGACACCTCGTAAAAGCTGAGCGCTTCGCCATCAAATTGAAATATCTACCCGAGTTGCTTGCGGGACAGCTCGGCCTCCTGGGTCCGATACTGGCTTTTCTCCTGGGCTACGGAAGCTGGTCCCTCTGGAGGAATCGCAGGCAGGTGCCATCTTCGGTCTCGTTCTGGCTCTGGGTAGCACTTCCCCTGCTATATACAATACTACTTGTCTCACTCTGGAAGCGGGTGTACGCGAACTGGCCGCTGCCGATTTATGTCAGTATTTTTGTTCTGCTTGCGATACAAATCGAGCAGATTGGTAAGGGCGTGAGGCCGACGGTAGAGCGATGGGAGCGTTATTGGGGTGATTGGAATCGCAGGGCGATAGCGCTGAGTCTTTTCCTCACCTGTGTTGCGCACGCCATGCTTTTTGGCCTTACGCTGGGGCTTCCCGGAAAAGTCTTGCCCGTAAAGAAATTACTTGGCTGGCGAGAAATCGCAGAGACCGTCGACCGTGTTAGATCCGATGATACACTTGATTTTATCGCGTCCGACCACTACGGCTTGTCGTCCTCTCTTTCCTTCTACCTCGAAGAGAAACCCTTTGTGTACCAGTTGAACCTTGATGACCGTCGTATGACCCAATACGACGTCTGGACGCAGGCAGAGGACTGGCGCGCTCTGACAGGGAAGAAGGCTTTGCTGGTCATTACCTCTGAGGAAGCTCGCCGGCGACTGCCGGGGTATTTCGAGCGGGTTGAGGAAGTCGAGGGTAGCCCCTTTTCCGTGATGCTTTCCGGCGATGTTATTCGCTCGTATGCGATATTCAGAGGATATTCATATCGCGGAAAGCCGGCGCCCAACCCGGTCAGATACTGATCGATTGCGAGATCATAGCAGGCCAGCAGGGGGACGCCCTTGATGTTCCCCCGTCTGCTAAATAGAAAGCGCAATGTCTATAAGCACTTAAGC
>JAUIMJ010000198.1 GCA_030433295.1 bacterium | reverse complement strand
TGGTAGCCGTGCTTTTCCGTTGATTACTGCCTTACATCTGTTTCGCATTTCTGTTAGGCATGGCGCAGCACTTGTCTAAGCGAGCGAAAGTCTTTTTGCTCAGCTGTTTGCCTTTTTGTTTGTTCTTCCCCGTCGGCTGTGCCAGATGCTGTGGACGTGGGAGGCGGCGGACTGCCTGAGGAGATGTTTTACCGACTCGTACGAAGATCTCGAAGTTTAAGACTTTTTTGCAAGATGAAGTATTCGCTTTTGAGTTGGGTTGTGGTCCGTGTGCTGCGATCGGAAACTTAAAAACTGGCACAGATTAAAAGATATTTAGATTCAGATTTGGGTTACATGAAAAGAGCTTTCTTCGCGACCTTGCTACTTGCCGGGGCAGCTGTCCTGGCGACGAGCGTATTTCATCAGACCGCGTTTGCCGGTGGTGAGAAACAGACCCCTACAGAGGATGTTGAGCGTTACCACATGGGCCTCTGGAACGAGGGTAAGGCAGTGGATTCTGACATTCCGCTTCTGGATATTTTCACGCCGAAAGAATTCGCCCGCGGATACAAACCGGAGCAGCCGATCGACTATAGTCACAAGGTGCATGTCGGAAAGAACCATATAGAGTGCACCTACTGTCACTCCGGCGTGACCAAGTCTTCCTTCGCAACGATTCCCTCAGTTGAGCTCTGTATGGGATGCCATACACAAGTCTTAAAAGACTCTCCCGAGATAAAGAAGCTCGCCAAGCATTGGGAAGAAAAAACTCCGGTGGAATGGAAGCCGGTAAACAACCTCCCAGATCACGCCCAGTTTAATCATCAGCGCCACATCAAGGCGGGCTTCGGCTGCCAGAGTTGCCATGGCCTGGTGCAGGACATGGAAGTTGTGGAGCGTGTTTCCAGCTTTAAAATGGGCTTTTGTGTGAGCTGTCATCGAGAGAATGGGGCTAATATCGATTGCGGCGTGTGCCACTACTAAGAGGTGATGCTTTGGGAGTCGCTCCCTGATTCTCGATTTGGGCGATTTCCTCGGTAGTAAACGTTTTCTAAAAGTTACGACGGTCAAAAGAAGATACAATGAGCGAGAAGACAGGATTTAATCGACGGGATTTTCTAAAAATTGTCGGCGCGACTACGGGGATGGCCGCAACAGGTTGTGCCCAGGACGTGCCGGAGAAGCTCATCCCTTACGTGGTGCAGCCCGATGAAGTGATACCAGGCGTAGCGACCTGGTATGCGGCGACATGTGACCAATGCCCGACGGGCTGCGGAACCCTCGTGAGAACTCGTGAGGGCCGTGCCGTAAAAGTCGAAGGTAACCGTGCGCACCCCGTCAATCGTGGTGGTCTGTGTTCCCTGGGTCAGTCTTCTCTTCAAACACTGTATGATCCGGATCGGGTTCGCGAGCCCCTGAAGCGTAAGGTTAACGAAGCATTTAAGCCCGTCACCTGGGATGCGGCGATTGGGGATGTCGCAAAGGCAATCAAGGCAAGCGATGCAGCTGGAAAGAAAACGCTCATTATCACGGGTAGCGTTTCGGGGAGCACCAGGACGCTTCTCGACGGTTTCTCCTCCAAGCTAAAGAATGCTGTCACGCTTCGTCATGAACTCTTCGAGAGCGAAGCACTCGATGCGGCGGCCAAGCGGGTGTTCGGACAGGACGTTCGTCCGCATTACCACTTTGACAAGGCCGATCTCGTTGTGGGCTTTGGTGCCGACTATCTGGAGACCTTTGGTTCTCCGGTCGAGTACACCAAGGACTTCAGTAAGCGTCGGGTTCCCGATTCCCATGGCTCGATCAGTGAAGTGTATCACTTTGAGCCCAGGCTTTCGCTGACGGCCAGTAACGCTGATACTTTTTATAAGATTGCGCCGGAGTCGGAAGCGGCAATCATCAGAACACTGCTTGCCAAGACTCTTGCCAAAGCTGCTGCTCCTAATGGTTCGCGAGCTGCTGCTGAGCGAGCGGTCGTTGGTTTGAACGTTACGTCTGCATTGAAGGGTACTGGTGTTTCCGAAGCCCAGCTGGACGTTCTTGCTGAAAAACTTATCAAGCACGCAGGCAAGTCGCTGATTATTGCTGGAGGGGCGTCCCTTCGTGGTGACTCAGGTGCTGATGCTGCAGCCTATGCACTGCTGCTGAATGCGGTCCTTGGCAGTATCGGAAATACAGTTTCTCTTCGCAGTCACGGCGCCGAAACGCAAACCCTGACTGCTTTTCTGCACGACCGCAAGGATCACAAGAATGATGACGTAGGAGTAGTGCTTGTCGCCGGAACAAACCCCGTCTTTTCTTTGCCGGCCAGTTCCGCGTTTGAAAAACTTGCCACATCCGTTGGGCTTCTCGTTTCGCTGACGACAAACCTGGATGAGACCAGCCAGCTTGCGAATGTCGTCCTGCCTGCGAGCACCAGTTTTGAAGCGTGGAACGACGGTGAGTCCGCTCCTGGAGTCTTTACGATCAACCAGCCCTCAATGCAGCCTCTGTATAAGTCGCAAGGCCTGGGAGATACCCTTATAGCTCTTGCTGCAAATTCCTCCCTCGATCTGAAAATTACCGAGGCAACTTCGTTTGAAGCATTCATCAAAGAGCAATGGTCGAAACGAACCGGTTCCGCGGGTTTTGAGGGGCGCTGGTTGCAGTATGTGCAGGGCGGTGGTGATTGGTCGAAGGCTGTTGCGGCCGGTGTTGCCTGGAGCATTTCGTCTACACTCGCCTCGACGTTTTCATCCTCATCGAAGAAGGAAGAAGGAGATGCCCTTCGCCTGCTTGCATTTCCAACCGTACGCTTTGGTGATGGTTCTGCGGCAAACCGACCGTGGTTACAGGAGATTCCGGATCCTATGACTACTGCGGTTTGGGGATCCTGGGTGGAGATACACCCTAAGCGTCTGGCCAAACTTGGCATGAAGCAGGGCGATGTACTTCAGGTGCACACCGAGGGCGGAGCTATTGAGGCTCCCGTATACGAAAGTAAATTCATTCACGAGGATGTGGTTGCCGTGCCCATCGGTCTTGGACACGAGTCACTCGGTCGTTACGCGGATGGCGTCGGGGTAAATCCACTTTCTGTAATGCCTGTAGCAGCAGATGGAAGCACTGCCTTCATGGCGCCGGTAACACGGCTCGCAAAATCTCTGGTAAACGAAGAGCTGGTTACCACGCAGGGGCATGATTCCCAAATGAAACGTGGGATTTATCGTTCTGTCGGCCTTGCCGAGTTGCAGAAGAGCGCAAACGGGCATCACGCTGAGGATCATGGCCATAAGGTCGATACAAACGGGGCCGATAAGCACGGATCCGACGGGCATGGGGATGACCATGGAGACGGGCACGGCGGAGGACACCACGATCCCCTGGCGCTCGGTCCTCGTGAGGAGCCCAAGCAGATGTACAAGCAGATGGAGCATTCCCAATACAAGTGGGGAATGAGCATCGACCTCGCCAGTTGTACCGGGTGCTCTGCTTGTGTGACCGCGTGTTATGCAGAAAATAACGTGCCCGTGGTCGGTAAGGAGTTTTGTGCCCAGGGAAGAGAAATGTCCTGGATTCGTCTTGAGCGATACTTCGACGGGCCGGAGACGAAGCCGGTCGAAGGCTTTGTCCCTATGATGTGTCAGCACTGCAATAACGCACCCTGTGAGCCGGTCTGTCCGGTCTATGCCACCTACCACAGTGATGAAGGCCTTAACACCATGGTCTACAACCGTTGTGTGGGAACGCGATATTGTGGAAACAACTGTAGCTATAAGGTCCGCCGCTTCAACTGGTTTGACTATTCATGGCCTGAGCCGCTCAACTGGCAGCTCAATCCGGATGTCACCGAGCGAACCACTGGAGTTATGGAGAAGTGTACCTTCTGTATTCAGCGAATTCGTGAGGGGCAGAACACTGCGAAGAATGAGGGCAGGGAAGTCGCCGAGGGCGAGATTCAACCGGCATGTGCATCCAGCTGTCCTGCTGATGCAATCACCTTCGGTAATATGAATGACACGCACAGTAAGGTGTTTGCGGACTCTAAGAGTGCGCGCGGATACAAAGTTCTCGATTTTGAGTTGAACACACAACCGGCAGTGACCTACCTCGCCGAGGTGGTGCACGAGGGATCGGCAAAAAAGTGATTTAAGTCAGAGAGAGTTACAACGCTAACGAAAATTCGTGGAGAAGATTAATGTCGTCCCCAGGTGCAATCACCGTTGATTACAAAACGATAAATGACGATATTCTCCGGACGCTTGAGCCGCCCACTGTTAAGTGGCTTTTGCTCTGGTTGAGTGCCATCTGTTGTCTGTGCGTCGGAGCCTACTGTTGGGTGTATCAGATACTGAATGGTATCGGTGTTGCCGGTATTACCCATCCAATCATGTGGGGTGTCTATATCACCGACTTTGTTTTCTGGGTTGGTATTGCGCACTCAGGAACCCTGATCTCGGCGGTTCTGTTTCTCTTTCGCGCAAAATGGCGGGTTCCGATTTACCGAATCGCTGAGGCCATGACCGTATTTGCGGTAATGACCGCGGGGCTTTTCCCGATCATTCACCTTGGTCGTCCGGCAAACTTCTATTGGCTGCTTCCGTATCCCAACCAGCGCTACCTCTGGGTTAACTTCAAGTCGCCCCTGCTCTGGGACGTGTTCGCGGTAAGTACGTATCTAACGGTCAGTGTGCTTTTCTTTATCATCGGTCTTATCCCTGATATCGCCGCTGCTCGTGATAAAGCTACGGGTGTCCGGAAGATTATTTACACTCTCACTTCTCTGGGGTGGCGCGGAAGTCACAAGCAGTGGCGTCACTACATGGCGGCCTATGGTTTCTTTGCCGCCCTGGCGACTCCGCTGGTACTATCGGTTCACTCGGTGGTATCCTGGGACTTTGCCATGAGTAACGTTCCCGGTTGGCATACCACGATCTTTCCTCCGTATTTTGTCGCCGGAGCGATTTTCTCCGGGCTCGCCATGGTAATGACGATCACTATTCCCATGCGCTCCGCATTCAGTCTCGAGAAGTATCTCACCATCTGGCACTACGAGAAGATGTCCCAGCTCATTATGTTTACCTCGGGTATCGTGACCTACGCTTACGCGACTGAGTTCTTTATTGCCTGGTATAGTCAAAACCCGTACGAGCAGTATCAGTTCTGGTTCAGACCCTTCGGGTATCTGGCACCAGCGTTTTGGACCATGGTCTTCTGTAACTGCGTTGCACCACTTACCCTGTGGTGGAAGAAGTGCAGGACCAACATCGCCTGGCTGTTCGTGCTTTCGATCATCATCAACATCGGAATGTGGTTTGAGCGCTTTAACATTATTGTTCAGTCCCTGACGGTGGAGTTTATTCCGGCGGCCTGGGGCCCCTATAATCTTTCCTGGATTGAGGCGGGTATTACCCTTGGCTCTTTCGGTTGGTTCTTCTTCTGGCTGTTGATGTTTATTAAGCTGTTTCCCTCGTTCTCTCTGACTGAGATTAAGGAGATTGCTGAAGTGGGGCCACAGGAGAGTCATTAGTTTGACTGCGTGCCGAGTGGTTTCGGCTGCTTTTGTTTTATTGCCTATTTTTGTGAGTTGAATACATGGCAAGTGATAACTTCGTAATCGGCCATTTTGCGGATATCGCAAGCACCCGAGCGGCGATTCAGGCGCTTCGCGCGGATGGATACGACGATGAGCTTGAGGCGTTTTATCCCTTCCCGGAGCACGGGATTGAGGAGGACCTCTTCAAAGGAAAGAAACGAAGTCCCGTTCGTCGATTCACGATGCTGGGTGGCCTGGTCGGCTGTCTTGGGGCATTTACCTTTACTTCCTGGATGTCTGTGGATTACCCGCTGCGGGTTAGTGCCAAGCCCCTGGTATCCATACCGGCATTTGTGGTTGTGGCCTTTGAGTGCACGATTCTTCTTGGGGCGATTTTTACCCTATTGAGCATGTTTCACTTCTCTAAAATACCAAACTTCTTCCGTTCTCCCGGGTATCGTCGGCAGTTTAGCTCGGGGACGTTTGGACTGGTAATTCGGACGCCAAAGGATAACTCGGACGTGGTGAAGCAGAGAATGGAGAGCCTGGGAGCTGAAGAAGTGGAGGTAGAGTATGCCGGTTAAAAGCAAAAAAGTGTCCATTGCCCGGACAGTCGCTCCGTTTGTTATTGCGACTTCTCTTGTCGTGTCGCTTG
The DNA here is from genome assembly GCA_030433295.1 of bacterium. GTDB lineage: Bacteria > Bdellovibrionota_C > UBA2361 > SZUA-149 > SZUA-149 > JAUIMJ01. Next base: position 2,054 of record JAUIMJ010000198.1, on the reverse strand, counting down.
CCTCACAGGCGGTGGCTTTGCCATGGGACTTCGATATGTATCGGCAGCAGTCACTGAAGCCGAATGAAGTTGCGCGTGGGCCGGTGAAGGGGACGGTGCCGCTTGGCTATACGCCCTTTACTCTGGATGTTGAGAAGGCAGATGGTCTGAGCAATCCCCGCGAAGCGAATCTAAACTCCGTGTGGCGGGGGCAGCGGCTCTACAATTCAAACTGCTACACCTGTCATGGCAAAGTTGGTGACGGAAAGGGGCCGGTGGGACCGCTTATGGGTGTGCCCGATCTACATCAGGATTTATACAAGTCCAAATCGGATGGTCGCTTTTTTGCGGTCATTACAAAAGGGCTTCGCACAATGCCACGCTATGGCTACAAATTTTCGGAAAGCGAGAAATGGGACATAGTGAATTACCTTCGGGTTCTCCAGGGTAATAAAGAGGTGGCGGGTTTCTCTGCCCCCACGGCGAAAGGCAAGTAAGAGAACAGTATGTGAAGCGTTTTCGCTTTAAACAGATAGGAAGGTGATAGGGCAGGTGAGAGTATTGAGGGAGTCGTCTCCCGAGCAAAAATCTCGCAGCTCAGAATTAGGATCTAGTTATGGCGCATGATTTATCCCCGGTTTCCCTGAAAGATGTTCCCGCAATTGTGCGGGCGGAGCCAGTTCGACTGACTTCCATGGCGAAATTCGGTCTTATTATTCTCGTCGTAATAGGCGTTCTGGGGTTTGTTCAGCAACTTTTCGGCGGAGACCCGAAGTCTGCCTGGATGTCCTTGCACGTAAACTTTACCTTCTGGTTTTGTGTGGCTGCTGCATCGAGTTGTTTTGCTGCCGTCTTCCAGATTTGTAATGCGCAGTGGTCGAGACCACTTCGACGCATCTTTGAGTCGGCGATTCCTTTTCTTCTCTGGTCTCCGATTTTTCTGTTTGCCCTGTATTTCGGACATGAACACTTGTTTGAGTGGGCGCATGCTCCCATGCACGGCAAGGAGTTCTGGCTTTCATCGGGATTTCTCTTTACCCGGGACATCTTAGGTATTGTTCTGCTTGGCTATATTGCCAAGAAAGTTATTTTCAACTCACTTCGACGCGATATTCTTGCGATTCGTGGTGGCCTCACCGGGCTTGGTTCTGATGACCTGGAGCGATGGCAGGATGAGCAATACGATCGCTATGTTGCAGGTTCCACCTCGGATGCCGTTTCCGATATCGCCGAAACAACCAGCACCATGGGGCGTCTGTCTCCGGCGGTAATAATTATCTATGCGGTGGTGATGACTCTCATCGCCTTTGACCAGATCATGTCAGTCGACCAGCACTGGTATTCAACGATGTTTGGTGGCTTCTACTTCATGTCCGGCGTGTATATGGCTGTTGCTTTTGCATCTATCGGATACGCCATGCTGCGAAATACTTCTCCTCTGATTCGCGCAAAGGTCGAGCGCAGAACGCTGCATGACCTTGGAAAGCTTCTGTTTGGCTTTGGCATCTTCTGGGCATATCTGTTTTGGAGTCATTATCTGCCAATCTGGTATGCAAACCTTCCCGAGGAAACGGGCTGGCTCATTGCTCGACTTCGCGAGAAGCCCTGGCAGGATGTTGCCTGGATTGTTCTTGGTGCGAGCTGGGTAATTCCCTTCTGGCTGGGACTCAGCCGTGACGTAAAGCAGGTGCCTATACTTCTTTGTATCACTGCGATGATTGCTACCTTCGGAATCTGGCTACAGCAGTATCTCCTGTTTGCGCCGACTTTGTATCCGGATACGCTTCCGTTCAGTCTGACGGATCTGGCAATCGCCCTTGGGTTTCTGGGAGCCTACATACTGTCAGCGGCAAGCTTTCTTGAGAAAGCGCCCCTGATTCCCTTTGGGGATCTCTACAAGTAGGTCGTCTCAGGTTCAGGGTAGCGGGGACAATCCCCTACCCGAGACCGCCCTCCTGTCGCAGCAAGGTTCGCCTCGAGCAAACCCTCACACTGTGATGAGTGACGTCAGGGAATTTAGTCCGCTTGATTAAGCTTTCCATACGCGGAGCATCCTACGCTAAAAGATATTGTGT
>JAUIMJ010000197.1 GCA_030433295.1 bacterium | reverse complement strand
ATCTGCAGGCTTGCCCACAACTCGTCCACAGATTGAATTCTAAAAAGAAGCCAGCCAATCCATGTAAGGCAGAACATGGGAACTGCCCAGAGTATAGAAGAGCCGATACGGATGAAAAGATTGCGGTGCTTCACCCCGGCCGGCTGATCTCTGGTCAGGGGATTAAGGCGATAAAGACAAAGTATGAATCCGTGATACAGCCCCCAGAGAACGAATGTCCAGTTTGCACCATGCCAAAGTCCTCCAAGAAGCATGGTGAGCATCAGATTTCTGTAGGTATTGAGGGTGCCGCCACGGTTCCCGCCAAGGGGTATGTAGAGATACTCTCTTAGCCAGCTTGAGAGGCTGATATGCCACCGTTGCCAGAACTCACTCGGAGAGCGTGAAAAATACGGAAGATTGAAGTTCACCATCAGCTCGAAGCCCATGAGCTTTGCCACTCCTCGAGCGATTTTGGAGTATCCTGAAAAGTCTCCGTAGATCTGGAAGGTAAAGGCGGTGACACCAAGAGCCATTCCCAGGGGGTGCTGGTTTTTTACGTTGGTGAACACGGCATCGGCGATTTCCGCCATATTGTCGGCCACAAAAATCTTCAGGAAAAATCCATAGAGAATCAGGTAGCAACCCTCGGACCACTGTTTTAAATCGAAGCGTCGTGGAGAAGACACCTGAGGCAAGAAGTTGTGGGCCTTCTCAATGGGGCCGGCTACGAGCTGAGGAAAAAAGGAAACATAACAGGCAAAATCGATAAAGCTCCTGGCTGCCGCCGCACGCCCTCGATACACGTCGATGGTGTAGCTCATCGTCTGGAAGGTGTAGAAGGAAATACCCACAGGGAGCAGGATTTCAAGGGTAAAGGGAATCGGCTGGGCACCTAGAGACTGCAAGACCTCATTCAGTGAGTCGACGAAGAAGTTGCAGTATTTGAAAAACCCGAGAATGCCGAGGTTGATAATGATGCTAATGAGCACCGTTGTTTTGCGCGTTTTCGGATTCGATGATGAATGCAGGATGGATCCGGCAGTGAAGTCAACGACGGTGGAAATGAAGATGAGAAAGAGAAAGCGCCAGTCCCAGAAGCCGTAGAAAAAATAACTTAGAACAATCAGCACGACGTTCTGCAGACGTCGGGAAAAATAGGTCGAGTAATACGCAAGGAGAGCGATGAGGAGGAAAAGACCAAAAATTTGAGAATTAAACAGCATTATTTCGTATTGTTCTTGTTTGTGAGTGACTCGCCTGACGACTTGAGTTTCGCCGTATCACCTGAGGTCGTATCGCCGGAGGTAATACTGAGAATAATAGAGCTTAAACCTATGCTTAACCAGACGTTATTTGCGCGTTTTTACGCGATTGTCTCGGTGCGTGCAGGCACAGCTCGCGCTTCTTCGCCATCGGGCCGGCTCTGGACCGGCTCTCTTTGTGCTTGCTATCATTGCTCGACATTGCTTGGTTAGAGACTGGGGCTCCCGCACTTCCACGCATTTTCTATGGCCAGCAGAATGAACAAAGAATACATCCTCAGCAGACTAAGTGAAGAGTACCCAAATACCGATGCGGTAGTCTGCCGGATTGCGGAGCTAAGGTCGCGTCTGATTCGAGCTCAGCCAACCATCCATGTGATAAGTGATATTCACGGTGAGTATAAGAAGCTTCGCCATATCGTTAATAACGGCTCCGGTAGTCTTCGTTTTTTGGTCGACCGCCTGTTCAAGGACGAGCTGAGTGAGGATGAGAAGAACCGCCTGCTCAACCTCGTCTATTATCCCCGTGAAGCGTTTTCGATTTTAACTGCCGCTATTGCTAGCCCCGAACATTTATCGGAGTTTGTCGCCGGCGTCTTCTCCCAGCAAATTGTACTGCTTCGCAGTCTTTCCGGAAAATACAGCATGGAAGAAGTCCGAGAGGTATTTCCCCCGGAGGTGGCCGAGTCCTTTTTTCAGATAGTCTACGGGCTGGAGTCATCGCAGAAATCTTTTCTAGAGAAGGCCCTGGCGCAAGAGTATGTTCGCTACAGGAAGGCCGGCGATTTAATCCGCCTGACCTCTCACGCGATACGAAATTTGCTGATAGGCGAGCTGATAATTGCCGGAGACTTCGGAGACCGGGGCGAACGTATAGATAAAGTTATCGACTTCGTTCAAAAGCAGGGAAATGTCTCTATCACCTGGGGGAATCATGAGGGCCCCTGGATTGCAGCCTGTCTTGGTCATGATGCCTCTATTGCGACGGTCCTAAGAATTTCTCTGCGCTACGGGCGAACCGAGCAGCTCGAGGAAGGCTATGGAATTCCGCTTGCCCCGCTAGAGCGTCTGGTTGAGGAGTGTTACGGGGAGGATCCGGCTGCGCGCTTTGCCTGCAAATCGGCGACCGATAGAGAAGCGCTCTTGGTTGCCAGAATGCAGAAGGCAATCTCGGTCTTACAGTTCAAACTGGAAGGTCAGATTATCGAAGGGCGACCCGAGTACCAGATGGGAGATCGTTCTTTGCTGAAACAGATAGATTACTCAGCGGCTGAAGTTACGATCGATGGTACGGTCTACCCCTTGGAAGACAGTCTCTTTCCGACGGTGGATCCCGATAACCCCTTGACGTTGCACCCTGCGGAGCAGGCATGCATAGAGAGTTTTCGAGCCGCTTTTCTCCAGAGTTCAAAGCTCTGGGAGCATATGCACTATGTAGCCCGACGCGGATCTATGTATCTCTCACGTGGCGAAGTTTTGATTTTTCATGCCTGTGTTCCAGTGGATAGCGAGGGTTCTTTTTTATCCTTTGAGGTGGATGGTAAGGCACGAAGCGGGCGGGAGCTGTTTGATGCTTTGAATACGGTAGTCGCGAGAGCGTTTCGGGATCCGGTAGAGGCTGATCTCGATTTGATCTGGTATCTCTGGTGCGGGCCGATCTCTCCCTGGTTCGGAAAAGACAAGATGTGTACCTTTGAGGGCTATTTTCTTGCCGATGCCGAGGTGAAGAAGGAGACGAAGAATGCCTATTTCAAGTTAATACATGAAAAAGACTTTTGCCAAAAAGTCCTGAAGGAATTCGGCATTGAGTCAGATAAGGGCCTGATCGTAAACGGGCATGTGCCCGTGAAAATCGAGCAGGGCGAGTCACCCGTTAAGAAGAGCGGACTGGCCGTCACTATTGACGGGGCTTTTTCTGAGGCCTACGGCGATAAGGGCTACACACTGGTGCTCGACTCTGAAAGCATTTATCTTGCGCAGCATCATCACTTTCAGTCCATTGAAGAAGTAATTCGCTCGGGTGAGGATATTATTCCTGAGGTGATCCCGGTTCGCGACTTTACTGCGCCCCGTTCCTACGCGGACACCCAGCAGGGTAGCCTGATGCAAAGTGAGATCGCCATTCTGGAGGAACTGGTGACTGCCTATCGAACGAATGCACTCCCACAGCGCTTTCGAGGCGCGGAAAACTAATATTCGTCAGGTATTAGTCAGTGCGTGAGATCGTAAGAGCGGGCGTTAAGGCGGGCAGGTGAAGGGATTTAGATCGTAGCGAGTGACCTAGAGCAGCTCGCCTTTTTTTAGTACCTTTTTAATGTCTGGAAAGGCCCGATCAATGAGCCATTGATTCCCGCGATATTTGAAGTGAATTTTCCCCGAGAAGATAAACGCTCGTGCGAAGCGCATGGCTCTGCGGTTTGACTTAAAGATTTCTTCACCGGGCGTTGAGAGATCGATTAGTGGAATGCCAAACTTTTTTGCGACCTTCGCGTAACTTGCTCTCTGGACAAGGGATTCTGTCTTTACCGGACTCTTCTCTTTATGAAGGTCGGGCAGGGTCATCATGATTACTTTTGTGTTGGTCAGATGAAGCTGTAGCCGACTCAGGTATCGCTCTAAAAGAAAGGTAAGATGCTTTTCGAACAATTTCCCCTTATCGAAATCACTTGCCGGGGCTGCTGCGTTAATCGTCTCTTTGACTGCCTCATACTGCTGTCTGTTTCCGGTCGTGGGGCTATCAATAAACTTGAGAAAGGATTCCAGCGTTTCATCAAGCAGCAAGGTGTCTGCCAGGATAGCTCCGTCTTCATGTGACTGATATTTGCGACTCATGTAGCCCAGATAGTTTTCCAGGTCATTCCAATGAACAGAGAGGACCACGTAATCCGGTTGGAGATCTTTGAGGGATGGATGTCTGTGCAGATAGTACAAAGCATCCTCTACCGAGGGGAGATGTTCCTGACGAACGGGATAGAAATTGGTGATCGAAACAATGTGTCCGAGAAAGCTGGCCCCGGGAATACCAAAATTCATCACCTGGAATTTTTTAGGAGCGATGCGGTCCAGCTTGTGCTGGAGAATATAACTGAGGGTTGCACCGTTTGGGGCGCCGCAACCCTGCACTGTTGAGTTGCCTACGAAGACGATACGGGTCGTGTCGTTCTTTGGGTAGTTCAAGTGTTCGTTGACGTCGAACCCAGTCCCTATGTCGCCATTGAGCATAACTTCCGTTTTTGAGCAGTTGCGCCTTGAATATCGCTCGTCACGTCGAATATTCACATCTACGCTCTTGATGTAAAACTTGTTCTTCCCCTTAAAAGAGACCTTAAAATTTCGCTTTTCAATCGCGTGGGGGAATACCGTGGTGATCGTCTGCCACCCATCGCTGGGGGGCAGCGGGGCGGCATACGCGATATGTGTTCCGTCGCTCAGGCTAAAGGCTGCCTCCTGATCTGTCTTCGACTTTACTTCGGCAGTGACGGCAAGAAACAGACTGTCGCTGAGTGCCAGCTTTTCAGGAACCGCAAACTCTAATGAAAGAGGCTTTGTCGCAGAAACTACCTGTTTCTTTCGATTGATCCGGAAGCGATAGCTGCGCTGCGCAATTTTTTCGATCCGGCCATTGGGATAGGGAGCAAAAAACGGATTCCAGGGCCCCGGGGATTGCAGGGCAAAGAGGGCGAGTAAGCCGCCGGTGATGAGCGAAAGACTAATGAGGGACGCTGCTCTCATACAACCCTTAGAACTGCTTCTTGATGTTACTCGTCTTCCGCTTCTGAACCGGAGGTATGGCGGCGGAAATGAAAATCATGAGCGAGCCGCGACATGAGAGTCACTTTCTCTGCCTTGTTTTCCAGGAATTCCATCACCGAGGGATCTTTTCGGCGAGGACTGTCTTTGGAAATCCAGAGCGCGTACTGGCTTCTGTGCTCCCCATATACGTATGGTGCGGGTTTTAAGTGATTGATGACCTGAACGATTTCGGGGTAGCGGGAGTTTTTGCAGTCTGCGTATTTTGGCCCGATAGGCTTGTAGTCGTGAAAGAGTACACAACCGGATTTTTTAACGAGATCAAAATCGAACTCAACATCCTTCGCTCGGTGCGAGCCGTCGATAAATGCAAAGTCAAAATCCTGCTTTTTTATAAACTCTGCCTTTGAACCATTGTATCCTTTCCAGTTCACACCTGGTGCATAGAACGGAGTGATTCGATCGCTCAGGCCGAGAAAGTCCCAGACCTTGCGAGCCCATTCTTTGTATGATTCGGGGCATTTTTCAACGTCAACGGTGATGACGTGGTCAGCATACTGCGCAAAGAGGCTTGAGGAGACGCCGTGGCGGGTACCTATCTCAAGCACTCGCTTCGGTTTAATAACTTCGAGCAGCGCACGTACAATTGTTTCGTGGCTGATAATGCTGCCTTCAATGGCATCTCGCCCCAGACCTTCGACGAGGGTTTTTTTAAGATTCTCGTGCGTCATCTGTTTTTCTTCTTTAGCACTGGATGCTTCTACTGCATTCGACATCGCTGATACTCCAAATGAGTGGCGGGACGGTTCTTACATTAGGCTGTTTTGCTGCTTCTTCGAAACATCCGCGTGCTGAGACGATATAGTCCGCCCAGAAGCGGCGCTGCCGCGAAATGTATGAGCAACATCACGCTGGCAAGCCAAAACAGCGGTACGCTGGGGATATTGTATCTAACGATGTTCTGGGACACAAAGGAATACATGCCCCAGCAGTAAAGAGGGGTCAGAAAGGCCACAAAAAGCCCCACATTTCTTCGCACTGCAGCAATTCCCACTACCCCGAGAAAACAGAGAAAGATGAAGGTGCTGATGTGTGAGCCAATGAATTTTTGCCCAAAGAACATCTGGGTGTTCTCTACGAATATTCCCCGAATCGCAATGGGAATAGTCACCGCGAGATGTCGCAGGGGATGTTTGACGATGTAGTCCAGCGACTCTTTCAACTGAATCTTATCGGCTTCGATCTGACCGTGGAGTTTTCGCAGGTCCGATCTTCGCTGCCTGGCGGTCTTATAAATGGAATGCGTCGGATGGCGACGATTCAGACGCTTTGTGACTTCAGCTTCGTCAAAATGCTTGGCCAGAAGCTCTTTTGAAGATTTGTACGGGGTCCAATAGAGGAAAGAGGCCTTGTACTCTTCCCAGCTCATTGAGTTGTAGTGAGCCCGCAGGGCAAGCACGACACCGCCTCGTGCGGTAAGGTATAGTCGATCGAAGTGGTATTTATTTCTTAGCAACCAGGGACCAACCAGTGCGTAGTAGGCGACCGCGAAAAGAAAGACACCTTGTAGTGTTTGCTTTCGTTTCCAGCCTCTTCTCTCACCAAATTTTGTCAGGCCAAGAAAAAGCAGGCCCGCGGCGATCACCAGCCAGTAATACTGGTAGATTCCCTTGTTCAGCGTAAGCAGCGCCGTGGTAACTCCGGCCCCCGCATAGAAAAGAGCGGTTTTTCGCTTCGCGAGAGCAAGAAGGGAAATAGCGGATACGACTATCAGCAGAGCGGTGAGCGTTTCGTTTCTGTAGAGAAGCATCTCTCGATGCATGATGGTGCTCGTGCCGACCAGGTAAAAACTCAAAAAGAATACGGTCCAGCGCTGGGTGAGCATGTAACCCAGTACGCCAGTAAGAACTGCGCATAAATACAGGGTGACGATCTGCCCGTACTGCAGGGCGATCAGGCCGGGATGCCCGATGTTGTTTTTACCAATACCCTCGGCAACACTCAGATCTTTCAGCGTGGGATTAAGCAGAATCTGGGCGGCCAGAAAAGCCGGATACAGTGGTTCTCTATATGCAGTTGGTGCGGGAGGTTTTGGTTTGTGTGGTTTGTCGTTAGAGAACACTCCGCTTTCACTAAGGTGAAAGGCCATGGTGACCCACTGTCCCTGGTCACCGCCTTTTACGGGGTGCTGTTTTACCTGCGGAAGGGTGTTCCAAAAAAACAGTCCGCTTATTACGAGAAACAAGGCGAGTCGCAGGTAGGCCGCCCACATGCTTTTTGCCGGAGCAGGACTGTCTTCGAAAATCGTAATGCTCTCATGCGCTGCCGGGGTTTCACTCGGCTGTTTTCTGATGGCTTGTTCGGACACGACTGGCTCCTAATGTATTGAAATCCCAATTAGCGCTAAAATCCATGTGGTTATACTAGGGACCCCCGCGTTTGTAAATGCAGGGAGCCCTGCTCCGCAGGGGCATGTGTTGCGACATGTCTTATAAAACGCTTTATTGCTTGATATTTATCTTGCTTTGGGCGGAGTAAGCAAGGATTAAGCAATAGCGTCGGGGAGCCGATGTGCCTGAGGCCTCGCAGCCCGCAGAAGGCAGGTGACACGGGCTGCCGGGGACTGTGGTCACGCTTCTTCGTGGGCTCTGCTCCGGCCTCCGAATAACCGATTGAATTCTTGTAAATTAAAGCAGATTCTGCTTTAAGGTGTTCTGGGTATGGCGCCTCCCTGAGGCTGCCTTCCTTCTTTACCGATGTGATTTATTCAGGCGAGACAACATGAGCAATACTCTTCCAAAAGGTGCCCTCGATACCCGCTACAGTGCGGAGAGATACAAAAAACCCGAGCTAATCTTTCGGTATAAGACTCGCGCACGAGTTGTTGCTCGGGCTGCACAGGAGCTGCTCAACAATCCCGGACCGTACAACGTTCTGGATCTGGGGGCGGCTGAGGGTCTCACTCTCCTCGAACTGAGTAAGCTTATCCCGATTCAGAAGGGCCTTGGGATCGAACTGGCTACCGAGCTGTTCGAGTATGCTCCTCCCTTTCCAAAGAATCTCTCGCTCCTCGAAGGTGATGTCACTGACCTTCCGGCAGCAGCGAAGGAGCAGTCATACGATATAATTTCCTCACTGGCCCTGCTCGAGCATGTGCCGAATCCTCTGAAGGTTGTGCAGGAAGCATGTTCGGTGCTCAAGCCAGGTGGCCTTTTTATCGCGACCTGCCCGAATCCCATGTGGGATAC
>JAUIMJ010000196.1 GCA_030433295.1 bacterium | reverse complement strand
CAGGGATTTCTTCTCACCAAACCAATTCGCAGCTGAAATCTGAGTTAGTCTTTCTTCGGCCCTGAGATAAAGTAGCTCGTGCAGTCTTCGGGTGAACTTCTGCGAATATATCCGATTACTGCTCCTGCGAATTTTCCCCGCTGGGATTTACCATCGTGCTCTGGCGCACGTCTCGCTATGCGTAGAAAAAATGCCCTAGGCAAACACGGGGCCCCTCGTTATAGTTTTTACGTTTATTCGTTAACCACGAGGGTCTTATGGGGAAGGTAAGAGTAGCATCACCGATTGTAGAGATTGACGGAGACGAGATGGCGCGTGTCATCTGGTCCATGATCAAAGAACAGCTCATACTTCCGTTTCTCGATGTGGACCTCGAATACTACGATTTGCACATCAGCAATCGAGATGCCACGGAGGATCAGATTACCCTCGATGCCGCAGTCGCCATACGGAATCACGGTGTGGGTGTGAAGTGCGCGACGATTACTCCCGATGCCAATCGAGTGAGTGAGTATAATCTCAAAAGAGCCTGGCCCAGCCCGAATGCGACGATTCGCTCTGTGCTCGATGGAACCTTGTTCCGTAAGCCGATAATGGTGAAGAACGTAAAGCCAGCGGTTCGATCCTGGAAGAAACCGATAACCATCGGCAGGCATGCCTACGGAGATATTTACAACTCGGTCGAGTTCCGGGTTCCCGAGGCCGGTCGGGTTGAGATGGTCTACACACCGGAAGGCGGCGAGCCTTTACATATGAAGGTCCATAACTTTGATGGACCAGGTGTGCTCATGGGAATGCACAATCTGGATAACTCCATCAAGTCCTTCGCCCGGGCCTGTGTTACCTACGCAATTTCCCAAAACATAGACATCTGGTTTGCTGCAAAAGATACCATCTCGAAAGAATACCATGGGAAGTTTAAGGAGGTTTTTCAGCAGGTAATTGACAGGAGCCAGAAAGAACTGGAAGAGGCGGGCATACAGTATCGCTACCTGCTCCTCGACGATGCTGCTGCACAACTGATGAAGCACGAGGGAGGGGTACTCATTTCTTTGATGAACTACGATGGAGACGTTTGGTCAGACTTCGTCGCTGGTGGCTTTGGTTCCCTCGGTCTGATGACCTCCGTCCTGGTGTCTCCCCGGGGGATGTATGAATTTGAGGCTGCCCACGGGACGGTAACGCGCCATTACTATCGCTGGCAAAAAGGTGAGAAGACCTCGACAAACCCGGTTGCCTCAATTTTCGCATGGACGGGTGCTCTGGCAAAACGCGGGGAGCTCGATGATACCCCTGAGGTAGTCGCCTTTGCCGAGAAATTAGAGAAGGCGGTGATAGACACCATCGAAGGCGGAGAGATGACCAGAGATGTTGCGCTGGCGTCTGGTTTCTCAGAGTCCGGTTCCCTGGACACAGAGGCCTTTATTGCCGCGGTTGCTGAACGGCTTGCAAAATGAGGCTTTGCCTTGTCTTCAGCGCAGATGTACCTGCTTCTCACTGCCGGCTTCCATAGCCGGGGAGCCTGGCATTTTCAGCATAGAAGTTCGTCCAAATCCGGAGGGGGTTAAATACCTAATATGCGGGACTAAATTGCCATTATCCGCTTCGCTTCATAATGCGGGTCCGAATTAAGGAATTTTGAGCTGGTAAAATCCCTTTTTTGCCATATCATGCTCGAATTATTCCTATTTCTCCCTAATTACTTCGGTGATTATCCTTTTGACATCATTACGTATTCCACGTAACTACCCCTCACATTGTTTACGAAGTCCGGTGTTCCGAAATCCGGGTGACATTCCCGGTGCTCCAGCGGAGACCTCAGAGAGCCATCCTGAACAGGAATACCGGGTATCTTTGTCTTTAATTTTAGGTAGAAGCGAAATTCTGTTTCTCGCCCCGGATTGCTAGCAGCGGCTTTGGTCGATTTGCTTCGGGCTGAGAAGCAACCCAATGACTGAGGTTTTTACGGGTAGAGAAGTTCGAAAAGCTGCGCTTCCTGCGCAAGGCGATAGCCAGTGTTTGTAGGGGGCCAGTTTGTTGTAGGGGACTGTTCGTTGCAGAGGGACTGTGCATTTCTCTTTTGAGGCATTTCTCTTTTGAGAGCTGCACAGTCCCCCTTCGGGACGTGAACCTTTCGAACTCCTTTTTCTACCCAAGGAATTTCAAGATGACGAAGTTGAATGACGTGAGTGTTCTGGCAGATACCGTCCGAACACTACAGGGACAGGTCCGTCGCCCCCTGGTTCAGTGTATTTACGATTATGCAGCCGGTGACGACGCGGGTCCGCAGGTCCTGGCTCGAACGCGCTACGCGCTGGACGACGCCGGATTCAGCCACGCGTTCATGAACGACCCGGTGGCTACGGCGAACTTTGCCTCCCTGGAGGCGGGTTTCGAGGTGGGGCTTTTTGCTCACCTGGAGCTGGAGCGCAGCAGTCGTTTCTCGCTGGCCGGTCGCACGCGCCACGAATCCATGTGTCACGACCCCGCTTCGACCAAGAAGGGGCGAATCATTTTTCACAATGTCGCCCCTCGGAAGAAGATCAAGCAGGGTGCGACGCGCGGTGAGAAGTTCTACGTCGGCGTCATGGACGGCAATACGCTCATTTTCGGGCCGAACTCGGAATTTGCGTACTCCTTCGTCCGGGACGAACTGCTGTTTCTGGCCGAAATCGACTGCGATGATACCGGTATTCAGTTTCGCTCGCGCGACCTGTATCCGGATGAAATCTACGCGGTCCTTGCTGGCTATCTCGATCGGGTGAAACCCTTCGAGGACGTCGCTGAGGCTGGAATCGCCGCTTTGCCGGAAGACGAGGTCCTGGTGATTCGCATCGACAACTACGGGAACGCGAAGCTCTGGACACCGCCCGCCGGCGTTACACTGAGTGAGCAAAAGAAACTCGCGGTGTGGATCAATGGATCCGACACCGGATTCGAGGCGCTGGATACCGGCGAGTTCACCTTTGCGGCCGGTGAAGGCACGCTCTCATTCGCCAAAGGAAGCAGTCGGATCAACGGCCATGCCTTCTCCGAGCTGTTTCTGGTCGGTGGAAACGCGGCCTGCACCCTGGGCGCCAAAGTTGGTGGTGCGGTGAAAAGTGGCGATGAGATCAAACTGGTTCCCATCGCTGCCTGATTTGGCTGCGTGAGATCGTTTGATTGCAGCCGAGTGCCGTTTCTTTGATTCGGCACTCGGCATTTCAACCCGAATACTTTGTCCTCAGGTTTTTCGAAACTAAGGATATTGGCATTTGGGTTGTTTTTAATTTTTACTTCTCAGGAGATCGCTGTAGCCGATTTTTTTAAATTTTATTGACTTGAACGCTGTCGTGGCCTAAAGAACAGAATATGAACAAACTTCTTAGACAAATTTCGATGGATCGAATGAACATGTTTATCATGCTCATGGATCGATCCGTGGTTGTCTAAGGGGACACAAAACAGAATAGCTTTCGAGAAACCCTGGCAGCCGAATTGGTCGCTAGGGTTTTTCACTATCTGACCCTTACGTTCTTCTTCGGCAGTCAGTCATACGCACGCTTCCCCAATTCAGGCTTTCCTGTGTTGTGGGTTTTCCTTGTTTGGGGGCGGTAATGACGCAAGGCGACCATGAGTCGCACACTGCAAGAGAAGGAGAATGTCGATGAAATCTCAAGAAAAAAAACAATCTGACGCAGAGCGATTTGCCCTGGCCGAAACCTCTGCTGCTCGTGGCTTTGCTACCTCAACCGTGCATGCCGGGCGGCATATCGACCCGACCACGGGTTCGGTTATTGCACCGCTGTATCAAACGGCCACCTTTGTGTTGCCTGAGGTGGGTCGGGATCTGGGATTTGATTACACGCGGTCCTCTAATCCAAGCCGTCAGGCACTGGAAGAGAATCTGGCAGAGCTTGAAGGCGGTGGTCTCGGTGTCCGATGTTCCTCAGGTATGGCGGCCGTTGACGCGGTGTTGCGGCTCTATAGTGCCGGAGACCATATCGTATGCAGCCATGATGTGTACGGTGGTGTCAGTCGACTGTTTGACAATATCGCTTCTCGCTCCGGGATTTCCATCAGCTATGTGGATACCAGTGATCCTGCTCGAGTAGCTGATGCGATTACACCGGCAACTAAACTACTCTGGGTGGAGACGCCCACCAATCCGCTTTTGCAACTGAGCGATATCGAGGCTCTCTCAGCGCTTGCAAAGGATAGAGGGATCGTTCTTGGCGTCGATTCGACCTTTGCTACACCATTTGCATTGAAGCCTCTGGAGTATGGGGCCGATATCGTTCTGCATAGTACGACGAAGTATATCAGTGGTCACAATCAGATTATCGGCGGCGCCTGCATTACCAGGAGTGAGTCAATCTACGAAGGGCTGAAATTTATCCAGAAAACGGTTGGTGCGGTGCCCAGCCCGTTTGATTGCTGGCTTACGCTAACGGGAATAAAAACTCTTTCGCTTCGCATGGAGCGACATAGTGAGAATGCTGCAGAGATCGCCCGGTATCTTGAGCAGCACCCCCTCGTTTCTCGGGTGGCGTACCCGGGACTTAGCTCTCACCCACAACATGAGCTGGCAAAGAAGCAGCTCGACGCCTTCGGAGGCATGATCACCTTTGAGTTGCACGGTGGATTTGAATCCGGGGTTACTCTGATGAATTCCCTCAAGCTGATCTCGCTGGCCGAAAGTCTTGGCGCGGTGGAGAGCATGATCACCCATCCTGCTTCAATGACGCATGTGTGCGTTCCGAGGGAGGAACGGCTGGCCCGTGGCCTGAGCGATGGTCTCGTCCGCTTGTCTGTCGGAATCGAGTCGCTGGAAGATATCAAGGCTGATTTAGAGCATGCCCTGGAGGCAGTTCGAAATCAGCAGGAAGAAAACGAAGTATCGAGTAGAAAGGAGGCAGCGGCATGAGCACACTTGCATTGCATCAGAATGATGACGAACTTGAAACTACCCCTGGCGCGCCCGGGTTTGCCACCAGAGCCATCCATTCGGGTAACAAGTACGCCGAGGAGACGGGGGCGATTAACGCGCCGCTCTATCTGACGTCGACGTTTCGGCAGGGAAATCCTGGCGGCTTCGACTATACTCGTTCGGGTAATCCCAATTTTCGCAATCTCGAAGAGGTCATTGCGAGTCTGGAGCACGCTCAGTATGCAACGGTTTTTTCGAGTGGGGTAGCAGCAATCACGGCAGTGGTCTCTTCTCTGAAGTCCGGCGATTTGGTCCTTGCTGAAGAGAATCTGTATGGCTGCACGTTCAGACTTTTCGAGCAGGTCTTCAAAAAATTTGGTGTAGAGGTCGAGTATGTGGATTTCTCTGATCCGATCAGTCTGCGGCAAATCTCTTTGCGCAAGCCCGAACTCGTTTGGATCGAATCTCCCACCAACCCACTGTTGAAGGTTCTCGATATAGAACGTATCGCCGATTGGACCCATCGTGCCGGAAGCAGTCTGGTCGTCGATAACACCTTTGCGTCTAGTTTTGTGCAGCAACCGCTGCTTCTTGGTGCGGACCTCTCCCTCTCGAGCACTACGAAATACCTGAGCGGGCATTCGGATTGTCTGGGAGGGGTAGTGTGTAGCAACTCGACGATTTGGAATGAGCGACTGGTTTTTGCTCAGAAGGCCCTCGGCTTGAATCCTTCACCAATGGATACCTGGCTGACGCTTCGGGGTATTAAGACCCTCGCTCCCCGAATGAGATCGCATGCTGAAAATGCTCATGCGGTTGCCAGCTTCCTTAAGTCGCATCCAGCGGTACGTTCGGTTCGGTATCCCTTTCTGAAAAGCGATCCGCAGTATCAGCTCGCTCGAAAGCAGATGAGAAATGGCTCTGGCATTGTTACGGTCGAATTTGATTTTACCCTCGAGCAGACCCAGCGCTTTTTACGGGAACTGTCGTATTTCTGTCTCGCGGAAAGTCTTGGTGGCGTGGAGTCTCTTGTCTGCCATCCGGCCACAATGACTCATGCGTCCGTTCCGGCTGCCGTAAGAAACAGCCTGGGAATCGGTGACTCCCTGGTGCGATTTTCTGTAGGTATAGAACACTCCGGCGATCTGGTCGCCGACCTCAGGCGAGCCCTGGATCGGGTGTGAAGGATGTGCACCGCAGTGCGCCGCTGAGTAGTACTGTGTGCCACTTTGCGCCACCGCGTGGCTGGAGCATGTTCCGGGTTACCTGGGCTACTACGTCATTGCGGAATATCCGTTTCGGCTGTCTGTGCGCAGTCCCAGTCTATGAGCGCTCATCTCAACAGAAAACGGCAGCATGCCGTCAACTTCTTCTGAATTAGGGCGACCGGTAGAAGGGCCAGTAGAAGGATAGGAAGAGGGGGCTGAAGGAGGAAGCGAACGACGACCCTAAAGGGAATACATAGCCTGCAGGTTTCGATTCCCTGCAAGCAGATATTCCCGGCAAAAATTAATTCTCTGGAAAATTAATTACCCGTAACTTAATTTCCTGGAAATTAATTCCCTGTAAATTATTAGGGGTCATTCGGAGATCGAAGGCGTCCGCTATTCGGTAAACAGCTTGCCTTCTTCAGCAAGTTTCTCAAGCTTTTTACGGCTCTTACGGCTGCGGTTCTTCTTCATCTTCTCGCGCTTGTTTGCACGCTTTTCTTTGGTGATTTTACTATTCGATGCCATGACAATTAATGCTCGTGGGATACTCGTAACAAATCGCTCTCCGCGGTATTTTGCGAACGTATTTCGCGAAACAGCGGGCTTTGTATTAAATCCGACCAATTAGGTCGGCTTACTCGAAGCCTTAGAGAATATATGACTATAGCAGATTCGTCAAAGCCCCTTAATTGCACGGGCTTCGGCAGTAAGGGCATTGAGTTCCCTACGATACTGTTTTTTTTCGGACTTGAGGCAGGTGAAGCGCCGTCCCACGGCTGAGCAGGTATCCCAAAACGTGGCGTTTTTCCTCACTTCACTGCGGACCCAGCCCTTGGCGCTGTAGGAGATAAAGGGGTAGGGCGGTCGGGTCGAGGCCTTCTTGACCTTCGCCACCTGTAATTTCTCACGTTTCTTTTCGGCGTTCGACGGAGGAGGGGGAGGCGGGGCATCACCTATTCCGGATAGGGAGAGACCAGAGGGTCGGCCTCTGCGCTTCACCTTGATTCTGCCTGCGTTTTTCTTTCTGCGACTGCTTAAGCGCGAGCAGAGTCCATTTGCGACCCTGGGGTCTGCAACAGACACATAGCGGAAGGGACGGCTGGCACTGGAAATCGCAGAGAGTTCAAGAGTAATAGCCGGTCGGCCTTTTTCATATCGCTCGCTCACGTGGAGAATCTGATATTCTACGTTTTCGTCGCGATTGTCGCGTTGCCATTTACTGTTCCAGAACAGGGTGTCTCCCTGAGCGCGCTTGAGGCAGGTGAGACCATCGGCGTTTGCCGTAGCTACCCCGGGCAGTGCCGCAAGGATGCCGAGGCTCAGGGCCAGCAGCAATGTCATCGCGTATTTGTTTCGTATTCCGTTCACGCTTCTACTTGGATTTCTTCAGGGTAACCAGGTTCATCTCGGCCGCGTTCTGTATGAGCCTTCGCTCTACCTCAATTACTGCGGGACCGAGCTTCTTAAACAAGTCGTAATAGTAACGTCTGCTTATCGCGTCGTTATTTTGCTGAGCCAGTAACATCCCAAGTTCGACAAGGCTGATTTGAGCTCCCAGACAGGTCGTCTCCAGAATTTGATCGCTAAGTTGCCTGCTCTGACGATCTCCGTTTGAGAGCATGCGAAGATTGTTCCTGTTGTTTACAAAGATATTGTAGCGCTCTTTTGCACTGCGCGCGTCGCCGAGTTTGAATCGCTGAGGGTTTGCAGCGATTGATGCCATTGCAGCGGCCGTTGCGCGGAGCCATTCATCTCTTGAGGACACCGCTGGCACATTCTCCGGACGTGTGGCACAGCGCCGCTGAATTTCGGCAGCGTCTTTTACTGAGTTCGGGTCACTGGAGGCAATTTGTCGTGCGTATACCGATAGCGAACGTCGCCCACAGGCCGACTGACAAATAGCGCTTGAATTGCCTCGGTCCACACATTTGTTGAGACACTCTGAAACCGCCAGCGGGCCGAACAGAGGTCGGATCGATATGATCGGCTTGCGCGCTTTGCTCAAGGAGAATGGCTTGTTTCCTGCCTCAATTTTCGTTTCGTCGAGGGGATCTACCTGAAACAGGTTGTCCCCCTGGGTAATCCAGAAGATGGTCGCACAGGAAAGAAAGAGGGTGAACAGTGTTGGAAGAAGCCCGGAG
>JAUIMJ010000195.1 GCA_030433295.1 bacterium | reverse complement strand
CGATGGCGGACTTGAGCGACGAGCAACTCGTCAGCGCCGATGCGGCGGAGAGCTCGCGCCGCGCCGCCATCCATACGCGCCAATCGCATGCTCGTGAGCATCTGGAACTGCTGCTGGAACACCTCTCCGAGGACGATCGGCGGCTGCTGGAGCAATACGAATCCGATCCGACGGTCTAGCGATACATTGAGCTTCGCAAGAGGCTACCTACCGATCGTGTGCCAGTAGTTCGATATGGTGGCTTTGATCCACTGCTCGCGCTGACCTCGGCGCTGAAGGAAGCCGACATCGATCAGGAGCTCGTTGCTGCCGTAATGGACAATGACCGCGAGGCGGTTGATGCCCTTGCCATGATTTTGCTGGAGCGAATTCGTGATCGCAACAAGCTCGCGTCGGAGGGACATACGCATCTCCAGAGCCGCGGGCTGGGTATTTCAGACAGTCTTATCGACTACCTACTCATCATCGCGCTCGAGGCACCCGTTTCCTTTTTCGGTGAGTTGCCGGTAGCGGTCTCCTATGAGCGCGGCCTGTTATTGGTCACCTTCATGATATTCATAAGTGTCTCTCTGGCGTCCTTATTCGGCGGACAGGTGAAGGAAAGGGGAGCAGTCACATGATAGCAGCGAATGTATCCGGAAAAGAGGGCTTCGCCAGCACTATGCGAGGTCTCTCGCACAAAAAGCGAAGTGGGGTTCTGCAGCTTGATGTCGGAGGAACCTCCGTGTCGATTCGTTTGAGAGAGGGGAGGATAGTCGAGGTTGAGAGTGCTGGTCTTTCTGCTTCACTCAAGATTTGTAATCGATTATGCCAGGGCGGATTTCTAAAAAAACAGGTTCTCGGTGTGGTGCAGGAGACGCCAATTAGCGTGCGGCAGCTGGGACAGGTTCTGGTTGAAAAGGGATACCTGGTCAAGGATACCTTCGTGCAGGCAAAGGGAGCGTATGAAGTTGAACTCTTGCACGAAACGTTCAGAAACGCTGCCGGTGATTTTAAGTTCACGCCAAAATTAGTGAACGACGATGGTGCGCTGGCGTTGAACCTCTGGCCGACGCAGTTCTTACTCGATGCTGTGGAGTATTCTGCTGACAATGCACGCTTTGAGGAGCTCTTTGGTGGCTTCAGCGACTCTGATGTGCGCGTGATACAGATAGAGCCGGACGAACTTCCCACGCTTACTGAAGAAGAAAAGCTTGTGTTGTCTTTATGTGAACAGGAGATCGCTCCCTCGCAAATCTACGACCGGAGCCTTCTTAGCAGAGATAAGGTTCAGCTAGCGCTCCTTACTCTTCTCGATCAGGAACTCATCGAAGTGCTGACCCTTTCCGACCCGGATCAGGCCTTGTTCCCAAATGCCGAAGTGGGTGACAGTCCGTATCCGGAATCCTCCGAGCAAAGCGTGTTGTATGGTCTTGTGGAGAGTGCTGCTGAGAAGCTCCAGGAGATTCAGGAGCAGGATTTTGATACGGACGAAAGTGCAGGTACTGAGCGCGTCGTTGAAGTCATGAGCGAGGCAGCGGGCGCGGGCTTTGAGGAGGACTTACTGCCAGAGCAGGATGAGGTGGAGCCTCTGCCATTACTCGGTGTTGAGCTTGAGGAGGACACTGCGGGGGCAGATGCCGAGCTTGTCGCTGAAGTTTCACATCCCGTTTCAGAGTCGGAAAACGATGTCCGAAATACGCAGACTGCCAGTGTCTCCAGTGCGCGTCATGCGAGGGCTGCAAAGGAGAAACCATCATTAAACAAGCTTCTCCTGCAGGAGGATATGTCGCAGAAAATCGTAATGGGAGTTACTCTTGCCTTCCTGCTTTCTTTTGCATTTATTGGGGCTGATTTACTAGAATCATGGTTCGCAGCTCTCTCCGAATTCACTTCCAACACATAGTCTCACATGGTAAAATATAAGAGCTAGCGGACGTAAAAACGCGCGCCTTGTCGTGATATTTTACGTCCTCATTTCAGTTCCCCCCGCGAATGCAGCTGCGGGGTCTTTGGTTTTTGCCAGGTTTGAGAACGGGATTAGCTCTTGTTTTAGTCTGCGCTGAGGGATGTTCGATATGGGGAAAGATGGAAGAGGAGACCACTTCGGAGAAGATGCTCTTGCGTTTGCCAGTGAGGACTCCCTACCTTCTAAAGAGCTGTCTTTTGAAGAGACGTATGTAGGAGAAGCGTGTTCTGAAAAAGGGCGTGCTGACGGTGGGATTGGCGAAGTGAAGTCTTTTGATGCTCACCTGCGCTCGCGCGGTAATCTGTCCGGAAGGCAACAGGCTGGCAGGCATCAGGCCAGCAGACAAATGGGCGATAGTTCCAAGCGGCGTTCAAATGCCCGGGATGCTTCCCCGGGTGAGAGGGCTGATGTTAGGACCGGTGCTCATGCCGATAATCCCGAGTCTTCAAGTGGGAATACCACTCAGGAGCTTCGGTCTGATGTTCCGGAGGGGCCGGGACCAAGTAAAATGGCATCTCGGATTCAGCGCCTCCGTTCGTCTTCACTCAAGGCCTTTGAGACGAGAAAGCGCGTTCCACACACGCTTTTTTGGTCTTTGTTTCGCAGTGAAATAGAGGATTTGCGTTCCCGCAAAGAGAAAGCCCGGCGAGAACGGGAGCTGTATCTTGCTGGTGTGGAGGAAGATTCCGCCTAGGGCGTTCCCTCTCGTGTCACCCAATGGTTTACCCAGGCAAGAGCCTGGGCGGCTGTGTCTCGAACACTCTATCCTGATAATTATAGTATCCAATCACCTCCTAAACTTTAGCGATTGTTGTGCTTTAGCGAATACTCTTTCGCTTTTCTGCCATCATAGTTCCTAGGGAAGTATCAGTGTGCTTGCGGCTATCCGAACTGGTTTTTTGCTTTTCGCTATGAGCAATGCCTTAACCATTGTTGGGAATGGTCATTTGTGTAAAATTATGAAGAAATCGCGGATGTTTAGCCGATCTATGCTACTCAGCGTGTTTCGAAATAACGTAATTTATATCTCGGACTCCTTGTGACCACGCGTTTTATCGATAAATACGAAATTGTGTCCACGCTCGGGCGTGGTTCCATGGGTGTTGTCTACAAGGGCAAGGATCCGGAGATCGGTCGGCTCGTCGCAATCAAAACTCTGAAAGCTGTTTTCATGGGTGACGATCCTGCGGGAGCTGAGGCACTTCAGCGCTTTCGTCAGGAGTCGCGGTCCGCGGGTAAATTGCATCACCCCAATATCGTCACCATTTTCGAGGCGGGTAAAACCGAGAGTGGCTCTCCATACATCGTGATGGAATACATCGAGGGGCAGAGTTTAGAGACGGTCATCGCAGAAAGTGGTGCGCTTGCGTCCCTGGCCGTCTTGCATAATCTTGCCCAGATAGGCAGCGCAGTCGATTACGCGCACAGCCAAAGTGTTATTCATCGCGATATCAAGCCAAGTAACATCATTGTCGATTCCGGCTATCGACCACAGCTTCTTGATTTCGGTGTCGCGAAATTAAGCGATACTTCTTTGACGCCCGCCGGAACGGTGGTTGGAACTCCCAGCTATATGTCACCCGAGCAGATTCGTGGCTCTACACTGGATGGAAGAACGGATTTGTTCTCGCTCGCTGTTGTCGCCTACGAAGCCTTCACCGGCACCAGACCGTTTCCGGGCAGTGATTTCACTACTGTCGTTAGCAATATTATCCATAAGCCACCTTTGCCGTTCTCGGAGCTTGGCGCCGAGCTTCCGCGTGAACTCGAAGAAGTGCTTGCAAAGGGACTCGCGAAAGATCGGGATGAGCGCTTCGCTACCGCTATGGATTTCGTAGCAGAAATGGCCGACGTATTTGGTGTGGCGGTTGATAGCAGTGGCCTTCTTGGCGGATACTACGAAGGTATCTCACTTGACGAGGCGCAGACGAACTCACTGTCGGTATCTGCAAGTGGCGTTGTCCGCGCCGTTTCATCAGATAGCTCTGGTAAAAAGTCTCTGACATCCGGTGGGGGCAAAGGATCGGCAGCGAAGTCGAAATCGACTAATGGTCTTGATAAAAGTGCGGCCGCCAGTCTTCCCTCATCGACGGTAGGGGAGGAAATGGACGATGCCACGATGATGGGTCCGCCACCAGCAGCTCCTCAGGTTACCTCGAAGAAGAAAAGCAGCGTTCTCCCGCTTGCTCTTGGCGGCCTCGGGCTCTGTGTCCTTGCCGGACTGGGCTTTTTCTTTTTCCTCGGGGATGCAGACAAGGATAGCGCCAATGAGACAGGGAAAGTAGAGGTCATCGAATTGGCACGTGGCGGAGAGTCAGGTGCTCCCGATAGCGCACCGGAAACGACCAAGGAGAAGCCAGCCGAAAATCCTCCTTCTTTGGAAAAGGAAAAAGAGGCTTCCGAAAAAGAAAAAGAGGCTCCGGCCGAAGCGGCCGCGGCTGACACGGACGAGCCCTCAAAGTTTGACGCGAATGCATGGATTGAGCAGTTTCGTAAGCGCCTCTCAGAGGCTTCCGGCAGCGATAAGCGAGCGGTATACGCAAAGGTGGCTGTTGAACTCAAGGAACTGTCAGATAGCGACCTGTTGCGAACGGTGGACGCGGCAGGTAGTGACGCAAGCACACTGCGAACTCTGGTCCTTGAAGCGGCAAGCCGCTCCGACCAGTCACTCCAGAATGCCTTGTTCGATTTGCTTGAGACGGGGGGGGCTGACGTCAAGGCAGTGGTCCTGCGAGCCTACGCGGCAAACAAAAGTGCAATCACTCCTCGGGTGATTCGGGCGAGCACTTCAGCTCTGGAAAATGAGTCATATCTCGTTCGGGCGTTTGCGGCGAATCTGCTGGGTATGCTGGAAACCGAAAATGCGCGGGCGGTACTTCGGAAGCGACTTGAGGTGGAACAGGACAATACCGTTAAAAAGCTGATTCGTAAGGCTCTTGGCAAATCGGGTGCATGAGTCGCTGAAAGAGTTGAACGTACAAACTTTTAAAAAGAATAAAATCTAAAACTGCAATGGATACAAAATCTAAACCTTCTAACGTGCCAGTTGTAAATATCTTCTGTGTGGCCCTGCTCGTGATTGTCGCGGCTGCAACGCAGGCCTGTACTCCGGCACCACCTCCGGCTCCGGCGCCGGTTGAAGAGCCGGTTGAGGAAGAGGTGATGTATACGCACACCGTGCGCTATTCCGGAGAGACTCTTGGGCTTATCGCGCGCTGGTATACGGGGAAGACAACGAATTGGGAAGCGATTCTTGAAGCCAACCCGGGACTCAGACCGGAGCGTATAAATTTGAGGGATGAGATTCTCGTTCCCGAAACCTTGATGACCCGCAAGGAACCTATGCCTGAGTCATTCGTGCGCCAGGCAATAAGTTCTCTTAAGTCGTCCGGCGGAGGCGCTGAGGCCTCGACCGAGGGAATGGCGGACGACGGACTTTTCGACGATATTCCAAAACCGGAAGAAGACGCTGCTGCAGATGCCGAGCCGGCGGAGGAAGCAGAATCCTCCGGGGCAGGTGGTGCGGCGACCGCGGCGGATGATGCCCTGGTGGATGAATTGCTTAATGAACTCGCCCAGGACGAGGATACCTCTAAGCCGGATGCTGAGGGAAAGGCGGGAGCTGCCGCAGAGAAGAAAGAAGATTCGACGGATGATGGTGTCCCAAGTGAAGCCGAGCGTGAGCGCCTTCTCGACGAGCTGCTCGGTGAGTAGCCCTTGGACCTAATTGGGGTTTGGAGTTATTGATTTGTTCTAACTCAGCGATGTACTTTTGCTAATGGATACACCGGGATCTCCAGGAAGCTCATCGAACAGCCCAGCCGATTTGCGTTCGGGTGAGCTGATTGCAGGTCGCTTCGAGATTTGTGAACGTCTCGGGACGGGCGGGATGGGCCTGGTGTATCGTGCGATTGATAGAGACCTCAATGACGAAGTTGTCGCACTAAAAATTCTACACGCCCATCTTGCCTCGGACGAGACGATATTCCGGCGCTTCAGAAACGAGGTGCTCGTAGCTCGTTCTCTTTCACACCCAAACATCGTGCGAACCCACGATATCGGAAAAGCAAAAGATGGGTATTCCTACATCTCAATGGAGTTTGTAGACGGAACCAGTCTCAAAGAACATACATTAAAAGAGATTGAAGCTGACGATGGCTCATTGAGCGAACAGCAAATCGCGCTGCCCTTTGAGTATGCCCTTTCAATCTTCTGTCAGATTCTGTCTGGTGTTTCCTATGCGCACGGCAAGGATATTATTCACCGCGATCTCAAGCCTGCAAACGTAATGATTTCCAAAAACGGAGAGGTCAAGCTTGCAGACTTTGGAACGGCGAGGATCCTCGGCATGGATACCAGTATCACTCGTACCGGGCAGGTCGTAGGTACACCCGATTATATGTCTCCCGAGCAGATTAGAGGAGAACGTTTGGAGCGTTCCTGTGATCTGTATGCTCTGGGCATTATTGCCTATGAGCTTGTGGTTGGTGTGAAGCCTTTCGTTGCTGATAGTCCTGTCGCTGTCGCATTCAAACATTTGAACGAGGAGCTGCCCGATTTTGATCGCAAGCGACTCGAGGTTCCCGATTGGTTTGTCGACGTAGTAAAGAAAGCGACGGCAAAGAATGCCGATGATCGCTACGCTTCAGCAGCTGAAATGGCCGCTGCCATCTTTGAGCACATGCCAGAGCTCAGTATGAGTTCCGGATTTTTTGCGATGGACGGTACGCAGTTTGTGGCTGGAGTGACCGGCTCCGGTTCGCAGACGACCTCCTCGGGTTCATCGGCTGCCTCAAAGGGCTCTGAAGATCTTGAAGAAACCGTCACTGAGCGCACGTTTGAGCTTGGCGGAGGGGATGATGAGCCCTCAGGAGGGGGATGGACCCTTGATTTTATCGCGCCAAGCGAAGAGGAGCTGAAGCCCGCACCTGCTGCGGCAAGTTCACAGCCCGCCAGGCGTTCCTATGGAAAATGGGTAGTGGGACTCTGTGTTCTCTTCCTGTCTTGCTGGGCGCTCGTCCGTTTTGTTCCACCAGTTACAACGGCGGTTTCCTCAAGTGTTCCCGTCCATACTTTCGAAACGCATGGGGAGCTTCTGGCATTGTTTGGTCTTTCGAAGCCCGAGATGCCGGAGGATCTTGCATCTGTGGATTCGAGCGATGCTGAGATTGGACAGAGAGCAGAACTCCGAAACGAGTTGTTGGCCATGGCAGGGGTTGACGAGTCGGAGGTTACCGCAGCCACTTCGCAAGACGAGAAGAAAACCGCTTCCGAAACGGTAACAACGTCGCAATCCGGGGAGAGCTCCAACAGAGAAACGGGGAAAACACGGAACGGCTCTACTAAGGCGGGAGACGCGGGTTCCTCCGCGGCAGCCTCAAAGGCCGTACCTGCGCCGGCGTCGGAAAAAACAGCAGGGAATGCGGTGTCTGAGAATACTACGGCTGGGGAAAAGGCGAATGTACCTTCGGCAGACTCTCCGAATGCCAAATCGGCTGACTCAGAAAAGGTGGTGGAGAAGAAAGTGGAAGTTCCGCTTCCGAAAATAGAAGGGACGCTCAAGCTCGTGCGAGGAAAGGATGTCACTGAGGATCGTTCTTTCACAGTAAGTCGCTTGAGTTCGATTTACTGGCAGGGAGATTTTAGCGGCTTTGGCCCGGGGGAGCGGAAGACGAGTAAGAGTGAGGTGCGGGATGCACTGCGTCTCAATGTTTTTGATCCCTCCAGTGGAGAGGTGATTGCTACCCTGCGACCAGCGGAAGTCGCTCTGAGTAAGGCAAAGAACAGCGTTTCCTTCGGACGCGGTAGCCTGTCGGATCTTCGGAGAAAAAAACCATCTGCGGGGAACTATCGACTTGATCTGGTGTATGGAGGCGAGGTTCTTGCCTCTGAAGAGGTTTCACTTTCCGTTGCGAGGGTGAGCTTCAGTGGGTCTTCAAACAGTTCCCAGGCCGGAGGAAAGATTGCGATTGTTCGGGGTCCGGCGTATGTCCCACCGAAGAATGCAGATAGCGGAACCTCAGCAGCTGATACAACTTCGACCGGTCCCGATACCGGCAGTCCATTCCAGCTCGCGGCTCAGTACGTAATCGCCGATGACGAGGATAGCGAGCGGGATAAGGCCCAATATCAGCGCCCGCACGCGCAACACCGATTTCTGGCGGGGATCGAGGGGTAGCAGCGGGGCTTCCGCCGGATTCCCGCCCTCAATTGCTGTTTCTTCAGTCATAATCGTCCTTCGCCTGCGGCACCCTCTACCCTTCAGTTAGGCATTCACTGGAACCGAAACAATCGCCGGGCATTATTCACGGGTTACGACAGGATGTGAAACGCCGACACCATTGCCAGGCAGCGGAATTCGCGACATTGAGATGCT
>JAUIMJ010000194.1 GCA_030433295.1 bacterium | reverse complement strand
ATTGCCTCAGCCGTCTGAGGCTTTGTACAGCGCAGGCTTACTCGAGTACCCTGACGATTTTGTGTCAGCAGGGCCTCGCCATGGTAGTTAACGATTTTCTGCCCCTCATGGTGATAGCAAATGTTTCTCGGTGTGTAGTACCTGGGCCTCAGGGAACCGAAGGCGGTATAGTCGGCTTCTTCGTTGACGAGTTCAACCTGACAGTCGACCGAACCGTCAGCAGGGAAACCAGAATGCTCCTCCGGGTTCCATTCCTTTTCGAAGAAAGAGAATTCACTATCGAGAGCGGGCATATTCATTTCTTTTGGGATGCTCACTGACATCCTGAACCCGTAAAAATCAAATAATCGCATTCGATTGTTCATCAGCTCTTTGTGGTGCCCCTCGTCAGACGTGAAACGATTCCAGAAAGTATACCCAGAGACATTACTACATGATCAATGAAGGTGTGAATCAGAGAGAAGCAGGTAAAGGCCCAGCCGTGTTTGATTCTGATTGCATTCAGAAAAGCAGTATTGAGCAGGGCCCAAAGCAGCAGGATAAGCGCAAGGCAGATGCAGAGTACTTCCTTGAGCGATGAAGGTATGAGCATAGCTACCAGCAGCGGTAAGCTGCTGGCAGCACAAATTACAGACAGCAGTTGCGTCCTTGGTGCATGAGAAAAGCCGGAGCTAAACAAATTGCGCCATCCTCGGGTGTCCACAAAAAGAAACGCGTACGATCGAGAAACCTTAAAGTCGTTCTTCAATAGGGATGCGTAGCTGTATTCCCGAAGATGACAAATGTCGAGATCCTGTAGGATGCGCAAATCATGTCCTTCTTCGGCTAGCGCTCGACCCAGAGCATCATCTTCGATGCCTCGGTAGCTCTCCTCGACTCGGCGATAGACAGGCTTCCTCAGAGCAAAGAATGAGCCGTAAAGAAACGCTGCCTTTTCTTTCCAGAGGCCCAGAATAAAACGCATGTAGGTACTTTTGTATCTCGTGGCGAATGATCCCGAAGCAGCATCCCTGGGGTTGCCACTTATCGCTGAGACGTTTTCGTTCTCAGCGAAATACTGCAGCACCCTCGAAAGAACGTCCGGGCCAATCACGACATCAGAATCGAGAAAGACAAGAAGCTCCGCTGAGGCCTCCCGGACCCCGCTGTGGCGCGCTGCAATTGCACCGAGGTTTTCTTTGTGCTGAACAAACAAGAGTTCGCAATTGCAAAGCTCGCCTGCGTTTTCCTGGCAGAATTCCTGTGCAATGGCAGCGCTCATATCTTCGCTTGCATCATCAACGATGATTACTTGCGTCTGCTCAGGGGCTACTCGCTGCAAGGATTCCTTGCAGGCGTCTAAACATTCAAAGAGGGTTTTCTGGCTGGAAAATACCGGAATGATCAGGGAGAGTGCTGGTTGAGCAGATGACATCCGTTATTCCTGCTCCTCTATCACTTCTTTGCGTCCAGCACCCAGTCACGAGCGGCAGTGAAAGCCAGTATCCAGGGGCTTACCTCGAATTCTTTATCGCCCCGATACGGCCAGTTCCAAGAAAAAATACTGCGCTCCAGATGCGGCATTATCGCAAGGCGTCGACCGTCAGCCGATGAAATCGCAGCGGCATTGAGGTCAGAGCCATTTGGATTGGCCGGATACTCCGCCGACGAAAATGTGAGGGGGACAGAATAGGCATCCGAGGGTGAATCAAAGCGGAATCGTCCTTCACCGTGTGCAACCCATATCCCCAGCTCACTTCCGGCAAGAGGCTTGAGGAAGACATTATTAGTCTCCTGCACGCGAACTCCGACAAAGCAGCTCTCAAACTTTCCGCTTTCGTTGTGTTCCATCCGAACCATGGTGCCGGCCTCTTCGGGCGTGAGCAGGCCAAGGGCGACCATCAACTGGCAGCCATTACAAACGCCCAGCATCAGCGTGTCGGAACGCTCAGAAAAACGCTTGAGAGCATCTCTTGCAGAATCATTGTATTTAAATGCCCCGGCCCAGCCGCGCGCGGCACCGAGAACATCACTGTTTGAGAAACCACCGGGGAACACCAGAACATCCACATCATCAAGCGTCTCTCTTCCCCGAATCAAATCACTCATGGTGATATCCTTGGTCAGCATTCCCGCGGTATGCAGACTGAAGGCCATCTCTCTGTCACCGTTCGTTCCTTTCTCTCGAACAATCGCTGCGCGGACGCCGGACTCAGGCGTCGAGTCAAAATGCAGATTGTGTGCAGCGATTGAGCCGTCAAAATTTGCCGGAAAGCTATAGTTCAGTGGGTGAGCATCAAATCGCTCGTAACGCTCCTTTGCAAGATCGTCCTGTGTCTGCTTGCGGTCCAGCAGGAAGGAAGGCTTGAACCAGACTCTCCTGAGTTCAGCAACGGAGGTGGAGAAACCAAGTTCTCCTGCGTGTAGTCGAAACTGAGTACCGCCAACTTCTGCTACCTTATCGACATGCAAGCCCTGGCTCTTTGCACTTTCTATGATATCCGCTGCTATGGAAGCATCAACCTGTAGTACGACGCCGGGCTTCTCGCAGAACAGCGTGGGAACTACAGCCTCTGCCGTCCCCTCTATCGACATAGCTAGGCCAACGTCACCAGCAAAACTCATCTCAGCAACCGCGCCCAGCAGTCCGCCACTGGAGACATCGTGGCCTGCAAGCAGCTTTTTGTTTCGAACCAGCTCCTGCACAAAGGAGAACGCAGAAATGAACGTTTTTGCGTCGGGCACTCCCGCACAGTCGCTACCGAGTTGTCCAAGAGACTGGGCAAAACTGCTGGCACCAAGTGGCTTGTCTTTCTGTCCTGAAAAATCGAGGTGAAGCAGAACAGAACCGACCTCTGGTTTGAGATCCGGAGTGACCACGTCCCTGATGGCATCACAGGCCGCCGCCGCCGATACGATTACCGTGCCCGGTGCTCGAACACTTGAGCCGTCGGCATACTTCATCGTCATCGAGAGAGAGTCTTTCCCGGTTGGAACGGCTACGCCAAGTTCAATACAAAAGGCACTAAGCGAAGCCACCGCGGCATAGAGTCTCGCATTCTCTTCTTCCTGCTTTGCCGGCCACATCCAGTTTGCGCTCAAAGCAACCGAGGGAAGCCCCTCTGTTAGGGGAACAAAGACAATGTTGGTTAATGCCTCAGCGACACTGAGAGCCGCACCGGCCGCTTCGTCGACCAATCCGGCGACGGGCGCATGCCCGACAGAAGTTGCAACCCCGGAGCTTCCACAGAAATCCAGAGCCATCATGCCGGCATTATTCAAGGGAAGCTGTAGAGGTCCGGTGCATTGCTGCAAGGCAACCAGACCACTAACGCTGCGATCAACTTTATTGGTTAGCCAGTCTTTACAGGCTACTCCCTCAAGAGACAGCACGTTGTCCAATGCTTCTCGAAGTTCATCACCTGAGGTGATAGTGAACTCAAGATCCTCAAACTCGTGTTCCTGCGTTTCGTCCGTGAGTACTGTTTTAGGAGAACTGCCGAAGATGAGATCCACCGGTAGCTCAATAGGGTTCTGGCCCTCTTCGGATTTAAAAATGATGGTATTGTCACCCGTGACCGTGCCAACGAAATAGACAGGCGCACGTTCTCGTTCGGCTATTTTTTCAATCAATGCTCTGTCTTTTGGCTTAAGTATCAGGCCCATGCGTTCCTGAGACTCGTTGCAAATGATCTCTTTCATGCTGAGGGTCTGGTCCCCCAGAGGCAGCGTGGAGATGTCAATCTCGCCGCCTCCTTCCTCTAGCAACTCGGAGAGACAGTTGATGTGCCCCCCGGCGCCGTGGTCGTGAATCATTACGATGGGATTTTCCGAAAGTTCGGCAAGGGCGCGCACGACATTATAGGCCCGCTTCTGCATCTCGGGATTTGCCCGTTGTACGGCACTGAGTTCCAGGCTGCGATCGAGGTCTCCCGTATCGACAGAGCTTACCGAGCCACCAGCCATCCCGATGCGATAGTTATCCCCTCCGAGGAGAACAACGAGATCTCCCGGTTCCGGAGTGTGTTTAAGCGCATGTTCGGCATTGGCGTAGCCGACCCCTCCGGCAAGCATGATAGTTCTGTCGAAGCCGTAGAATCCTCGCGGTGTCTTACCCTCATAGGTAAGGACGGATCCGGTAATGAGCGGCTGTCCGAATTTGTTTCCGAAGTCAGAAGCACCGTTCGAAGCCTTGATGAGGATTTGGCTGGGGGTCTGATACTTCCAATCCCGCTCCTTATTGAAGCGCTCCCAGGCCTCAGCGCGTGAACCGGAGAGCCGAGGGTAGGCAGTCATATACACAGCGGTCCCGGCCAGAGGGATACTTCCGATACCTCCGGCCATGCGGTCTCTGATTTCTCCTCCGCTGCCTGTCGAAGCACCGTTGAAGGGCTCAACCGTGGTCGGAAAGTTATGGGTTTCCGCTTTGAGAGAAAGCACGCTGTCTATGGATCGCATTCCGAAATGCGCCGCTTTTTCCGGCGTCGGAGAGGAGAACTGCTTGAGGGCCGGTCCTTTGATGAAGGCTACGTTATCTTTATAGGCTGAAACGAGTCTGTCGGGGCTTGCTTTGGAAGTGTCTTTTATCATTCCAAAGAGAGACTTCTCCTGCTCTTTCCCGTCGATAATAAAAGTGCCGTTAAATATCTTATGGCGACAATGCTCTGAATTGATCTGAGCAAAGCCGTAGACTTCGCAATCCGTGAGAGCACGTCCCAGTTCAGCGCTTTTTGCCTTAAGGAAATCGATCTCTTCCTCGGACAGAGCCAATCCGGCCTCTTCGTTGTATGAGGCAAGGTCTTCGATTGAGGTAAGAGGCTCCGGAGTTTGATCTATCTGCAATGAGTCCTGAGCAAGCCCGCTGTAGTGTGCCTCCAGCATGGGATCGAAAACCGGAGGTTTAGCACTCGGAGTGAATCGCTCGATACGCAGTATATTCTTAATGCCGACGTTATGAGTAATTTCCGTAGCGTTAGTTGACCAGGGGGTGACGATTTCTTTTCTGGGTCCAATGAAGTCTCCGGATACCGTCTCACCCTCGCGAGGTTCAGCCTCGAGCAACCAGGAGATCTTTTCTTTGTCAGAACCGGATAGCGCCCCCGAGTGCTGAACGACAAAGGTCTCTTTTACTGAACCGTTCTCTGTGCTGACAAAAAAAGTACTGTGTTCGCTGTTCGATTGGGCCATGGTAAATCCGATTAGATTGATGCTTCGAGACTTATTTTTGCCGGGCAATTTCTCAATGGTCGACAGATCTGCTGGCGCCTTTTGTCGACAGCCCTGTAGGCGCTTTTTGTCGAGGTAAAATTCCTCAAATCTCATGTGGCGCTCACTATAATGAAAGCCCTCCGGTTTATAAAGAGCAAGAGTCGCTTAGAGGCGGGTAAATGAAGGATTTTGTGGGAACTCTGGAGAATTTCTGTTGCAAGCGAGCCAAATGCTCACGTTCGCATTCTCGAGGCCAAAGTGAATGCAGGCGCATATTGGGCGAACTTATTATTTCATTGCGTTTTTTTTTCGGCGAAAGAGCGCCCAACCGAAGGGCCTTTGCACCTGGCCACTGTTGGCAGCAGGTTTTTCAGGAGCGGGAACTGGCATTCTTTCCCAGGAGGGATCGACCTTGAGAATGGTGTAGAGCGGACTAAAGGTGCTCACCAGTGCCGTATTTGGAGCAAACTTTTTGAATAGTTCCTCCTGCCCTGCCCCGGAACGATTCAAACGAATCTGTGCCGCAGTGAGTTTGGGGTCCAGGTAGCGCGAAGCATAACTGGAGACAACCTTCTGGGTCGGTTCGCCCTGCGCTGCGGCAAAACGCTGGAGCAGATACGAGCCAACCTCGTAGTCATGGTAGAGCGGTGGATCAAGATTTTCATTGAGGTAGTAGTCTACTTCCCATTGAGGCAGAAGCGTGAGGACCTTCGGAACCTTTACAATGTTAATGACGTTTACTGCCAGCATGCAGATAAGTACCCAGATAATTCCTACCGGTGCGACTGAGCTGAGTCCGTTCTTGAGTCTGAAAAACGCTTCTCCGAGGTTGCCCATGGCTACGCTCTCTGACTGTGCTCGACCCCAGAGCAGGGAAAGCAGGTAGCCCGTTACTAGTAAAGAAATCGGTAAGAGGTGATCGATCGCCATGGATATGGCCGCACACAGAGCCATAAAACTGATTTCTGCTCCCTTCAAACCACTCGGGTATCGATGCCAGAGAGCTCCGGTCAAAATCAGAACGAGCAGGAGAAAAGAGAAGGGGAAGTAGTAAATGCTTGCGGGCGAAGCCTGATAGAAAAGTTCAATTGAAAGCATGGTTCCGGCAAGTCGCAAATGCTGCAGTATCTGCATTCCAAAGAACGGCGTCAGCAGGGGCGTCAGACAAAGCAGGGGAAGCAGTGTGCGTTTTGTCGACCCGGGGATGTCACTGCTGCTTGCCAGAAAGAGAAAGCTAAATGCGAGCGCGAGAACGCTGCTCGAATCAGCATTGGCATGCACGATGAGAAGGGCAAGCAGACTTGCGAGAAGTCCCAGGCTAAGCTTTTGTTTTCTCCTGTAGCTGCTGACCAGGGCATGCGCCAGGCTTAGCTCAAAGCAGAGGAGTGCAAGACCGAAAAGCTCTGAGCTAAGGGGCATGCGAAGCAAGGCACCGCAGGCAATGAGCAGACTGATGAATGTTCCAAAAAAGCGATCTCCGGCGAGTCCGCTATACAGTGTGCTGAGTCCCAGACCGACGGCAAAGTAAAGAAGTAGCTTCAGTATGATAAATGAAGTTTCCCCGAAGAAGCCCTCGGATACGCTGAGCAAGCCGTCAAAAAGCCAGGTCGTATGCAGCCAGGGTTTTCCGGAGCCCCAGATGAAGTTTTCTGCGAAGGAATCGTGATTTCTCAGGTAGTTGCCGAGGCTGAGATGCTCGTAGAAACGAGGAGAAAATATACTGCTGCTAAGATAAGAAGTCGTTACTGCTACAAGGAGCATCTGAATGAGCAGCGGAACACCCCGCTGGGAATAGGTGATTTCCTGCTGTGTTTTGGTCGGGTTCTCGCTCATTCTTATGTTTGCTGGTGTTTTAGGGTACCGAGAATGTTTTGTATTCTCAGAGTATGCTATAGCGAAACGCTCAGGAATACAGAAATCTAAACGGCTTTTGGTAATTATGAAAAAATCAATCATATTGGGAAGCGTTTCCTTAGTGTTCGCACTGCTTCTCCCCGGCACCTCTTTTGCCTGTGCTGATATTGATGGCCTGGTCGATATCAACTGCGATCAGCAGCTCATTATTGCCGGCTTTGGTGATTCAATTACCTTCGGACGATCCGACACACCAATTGAGATTGGTTACCCGGGGCGGCTCAATCTGTATTTCCCTAACGCTATCGTTCTTAATTTTGGTGACCCGGGTGAAATGACCCACGTAGGTCTGCGACGTTCCTCTCGTGTTTTTGCTGAGTTTCCAAATATCGACTATCTGGTGGTTCTCGAGGGGGTAAACGATTTTTTCCTTGAGGATCGATCTTCTCTGTCCACCAGAGACAATGTCTTATCTATTGCCTCCCGGGGGAGTAACACCGGCGCGATTTCGCTTATCGGTAACCTTACGGCCGTGAAGCGCGACGATCAAAAAGGCTGGGTCTCTCTGGTAAACTCCAGGCTTGCTCCGCACCAGCATATAAATTTTTTCTCTCTAGGCGAGGGAATAATCAGTGGGGATAGGCTGCACCCCGATGCTGAAGGCTACGATGCGATGGCACTGCTGGTCGCTCAGACTCTCCCCATTTACTCGCAGGCCAATCGACCGGTAGACACCGATGGTGACGGAATCTACGATTTTGCCGAGGCCAAGTTTGGCACCGGAATCTTTAATCCCGACTCGGACGGCGATACCCTGCTAGACGGTGATGAGGTGTTTGTCCATAAGTCCAGTCCCCTTCTGCTTGATAGTGATGGCGATGGCCTAAGTGATCAGCGCGAAGTTACCGAAATCGGCTCAAACCCTGCCGATCCGCGTCCCGGAACTCCCGCGATTACCGATCTGCAATTCATCATGGGTGAGGAAACCTAGGCAGAGAAATCTCTGCATTTTCCCTCTCCTTACTCACTGACTTCTATTCTCTCGATGACTCATGTCCCACACCAGAGCCCCTCTGTGTGCTCTGTGTTAAATATTCTCGCACTCCAACCCCCGTCCGGCATTTGTTGAGGCAGACGCCCTTACTGCTGTGAAGGTGCGAGTAGATAGGGTGTGACGACAGGACATAGGTAACACCAGACAGACAAGACATAGGTAACACATTGTAAGACAAAGGCGTTGTTCATAACAGGAGGAGCACGCCGATGCCTTGGAAACAGGTGAAACCTATGGAAGAGAAATACCGATTTATTTTACGAGCAAATGAGCCCAAAGCTAATTTC
>JAUIMJ010000193.1 GCA_030433295.1 bacterium | reverse complement strand
AGAGCGGGCCCAAGCGCCGCCCGCGTCCAGCCAAGCTGCCCATTTTGCGCTGAACTGCGGCGTGAGCGAAATTTCGGGAATAATAACGATGGCTCCGCCATCGCAGGCCAGGGCTTTTTCAATTGCGCGCAGATACACCTCCGTCTTGCCGCTCCCCGTTACCCCGTAAAGCAGATATGGGGTAAAGCCCCCGGGATCAAGCGTCTGCTCAACCTTTGCAAGAGCCTGCTCCTGATGCAGGCTGAGCTTGCTCGGTTTAACGCCGGTATACAGCCCTCCTTGTTTCTTCTCTGCATCCCAAAATGCGTTGCGCTCTGAGAAACTCAGCAGATCTCGCTTCGACAGGCCTTTCAGGGCAGCGTCGACTCCTTTCGTCGCTGATCGCAGTTCGCTCAGTGAAACTTCACCTTCCTCGGCAATCAATCGCTCTAGTAACTCAGCCTGCCGAGGGGCACGGCGCGCTATTTGCTCAAGGTGCTCTTTTGCCGCGGAAGGGCTGCAAGCCAGGGAAACATAGCGAACGGCTTTGCCGGTGCTTTTGCGGGGAACGGCGTTGTCGATTATGTCGGCGAGCGGCGCACCATAGTAGTCGGACATCCAGCGAAAAAGCGGTAGCTGCTCCGGCCGAAAGACGGGACAGGCATCGAGTACCGGTTTGAGCAGCGACTGCTGCAGGAAGGAGGTTTGAGCGTCGTTCGCTTTTCTGTGCTGCTGTTCGGCCTCACTGAGCGGAATCATATCGACGACCCAGCCTTTGGTTCGCCTTCTGCCGAGTTCCACGGTGACCTCACAACCGACGCAGCAGTCGTCTGTCGCCTCGTATGAGAGGACCTTCGGTAGCCCCGATATGACGACAAGCGCTGCCAGTTTTTCGCGGTGCGGAGTATCGGAGGGCTCGGTCATGTACGGTCTTAGTCCAAACGTTCAGAAGAGGGGTACTACCATAAAAATTGCCGTATTCTGCTACACAATTCAAATAGCATCGCTCAGCGGGTAATCAGTGCTCTCTCACAGCAGGCATAGGACACATTCTGGTTGTAGTGGCGGAAATTCCCTAGATAGATACATGATAATGCTATGAAAACCCGTTTTTCAGCACTCGGGGCTCGGCCGCTGATGATCCCTTGAGCAAGGAGAAAGTACGATTCGACAAAGCCGCAAAAAAGTTCGGATGTGGTTACTGCGCTTCATACCTGGGATTTCCGCCTGATTTTTGCCTCGTTTTCTGAAAGTTTTCATCAAACTATCCGATAGGAAAAAACGAAATGTGCGTCGCCGCTCGCGTGTCTGTAGTAGGATTGAGTCTGTCGAGCGAATGCCTGACGCACACGCAATAACGAATCCTTAGTCGGATAGATGTTTCGTCGAAACTTTGATTAGGGACTACTTCCAGTAGGGGAATATGGGTCTGGGTATTTTTTCTTCTCTCTTCGGCGGCAAAAATGAGCCGTTTGTCAGTATCGATATCGGGACGAGCACCATAAAGGTCGTCTGCCTTGATATGAGTGGTAGTAAGCCAAAGCTGCTCAGTGCCGGTTCAGCACTTACCCCCGCCGATGCCATCAGCAATAACGCGATTACCGATCCGGAAAAAATAGCGGAAGTTATCCGTTCTATCGTACAGGCAAATGAAATCGAAGGCACGAAAGTAGCCTTTTCAATTCCTGGTCCTGCCGTTTTTACCAAGAAAATCACCATTGCGTATTGCGAGCCGGAAGAATTAGACAACACGATAGAATTCGAGGCCTCTAACTACATTCCTCACAGCGTAGATTCAGTGCATCTCGACTACCAGGTGCTTAGTGTGAATGACACGTCGACCATGGATATCCTTTTGGTCGCGGTGAAGAACGAAATAATTGACAGCTATGTCACTGCGATCGAAGAGGCGGAGCTTGAGCCGGCAATTGCTGACGTCGATTACTTTGCCTTTGAAAACATGTTTGAGACCAACTATCCGCAGAAAGATCCTCGTGCGATAGCTTTGATCAATATCGGTGCACGTTACACCAGCGTAAGCATTGTGGAGGGTGGAGAGTCTCTCTTCACCGGTGATGTAGGAGTCGGTGGCCGTCTGTATACGGACGCGCTTTGTGAGTCGCTCTCCATGCAGCCCGCTGAAGCCGAGCGCGCGAAGATGGGCATGGCCGTTGAGGGCTACGACGCGAATCTGATTAGTGAGACGCTCGATCGAACGACAGAACACATTGCTTCAGAGATTCATCGTCAGTTGGGATTCTTCTGGAATGCGGCTGCAACGGAGCGAAGTATTGAAGCGATTTACCTTTGTGGTGGTGGCGTTCAATCGGCCGGGCTCATAGAAGAACTCAGTGGCAGAACGGGAATGGGGTGCACCGTGATTGAGCCCTTCCGTGCAATTGATTGGTCTGCCAATTTTGATGAAGATTACATCGACGAAATAAAGCTGTCGATGGGAGTCGGTGTGGGTCTGGCGTTGCGACGCTTTGGGGATAAACAAAACGCAACTGCGTAGAGAGCAATTAGATGATTCGAATAAATCTCCTCGGTGAGAAGAAAGATAACAGGGCGGCATACGCTCTTCAGATACTTGGATTTGTTGCGCTGGTCGTGCTGACGCTTGGTGCCAGTTATGTGCATCACGATGCGACCTACACGGATTTGGAGTTTAAGAAGCAAACCAAGGTACAGCTCGAAGGTCAGTTAGCGCGACTGAGAAAGAAAACCAAGAAGGTCGACGAGCTTGAGAAGAAGCGAAAACTCTTAGCTGAGAAACTGACCACAATCGCAAAGCTCAAAGCGCGAAAGCAGGCTCCGGTCCGCGTTCTGAATGATATTACCGCTGCTATTCCCGATCGCGCATGGTTGTCCGTTCTCGATCAACGAGCGGACGATGTGATTCAGTTTGTCGGTATTGCACTGGATAACCAGACGGTATCGAGAATGATGGTGACTCTTGAGGAATCTCCGCAATTGCGCGATGTGGATTTGGACTACACAAAGAAGTTTACCCGCGATGGGGTTAATCTGCAGGAGTTTTCTTTGTCTGCGAAACTCTCCGATCCGCTTAAACGAGATCAGGAAAAGGTAGCAGAAGACCTGGCGAAAGCAGAAAAGAGAGCCGCCGATGTCCCGAATCGCACGGAAGTGAAAATTGAAAAACTGGAGCGTTCCACAGAGGGAGCCGCGACCCCGGACGAGGAAGTTCTTGAAGAAGAGGTAGTTGAAGAAGAACCAGAAGCGAATCAGTCGTTGATGAGTGAGATGGGTGAAACTTCTGCCTCGAGCGGAGCGGATGCGAAGCCAGCGCCGTCTGCGGAACAAGGAACGAGCGCTTCCAAGCCCTCCCTGTAGCGGGCTTTGATTGCTCCTGCGTGGAAGATCCGGCTCCGAGGCCGGTCTGCGATATTCAATACTAGAACGAGAGAAACGAAATAATGGATGAGAGACTCGAAGGTATCCTGGAGTTACCAAACACGGCCAAAGCGGGTATTGCCGTCGGAACCGTAGTCGTGCTGCTCGGACTATACTACTTCCTTTTTTATTCCTCGCTCGGAGAGGAGATGACCGTTATCGAGGAAGACATAAAGAAGGTTGAGCTCGAGATAGCGGAGAAGAAAGGTATTGCGGCGAACCTTCCGCGATTCTCCGAAGAAGTCGCTCGCCTCGACATCGAGCTGGTGAAGGCGCTCAAAGAACTCCCGGATAAAAAGAGTATTGAGCAGTTGCTGGCTCGGGTCTCGGACAAGGTGCGCGACGCAGGCCTGGAAATTCGCTTATTCCAGCCGATGCCCGAACAGCGCAAGGACTTTTACGCTGAGATTCCTGTAGAAATTCAGGTGAGCGGAACCTATCATCAGGTAGCGACATTTTTTGATGAAGTAGGTCATTTATCTCGTATCGTAAACGTTAACCAATTCATTCTGAAGGAGCCGACGGTCAAAGAAAACGACGTGCTTCTCAATACCTCGGTAGTCGCTACTTCTTATCGCTTCCTTGAAGAAAGCGAGCGACCGAAGGAGGATGGTAAAAAGAAGCGTCGCCGTCGCAGAGGTTAGGCAGAGCGTTTTTTGGAAAATGCAGCAGCATACTGTCCTGCTGCTGCTCCCTCCCATGCATACTTTCGTCATGCGTTCCCGGGTAATGCTCTGAAATAAGGCGTAAAACTAATTGGCGACGATTCGCGTCGGTAATACTGCTTCCTAGCAAACCGTGCTCCCGATACAGGCTATGGTGACCGTCCTTATAATAGCGGACAGCATGCTTCTGTTTCCTCCCACCCGAACTCAGCACGGCTAAACTATCTAAACTAGAAGTAAAAAGAAGTTATTCAAGTGCAGATTTATCCTTTACTATCCAGTTTTGAAGCGCTATGAGTTTTACAGACGATGGCCCTTTGTTTTTTGTGGCCAGCGTTTTGAGAGCAGGCTGTGTCGACTTTGTTTGCTTTGCCAGTGTTAGCTTTTATTTGCTTTGCAAAGTTAGCTTTTGTTTGCTTTGCAAAATACGCTTTGTGTTTTTACATCATCTCCGTTCTGACAAATCGAATCGAACTCCAAACGAGCTGCGATTTAATTTATTAGCGAAAGCTTTTCTGGCGAAGATGCATCGAAACCTGACCATACGTTACTTTGGTCAGATATTTTCGGTCGGAGTAAATGAAAGCTGATTATGCGTAAGGGATAACAAATTTCTTAGGGCCGTTTTTGGTTTAAGCTTTAAGAAGTTGTCACCCACTCGGCTTGCTGCTAGATGCAATTATTACGTCAGCTTTCGGGCTAAAAAGAAGGTAACCCTGGGGGGAGCCTTTTTATCAACCGACTCCCCGCACAGGCGCGGAGCGGGAACAAAGCGCGAAAGGCGTGAGAGACTAAAATGTTGTGCTCATTTACTGATATTGACGCTAAGGAGAGACTTCATGAGCGTGCGTAGCAAAGCTCTTCGTTTCGGGACTCTGTTTGGGACAGTGGTATTTGTCGCCGGTTGTGCGATGAACGCGGGAACCCCTGGTGTAGACTCGAGTATCGAAAGTGCAGACTCATCGAGTCGTGAAATGTACGGAGACATGGCTGCCGCCGACGCTCCTACGACCATGATGGAAGAGGATGTCGCTGTAGTAAGCGATCCGGTCGTTGAGATGTCCCCGGTTGCCGAAGCGCTCGAGTCCAGAGAGCTTCTCGGTCAGACAGAGGACGGTATGGCTGTCAGACTGGAACAGGGCTCTACCTTCAGTAAGGTCATGATTCAGACTGCACAGAGCAATCCGGTCATCGATGTTCTCACTCTCGACCACCCGGCCCGCCTCGTCGTCGATGTTCTCGGCGAGCAAGGCATCGCTAACCGCGAGCTGGTTATCGAGAACGACTCTTTCATTAACGGTGTCCGTCTCGGAGCACACAGCGACCGCACTCGCCTGGTGTTCGACCTGTCGGACGCAATGGTTCAGCACGACATCAATACCGAAACCGGTGAAATCGCAATCACCTTCGGTAATGAGCCAGTGGCTGCCGCACCGGTGCTCGCTCAGGCGGAAGTTCCTGCGGCTGTTGAGCCAATGCCAGAAGATTTAGCTCCCGTAGTCGAAGAGGAAGTTGCAGCGGAGGTTCCTGCTCAGGAGGAACTGCCGGTTGAGGTCGTTGCTCAGGAAGTAGTGTTGGCCCAGGACGGCTCTGAACTATCTCTTGATACGCTGACTTTCCAGAAAACTAACGATGACAGCGGCCACGTTCTGATTGGACTTAGTGACAAAGTTGCTTTCGAGCTTAAGCGAACTGCTCCAAGTGAATTCATCCTTCGGGTGCCTGGTGCGGAAGCTGCACAGCGAACTACTTTGCCACTTATTGCCCCTCAAGGATTCCCGGGAATTCGTTCTGCGCGTGCGGTTCAGCGAGATGGCGAAGTGCTGGTTCGTATGTTTGTTGATAAGGCTGTTGAACTCCAGGCGGTTCCTCTCGGAAATGAGATTAAAGTAGAGGCCCGTGTCCTGGAAACTGCTGGCATGGCTCCGGTTGCTGCGCGACCAGAAGCCCGAGCGCAGTTCGACGCTCCTGAGGATGAAGCAGGTCCCGAAGCGGAGAGTGCTGAGGACCAGACTCGTGCAAACCCAACAGGGATTGTATCCGCAGATGGTTCTAAGACATACACCGGTCGCCTGATTTCTCTCGACCTTCAGGATACCGATATTGATAACGCCCTGCGCATTATTGCAGAGGTTTCCAACCTGAACATCATCGCGAGTGACGATGTTAGTGGTAAAGTGACTTTACGACTCATTGATGTTCCCTGGGACCAGGCGCTTGACGTAATCCTCAAGACCAACGGCTTGGACCAGGTTACCGAGGGGAACGTGATTCGAATTGCCCCGGTTGATAAACTTCGTCAGGAGCGAGAAGCACTCCGTGAAGCTAAGCGAGCTGCTCAAAACCTTGAAGACCTCACGGTTAAGTATCTTCGCGTAAGCTACGCTCGAGTGAGCGAAATGGTTGACCAGGTTCAGGCAGTATTGTCAGAGCGTGGAACGGTTGCGGAAGACGAGCGAACCAACCAGCTAATCGTAAAAGACATCAAGAAGGGTCATGAGCAGGCGATTGAACTGGTGAAGCGCCTCGACCTGCGAACTCCACAGGTCCTCCTGGAAACACAAATTATTGAAGGACAGCGAAACATTCTTCGCGACCTTGGTTTCCAGTGGAACTTTAACTACATCGCGAGTCCAGCGACTGGTAACGCAACCGGGCAGAACTTCCCGAACTCAGTTGTTGTTGGTGGCGGAACAGCCGATGCGGGTGGAAATCCTTCTCTGGTCAACTTCCCAGCGGTTCTCACAGACGCAGCAGGTAGTGCAATCTCTGCCGTTCTTGATTCTGCAGACGGAAGTCGTTCGCTGT
This sequence comes from bacterium, assembly GCA_030433295.1. GTDB lineage: Bacteria > Bdellovibrionota_C > UBA2361 > SZUA-149 > SZUA-149 > JAUIMJ01. The sequence goes on along the minus strand of JAUIMJ010000193.1, from coordinate 1,543 downwards.
CAGCCAGACTCAGTGCTCTGGAGACAGAAGGTAAGGTCCGCGTAGTTAGCCGTCCGCAGGTTGCGACCGTTAACAACAAGACTGCAGAAATCAAGAGTGTAGAGACAGTTCGAGTGCGACTGCCCGATTCCGGAACTTCTGTTGCTACCGGTTCAGGCGCGAGTGCTCAGGGTGGTGGACGAACAGCGTTTGAAGAAATCGACGTCGGGATTCAGTTGACAGTGACGCCTCAGGCTTCTCCTGACTACTACGTCCTGATGGATATCGAGACGCGCTCCAGTACCTTTGGCTCCACAGTAGTTGATAACATTCCATCAACTCTGGAGAGACAGGCGACTTCTACTATCCTCGTAAAGAGTGGTCAGACTTTTGCTCTCGGTGGTGTCTACAGACTTGAAGATACGGACCAGGTGCAGGGAGTTCCTTTCCTGAAAGATATGCCTTTCATCGGGCAGCTCTTTCGAAGAAGCTTTGTGGATAAGAGCGACGAAGAACTTATCTTCTTCATCACTCCGCACATTGTTGAAGGGAGTTTTGACCCAAGTTTGATGTAGTCGGTCTCGCTTCTTCGCGAGTTAGTAAAGCGGCGGAGATGGCGAATAGCGTAGTCCTTGTTGGCTTTCCCGGATGTGGGAAGACAGCGGTAGGGAAGGCCCTACATGAGAACTACGGCTGGAGCTGGGTGGATGTTGATGAGTGGGTTGTTGATGAGGTGGGGCGAAGTATCGCCGAGTTGATTCGAGTAGACGGAGAACAGAACTTTCGCGAAATCGAAAGTCGGGGCATAGCCCGGGCAATCGAGTCGGGGTTCGATGTAATCTCAGTTGGAGGCGGGGCGCTTGGACAGCAAGTGAACCGTGAACTTCTGAAAACATCATCGAACATGGTCCATTTAAAACTTGGACCCGAAGAAGCTGCGAAAAGAGTTTTCGAAGATGAGCAGAGAGCTCTATCGGAGAAAGGGGGTGTGCAACGCCCACTGCTCGCACTTGACGAAAATGGTAAACCCTTTGCGGGGGATACCATTGACGCAATGCAGCAGAGAGTTGAGGTGCTGATGCGAAAGCGAGCAGAGATATACCAGCTTGCCGACTTCGCAGTAGACGCTGAAACTCAATCGGCCGATGAGATCGCTGCAGTGATAGTCGAAAAATTTCCACGGGGATAATTAGTCCCTCTGGGAATGAGTTCTGTAACCGTTTGCCACTGAACCTCGCGATATACGGCAAAGGTGGGATTTGTAATTCGACCGAAGTGGCGAAACGGGATTTTAGACGTTTCGCTTAAGGCGCGGGTGTTTAGAACGCTAGTTAAAGAAGTAAAGCTAACTATTAAGTTTTGGAGCTGTTTGCTTGGAGGGCAGCAGAATGTCACTAACCTCACGAATTTTTCTTATCGCAATATTCGCTGTCAGCTTGCTGGGCGGTTACGGCTGTGGAAGCTCATCGAATAACGATCAAGGGACCTCGTTTCTTGCTCTTGGATTCTTCGACTCTACAGGAGCAAATGGAGAGAATGGCGCATTTTTGCCTCTTTTCACCGA
>JAUIMJ010000192.1 GCA_030433295.1 bacterium | reverse complement strand
ACCCAATCACAGAGGCCCCTTTCACAAGGACCCCAATCTAAGGACCCCAGGCAAGGAACTTTCCATGACTTGTGCTACCCTAAGGGGACTGCGCAACGCGTGAAACAAATCGCCAGACATCGAGGGCTCAAAGTTTGATAGTAGATTACTTCAGATTCAGAATTCCCACATCAAAAAAGTTCGTCTCCGAAAATCTGCCGGGCGTTCATGAGGCTGTGAGGACGTTGCTTCTGCTTTCACTTCTCACCTACGGTGGATGCCGAATATCAAGTCCGGGTCCTGAACTCGGGGGAGAGGAACCGGGGGACATCGTCCGCATATCCTTTCTTGAAGTTGGCCAGGGGGATGCAACTCTGTTGTCCTGTCCGGACAAGGAACACTTCACACTGATCGATGCGGGGGAAGCCAACTCCCGATACCCGGGGGCCGAGTTTTTGTTTGCCCGTGCACTACAGCAGCGAGTCCCCGAGAAATCGACCATAGAACTTGCAATAAACACTCATCCGCATCAGGACCACTTGTACGGCTATTTTGAGCTGCTAAAAAAGCACCAGCGGGGGCAACTAAAAATTTTCAGATATCTGGACAATGGTGGGAACGATCCGAGCAGCCTCCTGGAGGAAAAGATTCGCGGCTCACTCGACTTTCTTAAAATCCGCTACCTCAACGGAGCAACAAAAAGCTACTGGCGCTTTGCGCCCTGCCCCTCCGTGAGTGATTTATATATTGACGTCCTCTATCCCGAGGCGCGACTGGCACAGGCACTCGATTGTCCGAATAACTTAAACGACTGCTCGCTCGTTATCGCTATTCGCCGAGGTACGTTCACTCTGGCGATCATGGGTGATACCACACTCCGATGGGAGCAGGCGGTGCTTAAAGACAAACTATCCCCAGAGGCATTCCACCTCATAAAAAACGTCGACGTACTACGGCTGGGACATCACGGTTCGGTTTCCACCTCTGAGGCACTGCTGCGCCACAGCAATCCGGAGGCGGTCGTCCTCTCCACTGGCGCGCCACAAAAAGGTACCACATCGCTCTATAGATTTCCGGAAAGCGAGGTCATTGAACGCATCCGTCAGTATGGAGAGAGGGAGCGCTGGCCGGAAGGAGAGAAAATAGCCGCATGCTTCCTCGATCAGGGAAGGGCGGCGTGGGAAGAACGCGGGGCCCCTGCTAATCTCTGGTCTACGGCACGTGACGGCAGTATTGAACTGCTGCTCTCCTCCTCGGGATACCACCTGCGAGGAACCAGATAACCCGCTGTAATCAGTAAACTTTAACACTCTCACGAAGGCACAGATATGCAAACACAAGCATATTAGCCGAAGAATTTACTATGTAAATCGTGAGTGTTATCATTCGCCGAAGCTCTTTTCATTCCCCTGCCATAGCGGTAGCTGAAATCTACTCCCCTTTCTCCAATTCGCCCGTAGCGAGAACACTCTGGTGCATTTAAGAGAGGAGCGAGGTCCCACGGTTTTTTTGTTTTCCTATCGACCACTGTGTGTGCGATGGGGCGAGTAGTATTTCCGTCGCTGCTGCCCTTCTCATCAGTATTTTGCGGGAACTCTACTCGTCGCATCTCACCTCTACTAACAGAAAGGAAACACATGCCTGACAAGCTACTTCTCGAAGGACATGCCGACGAGGACATCGAAAGCTGCGCCGATGAAGGCACAGTACAGATTCGGACGTCTGAGCAAAAAATCATCTGCACGTATTCGTTCACTCCCGAACCGAATTCGGAACCCGTAGAGGGAGCAGTGTTTACGTTCAAGGATGGTACGCTCAAACGACACGCGTTTCGCGGAACTAACATCGACGTGGCCGCGTTTGGCTCGCCGACACTGTACGAGGATCTACCGGAAGGCGGATTCGAGGGTATTTGCGGCATCTTTCGCAAATACGCCGATACATTTGAAGTCCCCGTCACCGAAACCTGAGATTTCTCTCGAGTGATACTCAGGAGGGTGTCTTGGCATGATACGTTTTGTAAAAAATTCGGGCTCACCGGGGCAATCGCTGTTAACCACACACGATTCCCCGGCTTTGCCCCATTTTTCGCATCCTGCTTCTCACGGTTTAAGACCCTGCTCCCTCCTCATCTCTCACCCTAAGGCCGTTTCGGTTTAGTGGTATTCCTTAGAAGCAATAATTTGCGAACCCGCTGCTTTTCACTGGTTATACGCGCTACGTATGCTACACTGTGCGTTTGCATTTGGACGAGACTGAGCGCAATCGTCGCTCGATTCTACAATCACTGAACAAAGAAGGCGCTATGCGGCTCTGGCAAGCAACCTGGGATCCACGGGCAAAGTTATTTTACATCTGGGGAGAAAGTGGCCCGATCTCAAACGAAAGCAGATCTCAGAAACATCTGCAGCAATCCAGTGAGCTCCTTTTTTCGTTTCGACAACATCCATTTGCTACTCCCGTATCATCTCTGCGCAACGATCTCGAAGAACTCGGATTTGAAATACACAGCACCCCGCTCATCGAGTTGTTTCTACCAAGCGATGTCGTCGGTCCCCTGCCCTCCCCGAAACTTTCCTCTACTGAGCACATAGAGCGTGACGGAGAAACACCCCTTCGACTCTGGCAAATGCCTGCGATCGCACTGGACCCACTCGAAGCGCTCAGTTTGCTCACATCACTGCCCGAGGAGTTACCCGAGGGCCTGCGCATCGATGATTCGGTCAGCTACTGGAGAGAAGTAACCAAGCTGCTCCTCGAGTTTCTGACTCGCGGTCGATTCGTCCCGGGTTTGTTTCGAGAATACGGAAGCTGGCGTGCATACTGGCATCTCGTGCCAAAGGGTGAAGACGACACCGAACGACTTTCCTTTTTGGCGAAACAAACTCCGCCTCTTTGTCGCGGACTGCCTCGAAGAAGGAATCAAACAGGTACGGAACCAAGCGCTTTGCTGGAATCCTTTGCTTCTGAGTGTATAGACAACCTCGTGCGAGCCTTTCTCTCCCGACACGACATGTTCGCTCAGACCGATCGTGAAAAGATATCTCCACGACTACAGATTCAGGTAAATTGGATAGAAGCGCTTTGCTCTCTGGACTCGCGGATAGACGGCCCCGAGTACGAACTGATGAAGTTCGAAGAGCGTCTCCGAAACTGGTCTGGCGGAACGCTTACCGTTGTGCGGGCGCATGAAATAGTCACATGCTTTCGTCTGATTGCTCCTGAGGACATGGGGATTCCTGCCGACGCAGAGACTGATGCCAGGAAAGAAAGCAGCAGCACCGAAGGCGAAGCAAGCGAGGGCGGCGAAGCCGCTGAAGAGGAGGAGAAGTGGTTATTGGAGTTCGTACTTCAATCAACGGCTCAGAGTGGACACGAGTTGAGCGCTGCCCAGATCTGGAAGGGAGATCTCGGTTTCCTTCACAAATCAGATCTTACAGCAGAGGAACTTGAGGAACGTCTTTTGAAAGATCTGGGGCGCGCTAAAAATGTCTTCCAGCCTCTGCGTCGCGCTCTGAGTTCTCCTCACCCCACACACATTCACCTGAGCACCACTGAGGCGTATGAGTTCCTAAAGACAAGTGCTGAGCCTCTGGTACAGATGGATCTGAAAATCGACCTTCCAAATTGGTGGACGGAGAACAGAGAGGAAGCGGGTCTGCGACTGCATGTTGATGCAGATGATTTTGGCTGGGAACGCGGTGTGCGTTTCAATTTTCTGGCGACCAATGCGCTCCTCGATTTCAAGTGGGATATTGCGCTCGGTGACACCACCGTTTCTGTTGAAGAATTTCGCGCCCTGGTTAACAAAAACGTCCCTCTCATTCAGATAGCCGGGAAATGGGTCGAATTGGACCCGAAAAAGCTCGCTTCCACCATACAGTTTCTCGACCGGCAAAAAGACGTAAAGCAAATTTCTTTTGCAGAGGCCATGCGCCTCGGTCTCGGTATAGAGCAACCGGAGAGCACACTTCCGGTTTTGCAGTTTTCAGCAACCGGCTGGGTCGAGCAATTGCTTCACGCGAGCACCAAGGACATACCTCGACTGAGCGAACCCGAGAATTTTAAAGGGAGTTTGCGCGAGTATCAGAGGGACGGACTAACCTGGCTGACATTCCTTTCTCGAGTCGGCATTGGTGGCTGCCTCGCCGACGACATGGGACTTGGTAAAACTATTCAGTTCCTTGCGCTCTTACAACACGAAAAAGAGCTTGCCCTTTCATTAAAAGAAGCCGGAGCCGTTTCGCATACGGGTCCGACACTTCTCGTCGTTCCCATGTCGATTCTTTCAAACTGGGAACAGGAAGCAGAGAAGTTTACCCCCAATCTGAAGAGCTACGTTCATCACGGAACCAACCGATTCAGTGGCGATGAATTTCTGAGCTTCATTGAAGACATAGACATTATCATTACGACCTACAGCCTGGTTCATAGAGATTATGACGTTCTCTGTAAAGCACCGTGGATTCGTATCGCGCTGGATGAGGCTCAGAATATTAAGAACCTCGAGGCAAAGCAGACCCAGGCCGTGCGCCGCCTGGCACTGCACTGCGCCGCGGAGCATCCACATACGCCCTGCCAACGCCTGGCACTCACCGGAACGCCGCTGGAGAACCACCTCGAAGAACTCTGGTCTATCTTTGACTTTCTCAACCCCAATCTTCTCGGTTCTCTGAAGCAGTTTAGAACTCGTTTCGTATTGCCGATTGAGCGCTACCGCGACAAGAAATCGTCGGAAGCACTCGCGCGTCTCATACAACCCTTTGTCCTGCGACGGGTTAAGAGCGACCCCAAAATCATCGAGGATCTCCCCGAGAAAATGGAGATGGAAGTCTACACGACCCTTACCAATGAACAGGCGACGCTCTATCAATCAGTGGTAGACGAAATGCTCACACAGGTCGGTGCCGCATCGGGAATGCATCGCAAAGGTCTGGTTCTTGCGACCATTACAAAACTAAAGCAGATTTGTAACCACCCTGCGCTGCTCGCCAAAGACGGTAGTCTCCTCTCAGGGCGCTCGGGAAAACTCAACCGACTTGAGGAACTGATCGAGGTGATCCTGGCTGAGAAGGACCGGGTACTGGTCTTTACCCAGTTTGCTCAGATGGGACATCTGCTCAAGCCCTACCTACAGGAGCGCTTTAATACAGAAGTGCTCTTCTTTCATGGTGCAATGAGTAAGAAAGCTCGAGAGAAAACGCTCGAGCAGTTTCGCGCTCCATCGGGGCCATCGATATTCCTTCTTTCCTTAAAGGCCGGTGGACTTGGCCTGAACCTCACTGAAGCAAACCAGGTCGTTCACTTTGACCAGTGGTGGAATCCGGCTGTTCAGGAGCAGGCGACAGACCGAGCGTATCGAATCGGTCAGACTCGAGCGGTGCAGGTGCGAACCTTTATCTGTAAGGGAACGCTGGAGGAAAAGATTAACGATATGTTGCAGCACAAGAAAGCACTGGCTGACCAGATTGTCGGCTCTTCGAAGAAAATGATCACACAGCTATCAATGGATGAGCTGCGAGAACTCATATCATTTACGGGGCAAACGCAATGAGCGAAACTAAGCTGATAGAAGTTCCCGAGACGCATACCGTGCCTGCTCTTCGGCTCGCACAATTTCTGAGAGACCAGGTTTCCTCTGAACTCGAAGAAGAAGCCCGTGAGCTTATACGGAAACGTAAGGTGCTCGACCTCAGTATCCAATCGGGAAGCGCGAATGCAAAAGTTCATGCGGATGACAAAACGTCGTCCCGGATAGAGCTGCTGTTTCCCATTCTCACCTCCGATGAATGGAACACTCTGCTCGATGAGATGTCCCAAGAGGCCTACTATCTCGCCATGCTGCTCAATGATACGGTGCCACACGAAATAGAAGAGCTTTTTGAAGCGAACGGCCTGCCGTTAATTCCTCAGGACCCATCGCTGTTTCAGGTTCGCAATAGTGGTGAGCGTGTCGCCTTTTCTGAACTGAGTCCCCCCGATGCGGCCTTTGTCCTCAGACTCTGTGACAAAATCGAAAGTGATCCCTTTTCTGTTTTGATACTACGCGGTATCGGACATGACGAATTGCTGCACGAACTGCGAAAGCGAAGAACGCTCCTGAAGAAAGACAAGGATTTTAAAACCAGTCTTCACTACAAGGAAATAGAATACGAACCCGCGCCACCTCTCGTTGCGACTATTCCTCATTACTGGTCAGCAGGAAGCGAATTGAATACGCTTTCGTACACAATCAGAGCGGACGAACTGCCCGCATCAATCCTGAAATGGTTGGATCCGCTTCCTCTCAGTGGGCTGGAAGACAAGGTCGACTTCATGTTCGAAGAGGCCTACGAACGCGTCGCACGCCTTGCTCAGAGTTATGGATTGGGATTGTAAGAAAGCGCTCGCAGACTACCTGCTCCGGAAAAGCCGATTTGAGTAGATACGTCTAGCGAAACGGCTAGAAAGAAATCAGTCTCGGATCTTCGCCATAAAGCGCTTCCAGGCAGCCTCAGTCTCAAACGTCAGAGTCAGCTTCTTGTTTCCTTCGGCGTTGTATCGAAGCTCTACCTGCTCCATCCCCAGGAGATTACTTACCCGTGTTTGTGTTCGCTTGAGATTGGTAATCGCTCGTAGTTCTTCGTCCGAAAGCTCCTCTTCTTCATATTCTTCATTCAGCCTGGCGACCAGCTTCTCCAGGGCGTGAACGGAGAGACCTGCTTTTATCACCCGACGTGCGAGCCGAGCCTGAAGATCCGGATCAGAAACAGCAAGAAGCGTACGTCCATGACCGGCAGTCAATTCTCCTTCACTGAGCATTTCCTGAACACGCTCATCGAGCTGGAGCAATCGAAGCGTGTTTGAAATTGAAGAACGATTGCGACCAACAATACCCGCAAGCTCTGTCTGATTTATCTTAAATGATGAAATGAGCTGCTTAAATGCCAGTGCTTCTTCTATGGGATTTAAATTTGCTCGCTGAGCATTCTCAATAACAGAAATTTCAGCGGCATCCTGATCCTCAATATCAAGCAAGAACGCCGGTATCTCACTCAGGCCTGCCTGTATAGCCGCGCGCAGTCTGCGCTCCCCGGCGACCAGCTCAAAGCCTTCATCAGTTTGACGAACGAGCACCGCCTGCAGCACACCACGCTGCCGAATGGATTCAACCAGTGGGGCCAGACCCGATTCATCCTGTAAGTCACGAGTCTGAAATGGGCTGGCGTGAATCAGGTTCACATCGAGCATGCCGAAGGGACTCGCAGGCTCCTCTTCGACTTCCGCTTTCGCTTCCACGTTCGGGGAGGAAGAGGGCGTCACATCATTAGAAACCTTATGCGTAACTTCGGGCGCTCCTCTGCGAAATTCCGTTTGAGCCATGGGCGTTTCCACAGAGCTGGAAGACAGCTCGCCCGATGTGCCAGCGACATTAACAGTCGGGGGCTCAGTCCGGGGCTTTGCATCACCAAAGATGGCTTCCGGCTTATCGATGCGTCCGAGAATCTGGGCAGCTCTGGCACTGAAATCAACGGGATCTCGGCTGGGGTCGTAGTGCGTCCGTCGCTCCCCGCGTTGGCTGCCCGCGGCAGGCGCCCCAGCGGAAGTGGAGGCGGAAGTGGAGGTCCCGGGGGTGGCGGTACGAGCTGAAGAATCCGTAGAATTCGAGGCTTCTCTTATTTGCACTACTTTCTTTGCTGTATTTTGTGATGAATCCCCGGACATGGCTCCCCTTGTTACTTTAAGTTGCATGAAATTATGCAACGCCCGGCGGCACTTGTAAACTCCTTAAATAAGAGATGGGGAGGCTTAGTGACAGGAAAATGGCCGCACGGATTGATACTCGAGGCAGGTCCCTGCAGCAGGTCCTGAAAAGAGGGAAAAATAGCCGGAACATCGACTTCGATTTCAGGTAAACCCGGGGTGTGCAAGCCTGCTCAGATTGAGACAGGTTTACGTGAACCAGAGGAGAGGACCCTTATCACCCCGAGCAAACCTTTTGGTCGATGTTCCGGCAGAAAGCACTCTCGCTACGCTAGTCTCTACACCCTACGCGACTCCATCGCATGCAGGGCTTCTTCAGCTGAGCGCAGCGCTTTCTTAAAGCCACTACCTTCAGCCTTTGTGCAGTTTCGGGCCTGCAGCCCCGCTCCACTAAAGTCTCCCTCCGACCGGGGGCATATCGCGATAGGAACGCTGAGGTAGCCTCCGAGAATCCCCGCCAGGAAACGAACACTGGGATTGATCAGAGGATACAGGGCCTGCACGGTGAAAAAGCTCCAGACAGCAGCACTGAACTCGCCAACAACGAAATACGCGATGCTTGCCGCAATCACTCCGCTGACCGTGAGAGCAGCATCCGCAATCGCCGCGAGCAGGCTGCGATGAACGAGCAGAATTCTCACCAGGCTGATGGTAGCTGCCAGAATCAGAATGAAATCGATGAAAGTGGGATAAAGCAGCGTTGAGAAAAC
>JAUIMJ010000191.1 GCA_030433295.1 bacterium | reverse complement strand
CAGAATTTCAGACGCTGGCTGAGCGGCAAGATACGTCGCAAGCTGATGCATCTCAAGGACTCTGTCGACACCGCTTCTCTCCTGTATCGATTCGAATGACTCACCCTCACCTTCCCACAGCAGCGTAGTAGCATCCCGGTCGGGAACAAACAGCACGCTTTCCGTAGGAGAGATAAGGCCCACAACATCGGCATCACAGGGCCCAAACAAAAAAATAAAATAACTTGAAGCCCGAAAAGGCAGCACATTCGATTCGATGTTCAGAAATCGTTCGCTACCGGAACACAAAAGGACGCTCACATCTCCAAGCTGATTGCGTAGGTGGTTTCGTCGGGATTGAAATGTCTCAGGCGGATTCAAAGCGTATCCTTTTAGGTGCATGACCACGCGTGGCCGGCGCTAGGCATCAAGGAGCGCTCGCATTTTTCTCATGAGTTGAATCAGCGTATAGGGCTTTTGCAAAAAGTTGTCCTCCTCACAAAGCGCGCCCAGAGCACTTCGAGATTCTGCATAGCCGCTGGATATCATGATGGGGATTTCTGAATTTATTTTCTTGAGTTCGCGATGCACCTCAACGCCGCTCATTTCGGGCATGGTTAAATCGAGCAGAACCGCGCTAAATCGCCTGGGCTCGCTACGAAACAAAGAGATAGCTGCAGCACCGCTGTCAACGGCAAACGTGTCAAAGCCAAGGACCTCCAGGAGCGAGCAGGCCACCGTTCTTACCGGTTGCTCGTCATCGACCACCAGAATCTCTCCCTCTCCTCGCCAGGATGTTGATGCATCACGTGCCGTCGCATCCGAAATAAGAGTTGGTCCACTCTCTTCGCTGGCCGGGAAGAAAATCTGAAATTCACTTCCAATACCCTGCTTACTCGACACCGCGATAGCCCCATTGTGGCCACGAACAATGCCAAGTACCGCGGCCAACCCGAGTCCGCGGCCCGTAAACTTTGTAGTAAAGAATGGGTCAAAGATATGGTCAATAGTCTCCTGGGTCATTCCCTGCCCGGAATCGCGGACTTTGAGAATTACACCTTCAGCCTCATCATCGTCAGCACTCTGAAAAGTCCAGGCATCCGGATCGGGCTGGAAACGCCCCTTCATAGTCTTCACCTGAATAGTACCCAGGGCGCCATCCAATGCATCCGAGGCATTAGTGATACAATTCATCACAATCTGTTGTAACTGCGCAGTGTCCGCATGAATCAAGGGCAGCGAGGGATCGCATTGAATATCAAGTACGGCCCCTTTCGAAAGAGCTGTGTGAAGCAGCTCTCCCATTTCTTCGACCAGAGACGATAGATTAACCGCTGACTTCTGCAGTGTTGCCTTGCCGGAGTAGGCAAGCAACTGATTGGTAAGAATCGATGCCCGCTCGGCACTTTTCTTGATGTTTTTCAATCGTGGAACAAGTGGGGAATCATCACGACAATCGTGCAGAGCGAGGGAAGCGTTCCCAAGCATGGCCATAAGCAGGTTATTAAAGTCATGAGCAATACCACCTGCTAAGACCCCGAGACTCTCGAGCTTCTGAGTGTGCTGGAGATTCTGTTCCATTTCCCTTCGAACCGCATCCGCTTCAATGCGCTCAAGTTCGGACGCAGTTCGCGCGGCAAATATCTGCATCGCTGATTCAAAGGCACCTCTGCGGGAAACGGCTGTCTTGCCTACCGCAATATACACTCCTCGCGCCGACTTTTTTTCTCCGGGAATTTCGACCGCAAACAGAAAGCCTTCGGGGGGAACGCCATTACCGGAAATATACGTATCGAGGGGCCCCTCAAACCAAACACTTCCCTCCGCACTAAGTTTCGAGCGCAAAGCCTCTTTAACCATTGGCTCGGATATGGCGCTAGCCTCATCTTTCGAGCGAATAGTGCACTCTTCCGCAGACTGCGAGGTAGGGAAGCGCAAAAGAACGACCGATTGAAGCTCAGTAAAGGTTGAAAGCAAACTCACTAATATAGACTGAAAGAGATCACTCCCGGTTCCGCGCGACACGACAAGAGCAATATTCTCCAGCATTTGCTCTGCAAAACGGCGTTCTGTGATATCCGTGGCGACCCCGAGCATTTGATCCGCTCGTCCATTCTCGCCAATAATCGGTCTTTTTACCGTCTGCACCCATCTGACCTCCCCCTCCGAATTTGTTACCGGCTCAGCATCGATTCGTTTCTCCAAAAGTTGATCCATTACTTCAAGATCATCTTCTCGAAACTGTCTTACTTCCTCGGCATTGGAGTTAAAGTCCGCATCGGTTTTCCCAATCAATCCTTCGACGGTGGTTCCGTAGGCTTTCGCGATTGCTTCATTGACGAGCGTAAACCGCCCCTCTCGGTCTTTTGCAAAGATAAAGCTCGGATTGATATCCAGGATCTGACGTAGGAACAGGCGCTGTTCTTCTTCGCGCAGGGCACGGGAATGCATACCTGTGCAATCATACACCAGCGCCAGTATCGCAGCAGATTCTATGGGGAGAGATGACTCTTCCGTATCTTCCGGACACGTGATCCGGGAGAGTATCAGCCGTAACCACCGCTTCTCATCGGCAGCTACCCGGGCATCACAAGAAGAAATCCCCTCATGGCCACAACACTCCACAATTGAATTGATCGCCTCTGTGTCATCGTCTGAAAAAAAGTCGCTGAGTGAGGCATCAGTGGTGGTTTCAGCCTTTGCATCAAGGATCTCACAGAGCGAAGGGCTGAAATCGAGTATCTCGCCGTCAGCGTTCAAGAGACCAAAACCAATGCTTCCCGACGCAGACCGTGAGGCATTCTCTAAATGAAGATTCAGCAATTGTGAGGGAATTGAATGCGACATTAGATTCACCCCCTAAACAGACAAAAAAAGGCGAGACAACAAATGGCCGTGCCGGCGCACTAAACAACAACAACGTCATATCCTTGCACCAAAAATAGAGCCAATCAAGGCTACAAGACCAAAATAGGAGACTAATTGCGTCTGTTTTTCGCTCTCTGCGATAAAATCTGCTTGGGGAAGCTAAATGACTCTGTGCTGCACGTACGTGAGAAAATGCATCTGTTTCTTCGAGTGACGCATACTATATAGTGGGTCGGAAGATGCGAGCCGAATACCGATATAACTCTCATGATATTAGTCGATGCGATTCAAGCGAAGCCTCATTTTTAAAGTCCTCACCCTCCTTCTCCTCGCCACTACCGTAGTTACTTCCTGGAGTAAGCCTGATCGTCTTAATGCCGATTCGAAAAAACAGCCCTCAATAGCACAGGAGGAAAACGCCCTTGCGCTGCAATCGCGTCTGATGTTGGGACTCGCAAGCCCCAGAGAGGGCAAAGCACGGGCTAGTGGAGCAGTTCCCCTTGAGCTTGCAAACCAGGTATACCACACCTTCGAAGACGGGCTCATAGACGGCATTGCGGTGTTTCGAGGTAGTCCCCGCTTCGACGCTCTGTTATTGGAGCACGCAATTCTCGCACGGTACTTCGGCTACGAGAAATTGTGTAAGAAGATTTTCGTCGAATCTGAGGCCTTCGCCCAAAAGGCCGGTCTCGGAAAATTTGCGCGCGACCTCTGTCGACCCAGGAAGGAAGCAGATGCCAACTCGATTCGAGATGAAATCAGTGCAACCTTCGATACCGAGACCATTAAGGAGCTGCGCATCCCCTCATGGTTTAAAGACGTATTGAGTGCGTACGTGCGCAACGATGACGCTCAGCGAGATCGTCTGGAATCAAATGCTTCCCGCTCGATAAAGCTGATGGGACTGGCGGTACTTATACCTCTGTTTAGCGGCTTCGTTTTTGTACTTCTCCTTTTTACCTTCATTCTCGGACGAACCAGTCGAAAGTATCTGGACGCGGGAATGAGTACTGATTTCTGTCTTGAAATATTCTGCATATACCTGGCAGGGATGCTGCTCGTCTCGCAGATCGTTTCTCTGCTCCAATATTTTGAAATAAAAATTCCCCTGCTTCCGCTGAGTCTGGTTTCCATCGCTGTTTTGTCCCTGTTGATTTTTTGGCCACGATGGTACGGGGTTTCCTTTAACGATATCTCTGTGCGACTCGGATTCAGATTTCCCCGACGAATCTCCGAATTGCTAAAAGAATCTATCGTCGGGCCGGTCACCTATGTGGCCTGCATTTTGCCCTTCCTCATTGCGCTTAGCCTCTACGCGCTGGTGTTGATGTACCTTGAAGTGGACCCCGCTGGTGGAGCCCACCCGGTTGTGCCGCTGCTCACCCGCTCCACTAACCCAAGTTTGTTCTATCTGATCTTTGTGATGGCCGTAATCACAGCACCCTTCGTAGAGGAGCTGATGTTCCGTGGAGCCCTGTATTCCTGGCTGCGAGAGCGTATGGGAGCATCCCTGGCGATATTTGTTTCTGCCGTTATTTTTGCGATTATTCACCCACAAGGGGCTATCGGTGTTTTCCCTCTCACCTTGATTGGCATGATGCTCGGTTTTCTCCGTGAATGGAGAGGCTCTTTGCTTGCGCCTATGCTGGCTCACGCCTGTGTGAATGGCGTTACCCTGACTCTGGTAGTCACACTGCTGAAGGGCGGATAAGTTTTACTTCTCGACATTTTTATCAATGTCGAGGATCGAACAATCTTCGGCATATGACTGCACGACGTTTGCATCGATTTCTTTCAGCTTCTTTAATAATTCCTGAATATTTTCGCATTCACTCTTTATCGCCGCGACATGCTTTGAAGAGGTTTTTGCATCAGCTTTCTCGACCAATCTGCAATTCAGAAGAATCGCGGTTATCGGCTGTCCAAGCGCATGGGCCGTTGTACCAATGAGCTGCGCTACGGCAATCTGCCGCTCCTTTGCCACCAGATCGTCCTGGGCTTCCTTCAGTTTCTCATTCGCTTTTTGAAGTTCATGACTTCGCTGCTCCAGGGACTTCGTAAGACCGTGGATACGCAATAGTGCTCGCACACGAGCCTGCAATTCACGATGATTAAAAGGTTTTGCGAGGTAGTCATCTGCACCCGCCTCAAGACCCTTGACCTTTTCCTGTGGTTCCGCAAGTGCAGTGAGTATAAGAATCGGCAAGAAACCACCGTCCCGGTTTTCACGACACCAGTGAACCAGAGAGACCCCGTCCATACGCGGCATCATCAGGTCAGTCACCAGAAGATCAATTTCCTGAGACTGAATGCAATCGATCGCTTCTCGGCCATCCCCAGCCTCGAGGACTTCATGCCCGTCACGTTCGAGACTGTGAACGATAATCGCACGAATATCGGCATCGTCCTCCACGACCAGGATCCTCGCTGCAGGGGACTCCGCGTCCTGAGACTCTTTGCTTTGTTCCGTGTCGGAAGTCTGTTTGCCAGAATGTTTCGATTCAGGAGTGCTCATTAAAAACTTCGGCTAAGGGCTCACCACGGTAAACCTCTTAAAAAGACAGCACGATCGCACAAGCGACTTCGGCCCTTCACCTATAATGAAGGGAAGTCATCGCTTTCGCACTACTTATTTGGCCCCGACAGTTGTTCCGGGCAATCTCTACAGCATTTTTCGAAAAACAATAGCGAAAAAACGCGCATGAGCACGCACCTAAGTCCGCGCGGGAAAAGAAAAATCAGAGCTTCGCTCCGACGACCTGAGTTGCCCGGAAGTACGCGTGGCCCCCTGGTCAAGAGAGGTGAACGAAAAACGCAGGAAGAAAGGGAACTGCCCTGCTCGCAAAGAAACGTTCTGTAGTGGAAAAACTAGCAGAGCCTGAACAGGGATGAGCCCTTTTCAAAGAGGGATTCACTGAGTTCAGGTTTTTCAATAATCATTTCAATTAGCGATTCCCGCATCTGCCAGCTTACTTCCGGCTCTCCGAATAGCTGCTGGCAAATAATCGCTGCATCCACAACTGCCTCGGATGCTTTACGAACGTCAGTTACAGAATGCGAAGCATCCTCCTTCACCGACGACTGAGAGAGCGAAGCTAAAAGACTGAACTTCGCAGTATCGGACCGTAGAGCTCGGCCGCGGAATTTATGCTGCGAATTTTTGGATGGTCTGTAGCTATGATCCACGGAATGGCTCCCTCATTATATGAACTCAAACAAAAATACGACATCCGACACCCAGTGCAATACACCGCTGTCCCCTCGCATTTTTTTACTCGCGCCAGGTAGTATCCGGCGCAAATTTTTTATAAAAGCACTACTTAAAACACGCTTCAGAAACTCTGTTCTTTTGCGAAGTCATAAAAACCACGGCTCGAGAACGGAAATAGGTCAGGAATTTTCCTACCCGACGAGCATAGTTTGGCCGGTATGATAACGTTAATCAAGTACCCGGGCATCAATTCTCAACTTTAAGTTGAAAAAATTATCCCCGCGTCTGACTAAGGCAGCACGCTGGCCCCGTATGCCGTAACGTACTAAAAACACTATTTTTATAATGCCAATTAGAGCCAGTCTTTCAGAGGTCGCACTACCCTTTTTGCTCAGCAGAATGCTCTGTGTCGGAATAATTATGCTCAGCAGCCAGGTGCACTGGGAGAGTGTCCCCGCGCGTGAAGGAATCAATCGTCACGCTCACATCACCCTAGAGAAAGATGAACTCTTTGAGAGCTTCGAACGAGTTTGGAGGAGTGCTGATGCCTCCTGGTATCTCGGCATCGCCGAGGAGGGCTACCACAAAATCCCCTACACATCGAAAAGCGCACATAATTGGGTGTTTTTTCCGATGTATCCCTTGCTGACCAGACTTCTGGCATACCCCCTGGGCTCACACCTTGTCGCAGGTCTGATTCTGAGCAACCTTTGCTTACTCTTCTCACTCTGTGTCCTTTCCGAGCTAGCAAAACTTCAGGGGTACTCGGCACGGAAACGACAGACATTAGTTGCCCTCATTGCTTTTTTCCCAACGAGCTATTTTTTCTCCGCAGCGATCACAGAATCTCTTTTTCTTCTT
Organism: bacterium; assembly: GCA_030433295.1. Classification (GTDB taxonomy): domain Bacteria; phylum Bdellovibrionota_C; class UBA2361; order SZUA-149; family SZUA-149; genus JAUIMJ01. The sequence goes on along the minus strand of JAUIMJ010000191.1, from coordinate 1,542 downwards.
TTTTCTCTTTCGGCTTTTTACGAGCTTGAAAGAAAGAAAATTGGCGTCGCTTCCTGCTTTATGTTCGGCGCATGTCTGAGCAGACCGACCGGACTACTACTCTTACCGGCGTTTGCGCTTGGCATTTGGCTGCGAAACAGAGCAAGCAATTGGATATCGATGCTGTGGTTGCTTCTTCCCCTTAGCGGCGTCGCCTTGTTCTGCACGTATCTGTACAGCATTTGTGGAAACCCCCTCGCATTTTCTGATAATCAAAACGCCTGGGGACGCAGTACCTCGGGATCATTTATACTGCCGAACCCTGAGACCCTTCTCACCTGGAGTGCTGCATGGAACTTCTCTATGTTGAATTTCACAGCACTGTGCCTTAGTTTATTCGCTACCGCACACTGTGTACGGAGAAAAAGAATCTCCTGGGCATTGTTTCTCGCAGTACCGGTCCTAATTGCCGTTTCGACAGGAACGCTGCAGTCTCTGACCCGCTTCGTTATGGTCCTGTTTCCTGTTCATTTTGCTGTCGCCGAGGTCATTCACGACACTAAATACGAATTGGCACTCATCGCACTGTACGCGGCACTTCTAGGGATACTGTCACTTGGCTATGGAACTCATGTGACCATGGCGATGGCCTGAAACCAACGCGAACATATAGCGAAGCATGCTTTTGAGCGCGGACCTACGCCCATACGAGACTATCTAAAATGACCGAACGCGAAACCCGAACCTGCCGAACAGGAAGTCCAGACAGCTATCCCTATGCGCGCGAAACACGCTGCGAAGTTCCGGATCCCTAGCGGCACGCAGGGCCCTCAAGGCTCCGGGCAGCTCCTTCAGGGCGACACGAAGAAGCAAGCGTACCCGTTTAAAGCCACGAAGCTGTCGCCACCAAAACAGGCGTTGATTGCGATTAAAATAGTAGACACAAAACGGTTTTTGCATCTTCTCATCAGCGAAGTGATGAAACACCACACTTTGTGGCGCATAACGAAGAGGGATATTGGCCGATGCTACTCGAGTGCACCAGTCAGTTTCCTCAAAATACATGAAATACTCTTCGGGGAGAAAACCCGCCGCATCCAGCACCGAAAGCGGGAAAAACATAGAGCAGCCTGGAATGTAATCACAGCTTTCAGCACTGTCGTACTGACCGCTGTCTATTTCGTCGGTGCCGCGCATGACGATTTGCTGATGCTCTCTATCGAAGTACCCGCCCGCACCCCAGACGGTGTCCGGTCGCTCGGGACCGTACAAAATCTTGCTGCCGCAGACCGCTCCACCGGGGTACTTCGAGACTTCTTCCAGAAGGCAATCGAGTGAATCCTCCCGAACCGTGGTATCCGGATTGAGAAGCCAAACATAATCAACCCCTCTGGCTTTTGCGACATGCAAGCCAATATTGTTACTGCTCGCAAAACCGCCATTCTCTGGACTGGTTAAAATATCAATTCTTTGGTCAGCCACCAGATGCCGAAGTTTTTCACCACTACTATCTGATGAGCCGCCATCAACTACGATCGCGCTCCAGTTTTGAAAGCGCAAACC
>JAUIMJ010000190.1 GCA_030433295.1 bacterium | reverse complement strand
GCAGTTATGCGCCGACAATATTGCTCTTTGCGATGAGCTGAGTGGAGCGCTGTGCGTTCTTTCTTCGTCAGAAAATTCGACATACAGAATTCCTACTGCACCCTAGAGAAGCGTACAACTCTGAAAGTTGCCTCCCCGCCCCGCGCTCAGTATAGCTGTCTTTTGGTCACGCCAATGGCGTGACAATATACCCCTAATCTATTGCGAGGAACGGCTTGCGCCGTACTTTAAATCGTTAGGGGTATATGCGAAATAAGCCGGCGTGATGGCATGGGCGCTTGAGCTTGTCGCTTGTCGCTGTTGGGGAAAGAAAAAAGGCCCATATCCGAGGGGATATGGGCCTGTGTACTGTTCGTCTTTATTGAGTAAGATGGGCCTTACGGTAAATAGCCCACCTTTAGCGGTACAAAGTCTCCGGGGAGTCCGAATTGGACAGCGCCGGAGGTGCCATCTCTGTAGTTATGGTACCAGAACCCGTTGGTCATTCTGTAGACCGAGAAGTCCATGGTGCCATCACCATTAAAGTCACCGATTATTGGTATATCGAGTCCGGGAAGTCCCCACTGTTGAATGGTGAACTCTCCACTCACTGAGTCTCGGACATACCAGGTTCCGTCAGCCGGACGCCATACCGCGTAGTCGGCTTTTCCGTCTCCGGTGTAGTCTGCGGCTACCGGCTGGTCTCCAAACAGTCCCCATTGCTGGACACTGAAGGAAGGAACATCCGGGTTCGAAGACGCGCTGGAGTTAAGAACCCACCAGTTACCATCAGAAGGTCTGAAGATAGCCAGGTCGTCTTTTCCGTCGCCATCGTAATCCTCTGGTTGCGCCAGGTCACCAGCGAGTCCCCAGTTGGCTACCAGGAAGCTGAAGTCTTCGTTGAAGATATACCACTCACCGGTGGTGTCTCTAAAGACAGCTATCTGGTCGATTCCGTTACCGTTGTAGTCACCGATAACAATCTGGTCACCCGTAGTTCCCCAGGCAGGAGGCGCAATGAGCTGACCATCGCTGGAGCGGACGATATACCAGTAGTAGAATCCACCGAGGTTTACTACCAGTCCACGGTCAGCGATTCCGTCACCATCGAAATCACCATGGATGGGTCGGAAGATTGAACCACCCCATGGAATTGCAGTGAAACCATCCAGGCTGCGATTCTGGAACAACATGCCGGATTCAAACGTCGGTCCCGGGCGATATACTGCCTGGTCACTCTTTGCATCTCCGTCAAAGTCCATTGGAGCCACGCCCGCTCGTCCGACAGGAACGAAAGAACCTGTAGTCACCGGAGCTTCAGCATAGCGTCTGATAGAGTTTCCTCCGTCATCGCTGGTAACTATATAGATAAAGTACTGCCGATTCTCTGGCAGACCCGAAGTATCCCAGTCGAAGGAGTACGACCCTGCGGAGAGATTTGAGACAGAAGCAATTCTGGTTCCGTTGAAACCGGTATTGTCAGTGTCATAGAAAATCTCTACAGACATCTTACCACTGTCCTGGTCAGAGATATCGTAACCAATCGTAAAGACATTGTCGGTCGGACGATTGTCCTCGTGAAGCATGACATAGTCGATCGAGAAGTTAGTCAGAACGTCTGTCTCAAGCGGGTCGATTCGCAGATGCTGAATCGAAGGGAAAGAGCGCCATGTCTTTCCAAACTCGAGAATACTGTCGTCGTGCAGGTCGATGACGTACTCATGATAGCCCTCGTAGACAACGTGTGCCTTTGGACGACCCGAGTCGCTTACCACATCGCGGTTCCAGAATACCGGACGACTAACCCAACCTCTGCGAACCTTGTCAGAAATTGTAGGATAGTTGGTAGCATCGACATTGAGGCGATATACGAGGTAGCGATATCGCTGCGTGTCGATAAGTGTTGAGAGCGGGATGTTCATATGAACCTGAACGTCACTTTCAACGTTTCCGATTTCTGTCAGTGGCGGATTCGCATTCGCGTTGAATACCTTTCCGGCAAGGCGAGCATCGCGGGTTCCGGCAAAGCGCTCCCCGGAGAACTGGCGGAATACATCAGGCCATTTGACGCGGTCGAGGTTGTCGACATCTCCCGGACCATCCATATCCCAGGCGTTGTTTACTTCAGTTGTTGCGAAGTCAGCACCAGTGGTTGGTGAAGGAGAAGTGATAACCAGGCGTGGCTTTGCTCGAACTCTCAGGCGCGCTGAGTAGCCGGAGCGAATCGTGCTGCCGGTGAATGCGCCATTGATGCCTCGTCGGGCTTCTACGTAGTAGTAGTAGTCTCCGGGAGGAAGAATGGCGGTAGGGATAGTAATTGATCCGGGATCATTGCCGTCGACAAAGCGGGCGATCGGAGTTCCGTCGAAGCCGCTGTTGTTTCTGTCGAGGTAGACGGTGACGATGTACGAACCATCGATACCGCTTTTGTTCCAGGAAATAGTCTGATCAGGGGCTGAATCCGGATCCACGAGTCGAACCCAGTCAAACTCTGAAGTAGAGCCTGCTTCCCCGACATTCGATGGATCGATGCGGAGGGCGAAAATGCTTCCGCTCCAGCTTCCGCCGTTGATGTCGAACTCTCTGGCGCTCATGTCATAGTTATAAATAGTGTGGCCTTCGTTACGGAACAGCTTACCGCCGTGGATGACCCCGTCGAGGTCAGCACCCTGGTTGCTTCCGTTTGGCCAATACTCTGGCTGGCTCTCGTCGTTTGACCAGTAGACCGCCAGAGTGCTTCGAGAAGAAGCGGACATCTTAAAAGAGAGATGTCGATACTTAGAGCTGTCTATCTGATGGTTAATACCGAGATTAGGCAGAGTTCTGTCGCCCGGCGGGCCCTCTGAGAAAAGACTGCGCTTAAAGCCAGGAAAGAGTGGAAAGACATAGCCACCGGATGTTTCCAGTGTTCCTTTCCAAACACCGTTTTCTACTCTGACGCTGGTGCCGACGTAGCCTTCTTCCCAACCAATGTCTCTCCGTTCATTGAAATCAATGGGATTATCCAAGGCCGTGAAGTAATCATCACCTTCAATCACGTCGACGTTCGACGTAGGTGAAGTGATGCTTACTGACTGTCCAAATGCTGTTTGGGGGAGTGAAATGAATAGGACGAATAGTCCTACGATAGAACCGCTTACATACTTCATAAAAACCAACCGCTTTCTAACCGTTACTACAATAGTTTCGAACGCTAAATCACCGACGGTGCTCTACTCCCCCAGGGGCCCTCGACCCTGGTTTCAAAATGAATGAGAAAGAACAGACCTATCGGTCGCAGGTCTGTAGTTGCAATGAGCTTGCCAAACCCGAGTAAATCACCATCTTTTCTGAAACTTGCAGCTATTTCAGGCGCTTGGACCTAATTTGTGCGAATTGGTACAAATGAGGCGAGAACGGTTTTTATGGGTACCCATGTTCACACTGCTATGTAAATCCCTGCATAGTTAGTGTGAAAAGGGCTGCCCAGGAAAGTGTGCTCGTTGTGGTTGGCTAAGTAGCTGTAATTACCGGATGTTTCTTTGCGGGCTTTGTAGCTGTTACCCCGGGTTCCCTCCTCTGTGCACTTTTTCTCCGGTTCACTCCTGGCCGATATCCCGAGGTATGACCTTTGCGCAACAGGGGCGTATTCGGCATGAGAGGCGCCTGGCGGCGTTCTCCTTGAGCTGCTTTTCCGTGGTTCTTAGCCGTCTCTCCTTGAGAGTTCTCAATGATTGCTTTTTGATTTTAGCGTTTTGGAATATTGAATAAGGGGAAGGCGCCACAGTTTATAGAGTTTTTGGCGGCGAGGGACGAATGCAAAGGGGACTATGAACAACAACGTCATATATGTCCGCGGGCGGGGTGAGGAGCTCGTCGATCTGATAACGGCCTTTCGCAACGCGGGGTTTGTCCTTCGTAGCACGCGATCCGTTGAGGAGGTCATACTCGCCCTGGATGTCAGCCCACTGCGTGCGATCATCGTTGATGCCTCCGCGGATGACAGTGAGATTGCCGAGCGTTCGGTAGAGCTGGCAAACGCCCGTGAGCTGTATTCTATCCCGATCATATTTATTGGGCGCAAGATTCGTGACCGCCTTGCCGTGCTCATGAATCAGTTTGAGTTACTCATACCCGTAGAATACCCCTTCAATGCAGACAGTCTCCTGCGAACCTTTGCCGCTGCGGAGGCCCAGAGGCCCGATCTCGCGGTTTCGCAGGAGGTGGTATCAACCACTGATATCGTTCTCGGTGAAAACGATCCCCTCGCCGGTGAGACCAGTCTTGGCGGAGGCATGCTTCTGCGTGGACGAAGCATAGAAGATTTCGATGAGGATACGCTGCTTCCCAATACGGCGTATCGTGCAGCAGTAGAGTCCGCACTGGATTCAATAACGACGCTTGATGAAGAGCGCGGCCTCAGTGCAAGAAGGACCGGATATCTGGCGACCACCGTTGCCGGGCGGGAAGGTATAGACGAGGCTGAGCGCAGCTCCATACAGACGGGTAGTTTGTTGCTGCACTGGGGGGCTGCTGAATCACAGGCAGAGCTTCCGAATTTTGGTATTCTGGTCTCCGCACACGCGGGGCCTAATCAGCATCTCAGCGATATGGTTCGCCTGAGCGCTGATCTGGTCGCCCAACGAGTAAGCGACGTAGAGTCTGCAAAGGTCATTGATGCCGTTGCCCAGCTGGTCGCTGGTCGGGGAGAGCACCTGCCACCAGAGCTAAAGCGATTAGCCGAGTGCATATTGCTGGCCGAAATTACTCAGCAGTCCTGTATGACGAATGGTCGCTGGGATCATTTCGGTGCGCAACGCGCACTCAAGATGATGCGCGGCGGACATCTGGTTTCCAGCGAGGAACTAAAGGTTGCCTTTGCGCGATCGCTCGGTGAAGCAATCCTGATGGACGAAACGCCAAAGCGCATCTATCGCCCTGCGCGTACTCGAGAGGAGAGAACAGACAATGCGCGCAAGATAAGCGCTGCCGCTGAGCACGGTCGGGCAATATCTAAGGGTCGCAGGACGAAAACCGTGCGACTGTTTGAGCTTGAGCCTGGTGCGCGCTTGGCCGAACCGCTGGTGACTAACGACAATGTTGTTCTCGTCCCGGCAGAAATAGTTGTCGACCGAGAGCTTTTGGTTCGCATTATTGAGCTGGCTTCTGTTCGACCGGTGCGCGATCCCATCATTGTGCTTGAAGAGGACGATCGAACTATTGAGGTCTGATGATCGAACTTCTAAAATCCCTGCAATCCACTCTGCAATCAGGGGCAGCCACCTACGAACAGACGAAAAAGATTTTTTCATTGCTCATTGCCAATGACGAAGTCGCCGCGACTGATGCGCAAATAGGGGCCTACCTTTACAACACTGCGACGCGCGAGATTGGAGCTGATGAACTTTCAGCCGCGGCGGAAGCGCTGCGTGCCGCGATGGTCGCTCTGCCAATGCATTCCGACGGTGACATCATCGATACCTGCGGAACGGGGGGAAGTGGTCTTGATACCTTTAACACCTCGACGCTTTCAGCCTTTGTCTGTCTTGGGGCAGATTGTCGGGTAGCAAAGCACGGAAACAGGGCAGCTACCAGTCGTACGGGCAGTGCCGATGTGCTCGAAGCCCTCGGGTTGAACCTCTCGCTAGGACCCGAACAACTGGGAAAGATGTTCGATGAGACCGGTTTTTGTTTCATGTTCGCGCCGCATCATCACCCCGCCACGAAACGCGTGGTCGGCATTCGAAGAGAATTGGGCGTCCGGACAATTTTTAATTTCCTTGGCCCCCTGTGTAATCCCGCCTCCGCGCGCTACCAGGTGTTGGGTGTGAGCAAGCAGTCAATGATGCGGCCGATGATTGAAGCCCTCGCCAAGCTCGGCTCGAAACGAGTTCTGGTGGTACGGGGAAAAGATGGTCTTGATGAGATTACCCTGACTGGCAAAACTGAAGTGCTGGAACTGAATGAGGGAAGTATTTCTTCGTACGAGATTTCACCTGAGGACTTTGGTCTTGCGACGGTGCCCGCTGAAGCGATTCGCGGCTATGAACCCGAAGAGGCTGCGCGTATCTGTCGGGAGATACTCGGTGGAGCTGCGGGACCTCTGAGAGATATTGTCTGCGTGAATGCTGCTGCTGCCCTGTATGTCCTTGGTAAGGCGCCGTCAATCGGGGAGGGGCTTACACAAGCTTCAGAAAGTATTGAGAGCGGTGCCGCGCTTGCCGCTCTTGAGCGGACCATAGCGGTTTCAAACAGCTATGCATGATCGAAGAAAGCCTTTGATTAAAATGTGCGGGATTACCACGGCGGAAGACGCACGTGCGGCTCTGTCTGCGGGAGCAGACGCACTTGGCTTTAATTTTTATCCGAAAAGCGCGCGCTACATAGCGCCGGATGCCGCAGGTGAGATAATTTCTGAGCTACCAAAAGGCCCCTGGTATGTCGGAGTCTTTGTGAATGAAAGTCGCTCCGAGGCCGCTGAGATAGCTGCGCGTTCCGGCATTACGACCCTGCAGTTTCACGGGGACGAGGATAGCGCTTACTTTAAGGACTGGGATCTCCCTACGATTCGCGCATTGCGTCTGGCCGAGGGCAGGTATTCGAGCGAGGATATTACAAACGCGCTGGACACGGCCGACTATCTGCTCTTTGACCGATACGAAGAACAGGAATACGGCGGTTCGGGAAAGGAGATTTCGTCTTCCTCAGTGTTGGGCAGCCTTGGTGAGGATGTCTGGTCGCGAAGTTTTCTTGCCGGAGGTCTGACTCCCGATACGGTGGGCGCTCGGGTCGAGCGATATCAGCCATTCGGTGTTGATGTGGCCAGTGGTATCGAAGACGGTGTTGCGGGACGCAAGAGTGAGAAAAAGATGAAAGACTTCGTCAGTGCCGTGCGAGGATGAATGGGTTCTTGCCAAACGTAGGTGGTAGGCCTGCGTCGTGGCGAACATACCTGGCGGCGCAGCGCCTGCTTCAGTCTACAACATATCAAAGGGGTCAACGTCTATCGCCAGGCGAAAATCTTTAAAGTGTTTCAGGCTTCCTTTCCAGGTGTAGAGCGAACTCGCGAGGCTGGATAATTTGGCAGCGGATCTGGATTTCACGAGGAAATGCCAGCGATAGCGACCTCTGAGTTTTTCATAGGCTGCCGGAGCCGGTCCGAGAATTTGGCAGCGCTGTTCAGTATCTGAATCCTGCTCAATCAGGTGCTTGAGCGCCATGAAAGTGGTTTCGGTTGCCTGATGGGCCTCTGCCTGGTCCTCACTGGAAACGACAAGACGAAGCAGGCGACCCATGGGTGGGTAGCCAAGGGATTTTCTGAAATCCAGTTCGTAGCGGGCAAATGCCTTAAAGCGCCCGGTGACCGTAGCCACAATCGTTGGGTGTTGCGGCTCTCTCGTTTGAACGAGAACCCGTCCCGGTTCGCTCCCTCGCCCGGCTCGCCCGGCAGCCTGCGTGATGAGCTGAAAAATTTTCTCACTGGAGCGAAAATCAGGCACGTGCAGTCCGATATCGGCATTGATGATACCAACGAGCGTGACCCCTGGTAGATCGTGCCCTTTGGCAATCATTTGCGTACCGACCAGAATATCCGCTTCCCCGCTTCGCATCTTTCCGAGGATTTCCCGATAGGCTCCTTTCTTGCCGACGGTATCCCGATCCATGCGCACGACTTTCGCATCGGGGTAGAGAACTGCCAGCTCATCGACAACCTTTTCGGTACCGGCACCGCGTTGCGCCAGCTTGCCGATTTTATCCATATCCTTCTCTTTGGCGATTAGCTCACCATCGAGATCGCGCTCAATCCGGGTCGTTTCAGGGTTTCTGCACTCGGGACAGCGATCGGGAGGAGTTTTGGAAAGTCCGCAGTAGTGACACAGCAGGACGTTCTTTTTCATGTGGTAGGTCAGCGGGACCGTGCAGTTCGGGCAGCTTACTACCTCGTTGCAACTCTGGCACTGCAGGTAGCTGGCAAATCCCCTTTTATTGTAGAAGATAACGACCTGCCCACGTTTGCTGAGCGTATGCAGAATTGCTTCATGAAGCGCCGGAGAGATGTTCTCCGATGGCATTTCCTTTCGTTTTACCTGATTGAGGTCGACGATTTCGATCTGGGGAATCGGGCGCGTTGAAACTCGCTCAGGAAGCTCCAGAAGTTCGTACCGTTTCTTTTTTACATTGAGCAGGCTCTCGAATGAGGGTGTTGCAGATCCAAGGAGTATGTTTGCGTTTGCAAACTTGGCTCGCATGACGGCAACGTCTCTCGCATGGTAGCGCAAGCCGTCTGATTGTTTGTACGAGGATTCATGCTCCTCATCGACGATAAGCAGTTTCAGGTTGTTGACCGGTGCAAAGACGGCCGAGCGTGCACCGATGGCTACCTTGATATCGCCCTGTAACAGGGCCTGCCAGGCTTCCCAGCGGGGGGTGGAGCCAACCTGGCTGTGCAGTAGGGCAATGGGGATGTTCAGTCTGGCGCGAAACTGATCGACGAACTGCGGCGTG
>JAUIMJ010000189.1 GCA_030433295.1 bacterium | reverse complement strand
CTCCGGAAATTATCACATGCAACAGCGCAGTATCCTGATACCGCTTCTGGTATTCCCAGTAGCGCTCATCAGCAGGGAGGTTCTTTGACAGAGTGAGTTCTTGAGCAAGCGCGACCTGACCGCAAAGAAGCAGGCACAAGATCGCTGCAGCGAGCGCAAATATCAGTAACTCTGTCCTGCCTTGCATTGTCATTGGTGCCGTAAGAATTAAGAATGATTTCACCCCTACATTCAAGATGGTTATGACGAAAGTGGAGACTATGATGGCTTAAACGCCCAACAAAAGAGAGAAAAAGAGGGGAGCCTTGCTCCGAACGAAGGAAGCCTCTGTCTCGGGTTAAGAAAGCACCTGACTCGGCACGGGCGTGAAGACTCCGCCAACGGCAGTATCAATTACACATGCCACAAAGGGAGAGTCTGTATCGACGAAATCTGAGTGCAACATAAGATCAAGCACGTAGCACTGCTTCCCATCAAATAATTCAGGCGGAAGCGCCCGCCAGCGAAATTCCCGATAGACATCGTCAGCCATCAGGCTTTTTACTTCGCGAAGCGCTGGAGAGTTCTGGCTGCTGTCTGCGCATTTGAAGACCCGGTCAGCATACTCAGCGAGCTTTCTGGCATCGCACTGACTTTCGCCCGGACACACAAGTGCCATCGCCGGAGCGACCGCTGCCGGCTTCTCTTTCTCAAGAAGCGCGGTGTTGGAGACAAGAATAGCTGCCAGACCGATGTTCCCCTCCTGAGCCAGATCTATCAGGCGCTTTCGAAGCGCCTTCAGCTCTTTGCTTCTGGCATAGGTCCTAGCATAGGAGTAAATGGAGTACGGAAGAGTGAAAATGGTAAGAAGACATACCGTCGCGAGAATAATGCCTCTGCGGGGGTGTATTGCTGCAAAGTAGGAATCATAAGCCTCTGATGCAAGGAACTGCGCGCACTTATTGCCAAGTGCTGAGTCGACTGCTTGTCCGGCCTGCCGTTGCGGATTCGACTGCAGAGGTTTTGTATCAGAAGGTGATGTGTCGTCCTCAGGGCTGAGAAGCATTCTGTACATCTGCTGTTCCGCCTCAGGCATCTGCTCGAGGAATACTCTTCGCAGTGAAAAATTCCCCTCCATCTTCCCGTCCCGCATAAACAACCAGTCAGCAACTTCTGAGATATCACAGCGACGTCTCTGTCCCTCCCCGACTTCTTGCCCCCGGGTTGGCTCATTGTCGATACGTCCGACAATGGTATTCTCATCTATGCTTTCAACCTGCATCCAGACGAACTCCGCCTGCCCCTCAAGCGGAATCGGTATCTTGACTGAAAAGCCTTCGTTACGGGGGTCGCCGGACTCAAAGGCCTGCAAAAAGCTGCTAAAGCGTTCTCGTGCCTCGATCGTGGCCTGTTGAAGCCTTTCATCGTTTTGGTGTGCCGTAAAAACGTTTGGGTCTGCACTGCGCTCGCCCTGCACAAAGTCGCTAATAACCCCCACCAGGTAGAACTGCCCCTCGATAACCATACCTGCTCGTGGCTCCCCGGGAAGATTCTCCAGGGGACTAACGACATCAATCGTCCCACCGAGCGTCTGAATTAACATGCGAGCAAAAGGAAGCTGAGAGTGGCTGTTCTTCAGAACTTCTGACTCAAGTATGATACCCGAGATGATAGCTTGCGTTTCAGGCGGGTTCTTGACTTCGCCGCCCGGCGAAAAGGTTCCGCTCGGGATAATGGCGCAGTCTGCGAGATTCATCTGGCTTACCTGTCCTTGTTCACGAAGAGCCAGAATGCGTACCGGAAATGCGCTCAGCTGCACCTTAGCCCGAACGGGAAGCTGCGAGTGCAGGGACATAGCATAGAAGAAAAAATCAGGAGCATCAAAAGCAAGCGGAATGGAATAGTATTCCTCGCCCAAGGCTCCGTAGACTCGACCATCAAGACTTGACCCCTCAAACTCTCCCGGGAATACCAACCTTGAAATGAGAATCTCGTACTCGCTCTTGCCTCGAAAATGTAAATTGCAACCAAAGACACTTTGGTCGGGGGAACACTGAGCCCAAAGTTCCGGGCCCTCTGGGAGCGTGTAGCGGACGTAGTGATATCCCTCAGGACCCTCAACTCTGATTCCATGCGCGCCGGCGAATTGCGCCAGTTGGATGAAGTCCTCGCCGGACGAAGCCGAAAAGCCAAGTGAGTGTAGATTTGAAGCCATGTGTCCCCGGTTTTCTCCTTAGGGTCGGAAAAACCCCCTGGAAACTTTAATCGTCACACTTCCGGCACGAAGGTAGTCGAACACGTGAGGCGTATCACCCAATCTGAGCAGTCTTTTGGGGTGCTTAGTCAGCCCCGCAGTCGGGACAAAGCCGAGCCTGCTCTGGATCAAAGGTTCGCCTTGTCTGATAGTCCTGTCTGATAGTCACGTTAGGTAACTATCAAAGCAGGGGCCTCAGCGTTTTTGGAGTGAATGTGTTACCCGAACAATCGAAGGAATCAGACCAGGCAAGCTGTGCCTTGAACGCTCCCCAGATACGCTCTCAGCAAAGCGGGAGGAATTCCCCCCGCTCTAAACACCCTACGCAGCCCGACCAGGCTCTGGAACCGTCACAGAGAAGGAGTCAGAAACAAATATCGGCTGCCAATAGGTGAGCGTTACGAACTTGCGCAACAGCAGGAGTCCTTGCAGCACTCACAGGTCTTATCTCTGCAACAATCGGCATTTTTGCAGTCGCATTTTTCACAATCCTTTTCCATCGTACTACCTCCGTAGGCCACTACTCGTGGCTGTTTTCAATTTTATCAGCGAGTGCACGAAGCTTCTCGGCGATTTCCTCTCGGTTTAAGCTGTACGTTATCTCTCGCCCTTTTTTTTCAGAAGCGACGATACCCTCCTGAGCTAAAACCTTGAGATGCCGGGACACGCCCGAGGCGTCCACACTGCAGCACTCGCAGAGACACATGGCATTTTTCGGCGCCTTACAGCCGCAGAGTTCATAGACGAGAGAGAGTCGGTTAAACTCGCCCAGCGCCTTCAGTAAACGTGCGACTTTCTGTATCTCCTCAACACTCATTCAACTATATTTGCATATTTGCGCAAATATGTCAACAGGCAGGTGTCCTGCGTGCTCCCTGCGAATACTTGATAAAAATACTGCTCTGCCTTATACCAGCCCTTCGCTCCTTCCCTTATCCAGCCGAGTCGCTGAACACCATATTCGTTTTTCTGGTTTTTAAAGGGGTTCCCAAGATGCCAAAGTCACTTGAAGTTCGCATCGTCGTGCAGATCATCATCGCGTTTATCCTGAGCGCTTCTTTCGCGCAGCTGTACGATATTCCTAGAATCTTGATCGCGGTCGGATTCTGGCAGGCGTTTCAGTCCTTCGGGCCCCGAGAAGATCGACGCTCCTTCGGGACAGATCAGATGGCCACACTCGCCGTGATCGCTCTGCTCGCCTACTATCTGGATCCGCTCCTTGAATCGAGCTCGGATGTCCTGGAGATGGCGCGCATCGCTGCGGCAAAGGGCGAGGCTACGGACCCTTGGGCACTTGCCATTCCGCAGGTAGGATTTTACGGAGTACTGGCAGTATACGCCGGCCTTTGTTCTCTTTATGTAGGCTCGCTCTATCGTGAAGAGTTCAAAGCGAAGTTCCAGGAGCTGCGCACCTATTGGAATGAGAAGCGCGACACCGTTATTACCTTTATTGTCGCAGAAGTGAGTCTGCTGTTGTTGTTCATCTTTGTGCACAACAAGGCATTTTCTCTGCTGACATTTGCAAGCGTATTTCTCATAAGCCGATACCTTTTCAAAACCAAGGCACGGCTGCGAACCTCCAGTTGGATCCTGATGGTCCTTGGTTTGCCGTTTGCGTATTTTGTCATGCCGGGCATACAGGAACACATAGACGCCGTTTCGCTCTTGCAGATACGAATAAGGCACGGAGAGACACAGCTGCTTGAGGAATTCAAAGCATTGGATAGTAAGTCCTACTACGTCGCCGGCCCCGCGTTTCTGTTTATCGGAGTATCATTCCTGTTGAGAAATCGTGCTGTCCAAAAGTTCATCTACCGAGGCAGGGCAAAGATTCTCATAGACGAGGAGCCCGCGACAACGTAGCAACGAAAGGTTTGAAGCATCGGAGCCTATTCCGGGTTCCGATGCAGTTCGGCGCCCGGCAGGTCCATCACTTGTTAGTGGCAAATGGAGTAGCTAGGGTAGCAACCCCTTATTCCGAGCAATTCTGCGAACCGTCTGGGAGTAATCCGACTTCTCAAGGCTACTCACTAAAGAGATACTGTAGTCCCGCATAATCCTCGGGTTTCGCTCTGTCATCTCCATGACGAATAAGCTCGCCTCTTCCATTGAATCTACCAGCAGGTCAATTTCGTAATCCCATTCACCAATGAGTCGAAAGAGAAAAATCACCCGAGTATCTTCTCGACAATCGTTAAGAAACTTCTCGAGCACATCGCCGGACGGCGTCTCTACACGGATGCAGACTTTGCAATAAAGATGATCACACATCGCCGGGTTCAGGATGACCCAGGAACCTGCAAGCCAGTTCTCCTTGCGCAGCTGCTGTACTCTGTAAGCAACCGCCTCACGGCTAAGACTGGGAACCTGCTCATACTTTTCGAGCTCACGAGCGATGTCAGCGTTCGAGACGCGTCCATTTTTCGCAAACATTTCAAGAATGACATAGTCAACGGCATCAAGAGTGCCCTTGGGTTCACCATCCACTCTCTTGGATGTGCGCAGGGTCCGCTTGCGCTTTGCGGTGAGAAACTCAAACCCCAGATACTCCAATCCGGCATAAAGATTGAACGAGCGCTCAAGTATCAGGCTCGAGTAATTCTCTAGCAGGGCATCGATAAAGTCTCGAAGTTCGATTCTACTGAAACAGCGCAGACTAAATCCCAGATCATACATCCCCTGTAGTCGAGCAATCCAGGTAACACTCTCCTGAGCTGCAAGATAGGCCGTCAGTGCCTGCATCTGCGTTACGCTTGCGCTCCTAAGTCGAAGCCGGAGGTAGTAGTGCTCAGCTCCCAGACGTTCGAGAGGAATAAGCCCGAGGACCATGAATATCCTCCCATCGCTCTGATACTTGCCCAGACGATAGCGCACCTGATCGGGAGAGAGCCTCGCCTCCCTGTCAAGTTCCACAGCAGTGGCTTCCGGACGGAGGCTTAGTGCATACAAGAGACGTCGATCGCTTTTATCAAAATGACCCATCTTATGCCGTTTTCAGAAAAATACTACGCAGTTTCTTAATCATAGTCGTATTTCTTCACTATTCTATGCCGTTTACATAATTTCCTTCAAGTTCTTTGCGGTAATAATTACGTTTAGAGAGAAGGTTTTCTGAGTTTTTCGAGCCTCCTGGCTCATGACGCGCTAAGCCCTCCTAACACCAGAGCCTCGGCTCCTCCCAAAGAACCCCGGATCCCACTCCCCTTTCCATTCCCTTTCCCCCGTGGAACACAATATGAATCGCGTTACTATCGCCCCCTGCCACATTGATGCGTCCGCCTGCGCCCTGATGACCGCCTCATTCGGAGCAGCATATGCTCACCTGAACCCCGAGAAAGACCTCGGCGTAGCCGATCTTGCCGCCTTCTTCGAAGCTGTCTGCCAACATGAGCGAGACGTCGAACGAGACAGGCCAGAGGACATCGCTGCTCTCGGCGCCTATGTCGCGGGAAGGCTTCTCGGGCTGATCATCCTCGACAACGAAGGAGAGCTGACCTACATCCGGCAGATTGCCGTACACCCTTCAGCAAAACGGCAGGGCATCGGATGTGCGCTCCTGAAGCACGCTCGGGAGATCATGAAGAATCGGAAGTTCTTCCTGGTCACGAGAAGAATTAACGGTACCAGTATCAAATTCTTCACATCGCAGGGCTTTCGGGTGGATGAGGCCTGGTCTCACCCCGACTATGACTCGAGGTGGTATGTCGGCCTGGTTGAAGCCGGCTAGCGCTGTCTTCGGATAAACAAGCCAAATTTTATCCTACAACTGCTCTAGTTCTTTTCTCCCGCACGGACTCACGTCCGCGCTCTGAAGCAGTCTTCAGACACCGAGGTTATCAGCCCCTTGAGCACCAGCTTGTGCTCAAGGGGCCTTCACTAAGGATTTTCTCTAAACGGCCGCAGGGACCACCACGCCCCCCATTCCTACGCAATATTTCCCCCGAAAAACATATTGACCCCAATTTGCCGTTCTGCTAATAAGGCGGCCGATTATGAATATGGTAGACGAATTAAGAGATACACACTGTTTCTGATAAAGGCCCAAGTCCTGAAGATCCAGTTCCTGAGGACCCGGGTTCTGAAAAGATAAGGAGCTTTTGCTAGAAGCAGTTTTTTAAGGGTTTTACGGCTTCTGAGAACGTTTTCAGACTGTTCCTTGGTTGGGTGTCCAGCCGCCCGTTCAGGGAACAGTTCTGTCAATTTTCTTTGGATGAGTTTCATCACAGGAGCTAAAAACGTGTTGAAAGTTCGAGATTCTCTTTTCCCCGATGCCGTCTCAGATTCCTTGCTGCAACGCGATGAGGTGCTTTGCCTGGAGACCTTCCGAGCAGGCCCGATTCTGGCGTTGACCAGGGACGAAGGACGATGCAGCGACCTCTTTGCCCGCATTGATGCGGCAGAGCGTTCTCAGCCAGTGGTAATGTATGACGGGCGTCGTAGTGCTTTTGAGCCGACGTCCCTGCACGTCATCGTCCGGCCGGGGTATGGAGCTACTGAGGTATTCGCCGCGCTCTCCAGCGATTTGCTCGATTATCTTGGCAATGCTTTGTCAGTTGCCGGGCAAGTTGTCCTCCTCGCCGACTCATACGCACACGCACTGGAGCTTGTCGAACTCAAGTCCGCTTTCAAGCGAGCTGAGTTTCCGGTTCCTGTCGTGCGCCGCTGGCCCGGTGAAGCGAAGGTAGAGCTTGCGCTCTATACCCCGAACGACTGCACGGATTCGGATCCTGTGGAAACACCGGAACCCTCCAGACGTGTTGTTGTTCCTCCTGCTGAGCCCTCACTCTCGCCGGTATTGGTTTGTGCGTAAGCATCAGATGTTGTCGATCACGATGATCGCTTCAGGACCAGGTTCCTGGAGCGATCTCGTTTTTTCAGGGATTTGAAAAACTGCTTCAATCCCTTTCCTATGGCTCAGAGCATTTCTCACAAAAGCGGCAAAAAATGCGTTTGGATGCGGAGGTACGTTCCTGCGGTATTGCACCACACTGAGCAGGCATAGGATAGAATCGCACTATCTTCATCCGGAAACGTTTATCCGAACACTGCTCTAGTAGTCGCCGAAAAGCTCATCCAGGGGATCGACGTAGTCGTCGGAGCTATCGTCATCGTAGTCATCTCCGGCATCCTGGCCGAAAAGCTCAGCATAGTAATCGTCTCCGTAGTCTTCTCCCGCGGCATTGTCTTCCTCCCCACTGTCTCCGGAATCATAGTCATCGCCAGCTGAATCAGAACTCTCATCGTAGTCATCGGCATCTGGAGTCAGCGGAGCCGGTGGTGCCGGACAACCATGGGGCGCAACGCCGGCTTGTTGCGGGCAGTCATCATTCGCGTCGTAGATTCCATCCCCGTCGCTATCCGTAATTTCATCCTCTGTCGGATACTGAAGACAACTCGCGTAACAAACTGCGTAGTCAGTACCACAGGTATACCCGGAATACGCGGCGGTCATGCAACCGGCATATTCCGCAAAGGTCTCCATCTCATAGCAGCTCTCGATAAGCTCCTCGTATTCGCCTTCACAGGTCCACAAATCGTCATCACAACCGAGCAGGCAATCTTCAAAGGTTTGCCCCGGTGTAATCGGAGGTATTGGCCCCGGATGACTACTATTTGCAAAGACTGATACTGGACTGATCAAAGCGAAAGTAAGAAGAGTGAGAAGAAATCCCGACCTCATATGTTCCCCCTGTTTAGAACCTCAACAATACAATTTTGTGCGATCTATATTCGTCGGGTAGCTCGAATACACTTCTAAGTTTCTTAATTTTTTTCGTGTTTCCTCAGGATTGGGGTGTTACCGACAGATACAGACAGATTCACATCTGCGTTGACGTCCTGAACTCTCAGCAAATGTTCAGGCTGCAGTTTCCATCGATACCAGGGCGCCGGGAGCGCGTCCTTCTATAAAGTGATGAAACTGGATGTCGAGTTTGAGTGTTCCTCTCAAAACCGACACCGCTACTCCGTTCCGGATATACAAAGGAATTATCCGAACAGACTCCTGATGAGCACGATGGCATCCAGCGCCAGCGGAAGCAAAAAAGTCACCACCACGACCAGAAGAACACTGATTATCAGGAAGGGATACACAAAGCGCATCACTTTCTTTCCTACGCACCCCATAGAAATCAGGACTTCGCGAACAATTTGTCCGCCATCCAGGGGATACACCGGGGCCAGGTTCAGAATGCCGGTCACGACAGACAACCATGCCACGTAGTAGATAAAGCCCGTAAGGCTACCCGTCCA
>JAUIMJ010000003.1 GCA_030433295.1 bacterium | reverse complement strand
CAGCAGTTTGCATGATGAGCCGGGCCCCAGAGAGGTCACCTTCATCAAGAAGAACGGCGACGCAGAAACCGTGATCATCGAGCCTGGCAGCTCAGACAGTTCCCTCACCTTCTCCGGAAACATGGGCTACAACTTCGCACCCGGGAGCACCGCCAGCCTCGGCCTCGCGCAGGAAATCACCAATGACCTCGATGGCGACCGCATCTTCACCCGATCGGTATTTGCCAACCTCACCAAGGCATTCGGCGACCGCTTCAGCCTGACGCTTGCCGGAACCTACAACGAGTTCTCATCCGACAGCAGCCTGTCGCGCAGCACACAACGTTTCGACGCCAGCGCCTCCGGAACCCTGGCCCTCACGCAGAACCTCTCTCTGGTCTTCGGCTACAACTACATCACCCAAAACGCAGAAGACGACGACCTCGAAGAACAGCTCAGATTCCAGAGCAACGACTACGAAGTCAACCGAATCTACGTAACCCTGAACGCCGGTTTAGTAGGCCTCCCCCTCTAAAAACCAGCCGAACTCAGAACAAAAAAAAGCCTCTACGCTCCAAGGAGCCAGAGGCTTTTTTTGATCTAAGCTGAAGGATCTACGTCGAAAAAAAACGACGCCCACTAGAAGACCGAGAGGAAGGAGTTTGAGTACAAACCGCCATCGGTCGACCTAGAAAAATGAGTTTGAGTTGAGGTCGTTAGAACGTGAATTTGAGAAGCACAGCTGTAGTAGCACTACAGCGAGCATCGCAAAATCTCCCGTTCTGACGAGATCAGCCAAAATCGTTTTTCTAGGCGAGGTTGATGATTTCGTTTAGAAGGTCATCAATATTCGTAATAACCCGCGAACTCCCCTGAAAACCCCGCTGTAGTGAAATCAGCTTAATGAAGTCGGCAGCGATATCGGCGTTTGAAAGCTCCAGCGCACCTGACTCCAGACGGCCGAAGGTTCCCGTATCCGGCTGACCGATAACGGCTTCACCCGCGTCTGATGTTTCGGCAAAGAGCGAGTTACCGAGACGAGCGAGACCTTCGGTGTTTGCAAAAATCGCCAGAGCAACGGTTCCGATGGTTGCTACCTCACCGTTATCGAGCTGGGCAGAGAGAGTTCCGTCGTCGGAGAAGTTAAATCCGACAACACTACCAGAACCCGTTCCGTCCTGAGCAATAGAGCCAACGTTTGATGGCGATGCAAACTGCGTATAGGGCGCAAGGGTAAAATTAATGGCACCCGCGGCTGCACCACTACTCCACGCGGGAGTCGCAGTGAAGTCTGCTGCGGGCGCAATAGGCGGAGCCGTTCGCAAACCGTTAGAGCCAAACTCTATTGTTTGAGAACCAATTTGAAAAGGCTGTCCCGCGGTACCACCGGTCACCTCCGACCCATCTACTACAGCCTGTACTGTCCATACGCTGTTTTGAGGAACGCTCGCATCCCCCAGGGTGCTGTGATAGTAGAAAAGGGTAACAGTATGACTCGCGCCAATGGAGTCAAATACGTCGACCGACGTTTGGAAATTAGCCTGAGCTCCAAGGGTTGCAAAGGTTTGTCCAGCAACAGCAGTTCCGTCTACAGCATTTACAAAACCAGGTGTTGGCCTCAATTCCGACGTAGCATCAAGGTTACCGGTAATCGTCACGTTCCCCGAATCCACATCGCCCGTTGCCTGAATGTTTACGTTCAGGGCCTCAAGGCCACCGGCACCGTTTGCCGGAAATCCGAGAACGCCGAAGCCGTTCTGATCGAGGAGGTTACCGGAGGGGTCGACCTGAAAGTTACCCGCTCGTGTGTAAAATCTTTGGTTAGTGTTGGGGTCGTTTACGATGAACAATCCGTTGCCATCAATACCGGCATCAAGACCTCGACCGGTGAATTCGAATGACCCCTGCTTGAGGTTTGGTGTGATACCGACTACCGAGGAACCACTCCCCGTAGAACCGGCACCGCCGCCACCGCCGATAGTTCCGGCGAGCAGGTCAACAAAATCCGCGCGGGATTGTTTAAAACCAACTGTGTTTTGGTTTGCGATATTATCAGCGAGAACTGAAATCGCAGTTCCGTGTGATTGAATTCCGGCACGACCGGCAAATAGACCATCAGAGATACTAGGCACAGTGGATTCCTCCCACGTTAATTAAATTAACCCACAACAACAACCGCTCTGCTTACAAGGTTCCACGTTCCCGTGGCGCCGCACACCAGCTTGCTTCATGCAAGAACTGGCATAGCCCCGGCATCATGCCGAATCTACCTGCGCACTACGCTCCCTTGTAAACTTCCACTATCTGCTCCAGCGCCACCTCTTCACCATCGACAATCAGTCGTGGCTCAGGCTCGAGAACAAATCCTTCCACCGTAGCAGTGACCTTGGCATCCAGGTCGACAAAGCGACCTTCCGCGTCAACTGACACAACACGAACATCGTATTTTCCATCCTGCACCGGCAAATCTTTGAGATTTACTACCTGCCGGCCTGCATCGATGTCATCGATTGCGTGCTGCCCTACAATGGTCCCATCCTGGTCAACGAGATCCACGCGAATCGACTGCGTGCCCTCGGGTACATCGAGTAGGAGGTTTGATCCATTACCTCCTTCAACATTCATGAAAGCATCACCCATCACTACTTCGTTTCCGAGGTAGGAAGCCATGCTTCCGATAGAATTTGAACTTGAGAAACTATCTCCCAGCTTCTGGTCGATGCGGTTCAGTGTTTCCAGCTGACTGAATTGTGCCAACTGCACCGCAAACTCTTCACTGTTCATGGGGTCCAGGGGATCCTGATTCTGCAGCTGGTTGACCAGCAGCGTCAGGAATTCCTGTTGCCCCAGCTCCTGCTGACCCGTCAGACTCGAGGAACTCGAAGAATTCTGGGTATTGGAAGCGGGGGTTACGTTGTTTGCCCCTTTTATAGCATTGATGCTGTTGTCATCGGCCATAATTGCTCTCTGTATTCACTATGCCTCTATCGAGGCTGTTTCAATTCGACTTCAAGGTCAATCGAGATCGTCGGGGTTTTATGCCACCCAGGCGCCACTCTCGACTGATTGCTGCTGCGAAGACGTCATTGTGATATCCACTCCGGCATCACCCTGGACCGCAGAACCGCTGGCATCTGACTTACTGCCTTGCTTTTCGCGCTCGCTCTTCGCCTGCTCCTTTGAAAATCCACTCTGATTAAAAAACTCACTAAACTGGTACATCTCGGACTCGGATCGCTCGTGGCCAATACTTACGTGCACATCGTCTGCGCGCATTCCCGCCTGACTCAGCACCTGCATCAGCTCCGGAATTCGATTTCTCAAGGTATCCTCTACCTCCTGAGAATCCGGAACAATTCGAGCATACACCTGGCCATCCTTATGTGTCACCCGCATCGTCATACTACCGAGTTTTGGGGGATCCAGTCTAACGACAAGTGTATTACCATTTCGAGCAGCTGAAGCATTCTTGAGAAGCTCTTTCACCTTCTCAACAACTTTTTCCTGCTCACTTTGTGCTAACTTCTCTCCGCGTGGCTTCTCCGCAGCCTTTGCATCAGTAGTTGCACGCTTGCTCTTGCTTCCTGCAAATAGTCCGGCGTCTGCTCCCTGCCCTGAAAGACCTGACTGTCCCGACTGTCCTCCTGTCGAACTTGCCGACTGCACTATCTGTGCACTCAAAGCGCTTCCGCCTGCCAGTTCAGCACCGCCAACGTTCTGCAGTCCTGTCTCTGCGCTTCGCGCCTGCACGGGCGCTGCCTGCGCCTGTGGTATTGTAGCAGTCAGCGTTGCCTCGGCTCCTTCCGATACTTCCTCGAAGTTAGTGAAAGAACGTTCCGGACGGCTTACGTCCAGCTGAACTTTCTCAACTCGCTTGCTGTTCACTGCCTGTGTCTGCTTTCCACTATTTGCAGTTTCAACGGCCTCCCCTGCGAGCTCAGCATACTCTGCTGCCTCCTGGGCCTGAGACTGAAGCATCTCAGGTCGCTGTTGCTGCTGTTGTGGAGCATCTTTCTTCACGTCTACTGCCTGATCCTTCTGTATTTCAACGTTTCGCACTCGTTCAGTCGTTGTCTCCGTGACAACTGCTGCCTTTGCTACCTGCGTCGGCTCAACTTCTTCTGCTACTGCTTCAACAACTTCTGCCACCTGTTCCGTGGGTATGGCCTCTTCAAGCAGAACAACTTCCTCTTCTGGGACTACCTCGGTGATCAAATCCTCTATGATCATCGTCTCGTCCGCTATTTCCGTGGCTGAATTCCCTTCCGCCGCAACTTCGCTCTCCTCCGTTTCTTCCTCGGTGGAAGAGCTCTCTTCCTGTGCTACTTCTTCTTCCTGTGCAATCGAAGCGTCTTCATCGCTTACTTCCTCCGATACCTCTGCTTCTCTGGCTTCCTGCCGTACTTCAGTCCCTACGGGAGCTGGTGCGAACTCTAATGGGTCAAGCACCTCGCTTTGTGCCGGCCTTCCTCCGAAGAGCTGGGCCAACAATCGTGAAAATGTGCCTTCCACATCTTCACCGCTCACTGCTTTCTGCGCTGCCTGCGCCTTTGAACTCAGTCCCTGAGCCAATTGGCTAATCTTATTGCTTTCCACGCTTCCATCCCCACTAATACTGCTCAGTTCCACTCCACATCCACTTCCAATACTAAGCAAAGCCCTTGCCAGCCCGCGCCAAAGCTCCAGGGAGGATTTTACCCAGCTATTTCAGAGGCTTACATTTTGGATAAAAATAGCAGCAGAGGCAGTTTCTACCAGGCAGGCAAATTTTGCCGGAAATTTTGTCCCTTTTGCTCACTTTTCCCTGCCTGTTCTCACTCTGCCCGCCAGACTTGACGAACTTTAGTTTATGTGTGATTATTTTACATATCAACTATTGGAGATGATTCGTGCTCTACAAACAACTACAGCGCAGCCGGCCATTCGAGCTCATAGAAGAGGAATGCAGCCTACAGATACTGAGAACCAGTGACCTCCTGCAGAATCGTTTTGGTCGTCTGTTTCGCAGCCATGGAATCACGAGTTCACAGTATAACGTGCTACGCATTCTTGGAGGAGCAGCGGAAGCACTTCAGTGTTCAGAAATATCCCAGCGGATGATTCAGGTCGTTCCTGCGATTACGGGCCTCCTCGACCGACTCGAGAAGCAGCAGCTCATTGAACGGGTACGCGGCGAGAGCGATAGACGAAAGATTCTCGTCAGGCTGAGCAGCGAAGGCGAGGCTTTGCTTCGGCGCTTACAACCCGAAGTGGAATCCCTCAACAAAGAGCTGTTCGCCCATGTAGACGCAGAGCAAATGACTACGCTTTGCCAGCTCTTAGAAACGGTACGCAGTGCCTGGGTAGCTTCCCCCGCATAAGCCTGCAGAGTGATCTCATGAGGGGGATATTTCAGCAGAAGTTTCAGGCTACGGGGACTAATAATAGGGAGGACGCAATGAATAGCGCAATACGACACGCCGAAGACAGAGGACATGTGCAGCACGGCTGGCTGGACAGTAAGCACTCCTTTAGCTTTGCCTCCTATCGGGACCCGAGGCATATGGGATTTAGCGATTTACGGGTCATTAATGAAGATGTCATAGCACCGGGCAAAGGATTTCCAACCCATGCCCATGCCAATATGGAGATCTTCACCTATGTACTGAGTGGCGCGGCTAAGCACGAGGACAGTATGGGTAACTCCGGCATTATCAGGGCCGGGGAGCTGCAGTATATGTCTGCCGGTTCGGGCGTTACCCACAGCGAGTACAACGCCTCAAGCTCCGAGCCCCTGCATCTCTACCAGATCTGGCTGCACCCGGAGACAAAAGGCCTGGGACCCAGATACGAACAACTATCGCTTCGGGAGGGCATAGAGAAGAACAGCCTGAGGCGCATAGCCCATTCATCTAGAACAGCGGAGAGCAGCCCAGAGAACAGTAGGGAGCAGTCGTTTCCAATCCGGCAGGACGCCAATATATTTGTAGGCACTCTGGAAGCCGGAGCAGGCCTCAGCTATGGCAGCTCTGTCGGCAGATCCGCATGGATACAACTTCTCGAAGGAGAAATTCGCGTCAATTCAGCGCAGATGGCTGCAGGCGATGGTCTCAGCCTGGAATTCCCAAATGAGACTGAAGATACATTGGAGATAGAGGCAGATGCAAAAAGTCTGTTTCTCCTCTTTGATCTTCGCAGCTCAAAAAACGCCAATTGATCGGCAAAATTGATACGTAAAAGTCACCCAGTGGTAAGAATCAAGGAAAAAGGAGCAAATATGAGTAAGGTAAACATCGTCGCAATTTCCGGAAGCAGCAGAAAGGGGTCATACAACTCACTCCTGAAGGACATTGCCGCCAAAATCGCTGAGGAGCAGGGCGCCAATGTCAGCAACATACGTTTGGAAGACCTGGATATCCCCCTCTACAATCAGGATCTGGAGGCCAGCGAAGGTGCTCCCGACGATGTGCTGCGCCTGAAGAGAGTTTTCAATGCCGCAGACGGGCTCATCATCGTCTCACCGGAATACAATAGCTCCATCAGCCCCCTGCTTAAGAACACTATTGACTGGATTTCCCGAAAGCAGCCGGATGAAACGCCAATGGCTGGTTTTCGCGGAAAGGCAGCACTCCTGCTGAGCGCCTCCCCCGGTGCCCTGGGCGGCATGAGAGGCCTCGTTCATGTGCGGGATATTCTTGGTAACATCGGCATGCACGTCCTGCCCGATCAGCTGGCCGTGGGCTCTGCCCATGATGCATTCAGCGAGGATGAACCGAAGCTACTCGACGACGGAAAGCAAAAGAAATTAAACGATATGCTTGGCGAGCTGTTGAGAGTTTCTGCCGGATTGAGGCAGGACTAGAAAAGACGAGGGTCTTTGCCTCCGATAGTCCGCCGGACCGCTGGCGGACTATCGAATCACCCAATTGTAGTAAAAGGCAGTAAAAGGATTAGTGGAAGGACTAATGTATCTCGCTGTTAGTGAGCATCTTAGTCAGCTCTATCGCCCGCTCCTGATTCATCAGGCTTAGTATCTGCCCCATGCGCTTACCGGGCATTCTCTCCAGAAGAGACAGGGCAATTCCCGTATCGAGTCGGGCAATAAGAGGCGCAGCTTCCTTTGGCGCCATAGAACCGTAGACGCTTGCCAGCTGTTCCAGCCTCGCAAGCTGACGCTTATCGCGCACATCCCGGTCACGCTCCAACTTCTCAGTCAGAGCACGCAGCTCTGCAAGTCGCTCCGCAAGAATTCCGCTCTGTGCCTCAATCTCTTCTTCCCTTCTGTCGAGACTCACCTTTCGTTTGTCTAGAGCAACTCTCCTTTGATCGAGCTGCGTCAGCACAAGCCGCTCCGCATCTGACACCGCGCTGTTCTCGAAACTACGAGGAGCAGAGATGGGCTCTACTGCGGCAAGACCCGCGGGAACAGCACCCGGCTGAGCGAGGCGAGCTCTGCTTTGCGGCTCCTGCGCAATTGCCGACACCGTGTCTTCTGAATCAGGTATTGCAGCCTGCACGCTCCCCGTGCTCACGCCGATTTTCAGGGCGGCGAGTCCGAGCAGGGCAGCAAAAATAATCATGTTCTGACCAGGCATGCGGAATGTCGGCGCGCTCAATGCAGCATGTCCTGCCGCAGCAGCAGCCATGGAATCAGGAGCCGCTGTGGCGCCGGACGCTACCGGTGCAGTCCGGCTGCTGAACGGAGATTTCTTTTTCTTTGACTTCACACCCAGACGTTTCTGCTGACGCTTTGCATCTTCAATCTGCTTTTCGAGCTTTTTAACGCGAAGATTGCGGACCTGACCTTCGAGATCGCCGTACATCTCACCCATTGCCTGAGCATCCAGACCACCACTCAGCGGTGAACTCTTTATCGCACTTTTATCTTTTGCCATCTTCGAACTTCCTTTGCGTTTCTCTTGCTCTCTTCGTTCAAGCTCTGCTTTGAGCATATCGGCCATTTCCTGGACCTGCTCCTCGCTCATCTGCGCTTTTAAGTCGAGCAAAGCCTGATCCTGCTCGTCAATCGCTGCTTCCATGTTCTCCCCCCTGCGATTTCCTGAAACGATGTCGGGTAACCGTCAATGTATCCAGTTCCTTTCTCTCGAGCTTCTTTTGCTCCTCAGAGAAAGCTTTAAATCTTTTCTTCTTCAGCGTCTCAAGCGTCTCCGCTTCAATCGCCGAAGCGACGAAGGCCTCCCGTGCCTCTGCTACTGCCTCAATTGCCTCCTGCACCTGCTGACGCTGGCGAATCAGGGATTCCTGCAAGGCACAGATATACTGCCTTCGCACCGCCAGCTCAGCCATGGAAATCTCCGTTTCCTCCGGCTCAGTGAACTCATCCTGGCGCTTCATGATGTTTTGCAAATACTGTTCCGCTTTTGCGAGTTCAGCATTGCGAGCTGCAAGCACCCTTTCCTTCTCCTTTTTGCAGGAGATTCGGTAGTCAAGGACTCCCTGCAACCTGAAGTGAAACTTCTTCATACTACTGCTCTATGCCTCAGTTCCCGACGGCTTCCTGGAGAAGCCGATGGGTTTCTTCACTTGTGAACTTCTCTTCCGGCTTCTGCTTCAGAAACCGCAATACGCCCTCAATCCGCTCAACTGCGTAGTCTGCCTTGGGATTTTGCCCGGCCTGATACGCACCAATGGTAATAAGATCTTCAACCTCTCGATAATCCGCCAGAACCTGACGGGCTTTTTGCGCCCGCACGACGACAGACTCATCAACGACCTCGGTCATCACCCGGGAAATGCTCTGCAAAATATCAATTGCAGGAAAGTGACCTCGCCCTGCCAGATCGCGGCTGAGAATAATATGACCGTCAAGAATTCCACGCACCGCGTCAGCAATCGGCTCATTCATATCATCGCCCTCGACAAGAACCGTATAAAAGCCGGTAATCGCGCCCTCACCAGAAGATGTTCCCGCGCGCTCGAGGAGTTTGGGCAACATGGCAAAGACCGAAGGGGTATACCCGCTCGCGCTGGGCGGCTCCCCTACCGCTAAGCCGATTTCCCGCTGAGCCATACAGAATCGAGTAATGGAGTCGACCATGAGCATCACATCTTCGTTTTGGTCGCGAAAATACTCCGCGATAGCCGTCGCTACGAAAGCCGCTCGTATTCGCATAAGCGGGCTGCTGTCACTCGTTGCGACAACGAGAATACTCCTGGCCATTCCCTCGGGACCCAAATCCCGCTCGATAAACTCACGGACCTCTCTCCCTCGCTCACCAACCAGCGCAATAACATTAACCGATCGTGCCGCATGCTTTGCGATCATTCCCAGAAAGGTCGATTTACCCACACCGGAACCGGCCATGATCGCTACACGCTGGCCACGACCAATGGTCAGCATAGAGTTGACCGCTTTTATGCCCACATCGCAGGGTTCGGTGATTCGTGCTCTGGTAAGGGGCGAAGGCGGCGCTGCATAGAGTGGCATTTCCATGCCTCCGCCAAGCGGTCCCAAACCATCAATGGGCTCACCCAGAGGATTAATCGTCCTCCCAAGCAAGCCCTCTCCAACTGAGATACTCTCACCACGTCCCTGAGAAAGGATAGTCGCTCCGGGAGCAACCCCATGAAGCTCGCCCAGCGGCATGAGAAGAATTCTGTCCTTGCGAAAGCCAACGACCTGGGCCTGAATTTCTCGGTCACCCTGATGAATGCTGCATGTCGCACCAAGGCCCACGGGAGGCCCGTTTCCTTCGACAATGAGGCCGGTAACATCGGTAACGATTCCGCGTGCGGTAATCGGCTTTACTGCTGATAAGGCGTTATTTGCTCTGGTCCAGATATCCACTAGCCCACACTTGCTTCTAATGCTTTCTTAACTTCATTCCACATGGTTTCGATATCGAGATTGAGCTCTCCAAAATCGGTTTCGACGATACAGCCACCTGAAATACTGTCATCTGCGACATACTGAACGCCGAGTTCAGACTCGCTGATCTCCGGGGGCATACCAATAACCTCCAGGAATTCGTAGTCCTGATGGCTTACCCTGATTTTCAAAGCCTTCGCTGCATTCAGGCTTCCAATCGCATTGCGAATCACATTCACTATGTATTCCGGCTTGAGTTCAACGGTGGTGTGAACTACTTTTTCTGCGATTTGTATGGCCAGCTCAAAGGCCCGGCGCTCAAGCGTTGCGAAAACACCCTGAAGCTCACCGCTGATTGACTCGGTGAGTGCCGTGGTGCGGGCCGAAAGAGTTTCGTAGTGCTCTGCCACTCTCGCTGATTCCTGCTCAACGCCCTGCGCAAAACCCGCAGCATGCCCTTCCTGATACTTCTGCTGCAGTAATTGCTGAAACTCTTCACTCTCCAGAGCTTCCTGAAGTGAGAAGGTCTCCTCTACTTCTCCCGCCTGGCGTGGTAGCTCGCCACCGGGAAGAAAGAAGCTGCTGGTATCCTGGCAAATCGCTGCGGTAGTATCGAAAGATTCAAACATGGGATCCGCGGCGGCGCGCTCATCGAGCAGGACCTCAAGCTCCATGCTCATAAAATTGCGCTCAGCGATCTGCTCACCGACGATTTCCCAGGTGGTACCGACAAAAGGCGTTGGTTTATAGTCCTTCTGACATAAGACGTACTGATCAGCTCCCGGCTCCGGAGCGGTAAACTCCTCTCCCGTGCTCTCAGTAGTCTCTACATCCTGATTGTCAGAAACCTGTTCTTCCATTCCAAACCTTCTCTAAAGCAAAATACGCAATACAAACCGGACAAGCGGTGAGGTCTATACGAGAACCTCATCAGCAGCTCCACTGGAGATGGTGATCTGCCCCTCAGCCTCGAGGCGTCTAACCACATCAACAATTGACTGCTGTGCTTTCTCAACATCCTTCAACTTGGTAGGCCCAAGGGTATCAAGGTCATCCCTGAGCATTTCGGCCGCACGCTGTGAAATGTTGCGGAACAGCAGATCCTGCAGATCCTCGCTGGCAGTCTTAAGCGAAAGAACGAGTTGATCTCGTGGAACCTCCTTGAGAATTGTCTGAATGCTTCTGTCGTCGATTTTCGTAATATCTTCGAAAGTAAACATGAGATTGCGAATTTCTTCGGCAAGCTCTGGCAGCATATCTTCAATCTCAGTGATGATACGCTCTTCATTTGAACGATCGATGAAGTTGAGAATATCTGCGGTAGCCTTAGGACCTCCGACTTCTTCCTCTTCACCCATGCTCACACCACGAAGCTGTGTTCGCAGTACCTCACGGACCTCATCGACTACGTCGCCTTTTACATGCTCTAGCTGAGACACGCGCACGAGAACATCAGTCTGCATCTCTTCGGTCATTTTACCGAGCATCTCTGCAGCGGCATCCGGGGGCATCTTTGTAAGAAGAAATGCGATTGTCTGCGGATGCTCCGACTGAATGAAGTTATCGACGATGTTGGCAGGAATATCATTGATGAGCGTTGAGAGTGGCTCCTTCCTGCTTCCCGTTACATACTCGAGAAGGGATTCACCGGTATCGTCGCCAAAGGCCTGAGAGATTACCTGCTTGGCAAACTCACTACCATCAACAACAACCGTCTCGGACGCACGAAGCATGGTCTGGAATTCCGAAGCGCTCTCGCGCTGGCTATCCCCTCCTACCTCGTGAACGCTCATGAAAGCGCGACTCAGCTTCTTAACTTCAGACTCGGTTAAGTGCTTCATCACATCCCCGGCAAGGTCCTTACCGAGGCTCATCAAGACAACCGCTGCCTTAACTACGTTATTAGCATCTGATTTTGGCATTAGATTCTACCGTCGTTCAGCCAGTAGCGAATGAGAAGCGCTGCCTGCTGTGGATTCTCTTTAACCATTCGAGAGTTCTCTGAAAGCAACTGCTCGAGCTCTTCAATATCAACTGCTGGCTGATTGCGCTCCGGCAGGACACTGAGCTTAGAGCGCTCAGCTTCAAGCTCCGCCTCGAGCTCCTCAATACCCGCAGGAAGCAAGCGACTGAGGTCGACCTCCGAATCCGAGGGGGACACGAGGAAGCTTACCAGCGGGCGAACGAGTATCAGCATGAACATAATCATGAGCAGTGCGGGTAGCGCATAGCGAAGTCCCAGGTCATACCAGCCCTGCGTTTCGGCGGCATTAAGTGCCTCGATCAGGGCCTCATCCGGCTCAGCAAAGCGCATGTTCTCCACCGTGACTTCATCGCCACGCGTCGGGTCAAAGCCAACTGCCTGCTTAACCAGGTTTTCAATCTTCTTAAGCTTCTCAGCAGAAAGCGGCTGATATACGCGCTTTTCGGTAGCCTCAGCTCCTGTCTGCGCAAGGGCACTGTACTGCCCGTCTACCAATACCGCTACTGATAGCTTTTGAATCTTACCCGGAGCCGAAACCATACGGCTGACTGCTCGGGATATCTCGAAATTGCGAACACTCTCACTGCGAATGTTTGCATTCTCAGAAGAATCAGGTGGTGTAAGAATGCCAGGGTCATTAGTGAGGTTAGACAGGACACCAGGAACCCCGCCCTGAGCCGTCAGGCCCTGAGACTCAGAAACGGTGCGCTCACTGCGAGTAACCGTTGCCGCAGGGTCATAGGCCTCTTCTTCTTTCTCGAAGCGATTAAAATCAAGGTCCGCGGTAACACGGGCAACAACACGCCCCGCACCAAGGATTTCAGACAGCATGGTCTCAATCCGCTTCACATAGCTGCGCTCGAGCTTGCGCTGATACT
Organism: bacterium; assembly: GCA_030433295.1. GTDB lineage: Bacteria > Bdellovibrionota_C > UBA2361 > SZUA-149 > SZUA-149 > JAUIMJ01. The sequence goes on along the minus strand of JAUIMJ010000003.1, from coordinate 38,469 downwards.
CCAACTGCTTGTTATCAGCGGTGGACATATCATCCTCACCCGGCTTCTCGTTCAGCAGCTTTCCGTTCTGATCGAGAATATTGACGTTCTCGACGGTAAGCCCCTCAACACTCCCGGCGACCAGGTTTGCAACACCTACTACCTGCCCCCTGTCGAGCTCTCGACCGGCTTTAATTCTCAGTAATACTGAAGCGGTTGGCGGCGTGTTTCTCTTTGCAAATACCGAGGGCTTTGGCTTGGTGACATGGACGCGCACCGCCTTAACCGCGTCGATGGTGGCAATGGTTCTCTCCAGTTCACCCTGAAGTGATCGTATGTAGTTTATCTGCTCGCTGAAGGTGGACTGTCCGAGCTTTGGTTCATTGAACAACTCAAAACCGACATTGCCTCCCTTGGGGACACCCATGCTGGCAAGCTCAAGTCGGAGTTCGTGCACGATATCGGCCGGAGAGATTTCAATGGTCTTTCCGTCGTTACGTATCTTGTAGTTGATTTTCTTGTCTTTGAGGATTTCGACAACCCCGGCCGCATCAGCCTCTTCCAGGTTGGAGTAGAGAACGCGAAAGTCAGGCTGCGTGGCCCAGTTCGAAATAAAGACAATTACTCCCATACTACCCACCACCAAAAGCGGAAGTGCCACCTTCTGCGCCAATGGAAGTTTTGTATAGAAGGAAAGTATTTGCTCAAAAACTGCGGCTATATCTAGCTTCATAGTCCCGTACCACAACCTGTGCGTTTAAAAACCGATTTCGTAGCTACACGGTCAGAGACCGCACAGCCGATCCTATCCCAACGGAGTTCGTATTATTTCCTGGTAGGCTCTCTCAAGCCGTTCCTTGATACCCATCATAAGCGTAAGTGAGATGCTCGCCTTCTGCATGGCAATCAGGGTCGCATGCGGATTCATCTCCTCACCCATGGCTGCTTTCTGCAGAGCGCGCTCAGATTCGAGACCGCTCTCATTTGCCGCGCGAATGTGGTCAGACAGGAACTCCCCGAAGGAAACCGTTCCGGACTCTGCACCCACATTCTTAATATCAGATTTGGGCTTCTCCGCGGTAACTCCTTCGCGGAGCATCCGAAGCTGCTCTGATACCTGTATTGAACCAATAGAAGACATAGTTTTTCCCTATCTGGGCTTTAGAGCCGATTAGAATCTCGATGCGAGCTGTCGCAGTGCCTGTGACATTTCCTTGGTGACACTGGCTATCTCTGCGGCTGCTTTATACGAATTACTTGCACTGATCATATTGACCATCTCGGTAACCACATTGATGTTTGGCAGATTGACGATCCCGGTATTGGGGTCAGCATCCGGATGACCAGGGTCATATACCTTCTGTGGCTCACTCTGGTCTTCCAATACTCCTGCTACCGCCACTCCCTTCAATGTCGCTCTGTCGAGCGCGTGATTAAATCCTTCTACTTTCATGTCGGTCGCCGCCATGACCACGTCTTTACGCTTGTACGGGCCACCTTCTTCGGTCCGCGTGGTCTGAGCATTGGCGATGTTACTTGCGACCGTATTGATACGGAGACGATTTGCGCTCATCGCGCTGGAAGCGATATTAAATATTTTATCGAACATACCTAGATTCCTCCTCGTCCGCGTGCAGCCATACGCAGAATTCTTACTTTCATTGAGAGCAATTCAGCTGCACCACGATACTTGGCCGCGTTTGAGGACAATTTCCCCATGGCAATATCGAGGTCGACGTTATTTCCATCAGCGCCACGCGCTCCACTGTGATCGAGGACAATATGTGAACCGGTGGACGACGAAATGTCCATGTGCTGAGGGTGCGTCTTTGTTACGTTCTCCGGCGCATCGCCCAGGGCTTTGCGCAGCTCACCGGCGAAATTCAACTCTCGAGCCGTGTAATTGGGAGTGTCAGCGTTTGCTACGTTACTGGAGAGCACGCTATGTCGCTGTAACGTCAAATCGAGCTTCTTCTCGATTGCGTCAAATGTTTTATCGAATAGTTTCATGCGAACACACTATGTTTAATGCTTCAAATAGTAGCGATTCAGAGTTCATCCAAATCTGAGCACAATGCTCTATTCTTCTTTTGGGCAAGTTCTATGCCCGACACATAACTCCGTAAGCCACCAGAACGACGCTATATTTTTTCCCCAAGCAGCCGAGGGGCCAAAAAACCAGCATGACTACGTCAAGATAACCACACCAATTTCACCCCAGGACATCACGACGTACTAGCGCGGGGCATCATACTCGTGCAGTTTGTTACGCAGGGTCCTGATACTTATCCCCAGCAACTCCGCCGCTTTCGTTTTATTATTGTTCGTGACTCGCAGGGTCTCGAGAATCAATCTCTTCTCTGCCTCAGCGACGCTCAATCCCGAGCGCAGGCGCAGAGAATCGTCACCCTCAGACTCCTGAGTGGAATCAATAGCCCCGAGCAGAAAATGCTCGGCTTGCAGGTCGCCATCCTGCGCCAGCAAGACGGCCCGCTGACAGGCATTCTGCAATTCCCGCACATTTCCGGGCCATGCGTAGTCCTCCAGCTTCTTCAACTGAGCATCAGTGATTTTCTTCGCGGCACCGTTTGAGAAGCGACGGATGAAATACTCCAGGAGAAGCTTAATATCGCCCTTTCGCTCACGCAGAGACGGGACATACAACGGAATTACATTAAGTCGATAGTAGAGATCTTCTCTAAAATCGCCCTTCGCTACGGTCTGACGAATGTCTCTGTTCGTCGTAGCGACAACTCGCACATCGACGGGAATTGGTTTTGTACCACCAATACGATCCACCTCTCTTTCCTGCAGGACACGCAGAAGCTTCGCCTGCAGGGGCAATTCCATCTCGGAAATCTCATCGAGGAGTATGGTACCACCGTTGGCCTGCTCGAACTTTCCGATTTTGGTAGCCGTCGCACCCGTAAATGCTCCCTTCTCATGCCCAAACAGCTCGCTTTCCAGCAGATTCTCGGGCAGCGCAGCGCAGTTGACGGCCACAAAAGGTTCGTTGTCCTGCTTGCCGCTGGTATGCAAGAGACGGGCAATGAGTTCTTTACCGGTCCCAGACTCTCCCTGAACCAGCACGCTGGCAGAGCTGCTTGCAACACTTACCGCAATCTCCAGAACTCGCTTGAAGGTCGGATCTCCGGTCACAATCGCAACCGCGTCCTGACTGATCGACGAGGCTTTTTTGGTCGGAATTTTTCTCCCCTTGGATGTCGCTCGCGAAATCACTCCCTCGAGATCTTCGGCGGAGAAGGGCTTGGTAACAAAATCAAAGGCACCGTCTTTCATCACTTCGACAGCCTGTTCAATCGTTCCGTACGCCGTAATCATCACCGTAGGAATACCTGGATGATTCTCTTTTATCTGAGCAAGCAGCTCCCCCCCGGTCATCACGGGCATTTTCATATCCGAGATAACGACGTCTACTTTGCTCTGCTCAAGCTTCTCCAGAGCATCACTGCCGTTTACCGCTTTGATCACAGAGTGTCCCATACGGGCCAGCACCGCCTCCATGGCCGAGCGCATCTGCTCTTCGTCATCCACGACAAGGATTGTTGATCTTTCCTGCATTACGACCTCTCTTCTAGAGCAGCTCTCGAATACCTGTAGCAAGATGGTATCCTGCAACTGCTCTTCTGTTTTTCTCGCACAGACCTGCGTCCGCACTCATATGCATTTTTCGCTACGCATCCCTGAAAAATGCTCTAGCGCTCAAAATTTGGGAACTCCAAAGACACCGTGGTGCCATGTGGAGACTTACTGCCAATGGTTACTTTTCCGCCATGGGCGGCGACGACCGAATGTACGATAGGCAAACCCAGTCCCGTACCTCCTTCCTTCGTCGTTACAAAGGGTTCAAAAATCGTTTCCAGCTTCTCTTCCTCAATCCCCGGACCATCGTCCTGCACCAGGACTTTCCACACTGAAGGATCTCGGCGATCGCTCTTAATCTCCACACTTCCTCCCTCTACTCCGGCATCAGTCATCGCTTCAACCGCATTCATCACCACATTCGCGAGCGCCTGTTTCACCAGATGAGGATCGATTACCAACTGACTATCTCCCTCCTCCTCTACCGTGATTCCCAAGGTTCCGGCAGCGAGCTGAGGTTTCACATAGGAAACTATCTCGCTGAAAATTCCTTCGGTTGAATCAACCTCAACGTAGCGCGGCTTAACGTCTCTTGAGAACTGCAGGCAATTCGTAATGATCCGATCAAGCGTCCGTATCCCCGAGTGTATCTGCTCAGCGAGCTGCAGGGACTCACTCTGGGTCGCCAAATCTTTTTTCAGAAGCGTGCAATAGAGCTCCATGCTCCCCAGAGGATTCCTAATCTCATGGGCAAGGCTCGCAGCCATTTGCCCCATCGCAATGAGACGCTTTGCTCGTTCCGATTCAACTGAACCCGATGTTGCAGGGGCCATAAACCTACTCCTCCCCGTCCGCATTCTCGTTTTCTAAAAGCTGCTTCGCCAAGTGTGACTCAAGCGCAGAACGAGCAAAGAGAATCCAGGGATCATTATCCGAATGGTTTTTCTGTGCGCGTGTCAGCGCTTTGCGTGCATCCTGCGCACGAGACAGACGGCTTAGCGAGGTAACTTCAGCATAGGAGGTCCATGAGTCGTTAAACAAACTCGGATAGCTCTCCCGACCCTCCTCGAGCCAGGTCAGCACTCCCTCATAGTTCCCCTGGCCAAGGTCAATCTCGGCAAGTCGACGCAGAGCATCAGCAGTGTTCTTGGAACTGGTATCAAGAGAAGCAAAGGTATACCGTGCGTCGTTTACCTTCCCGAGTCGCAGCTGACAGCTACCCAGTAGATAGGTTGCCTCACTTGAATGAGCCTGTTCAGCTTCCTCGAGGGCTTTGTTGTAGTATCCTTCCGCCAGACTCCAGGCGCCCTGAGCTTTGAGTGCTTCCGCAATCACCAGCCAGAACTGAGAACGAAGATCCGAGGCAGGTAGATTCTGCGCTTCCTGCTCAGCCAGAGAGCGGGACTTCTCATAGTTCCCTTCCTGAAATTCCATGATCGAATAGGCCAGGAGTGCTCGTGAACGTTCTGAGCCGGTAAATCCGCGTCGGGAGGATGCCTCCTGCCAGATATTTCGTGAGGTATCGACGAGCCCCAGAGCCCAGGCACTGCGTGCCGCGGCAAGCTTCTCAGTGAGCGACAGCGTTTTTGCATCTCGCTCAGTGTAGGCAAGCACCGCTTCGTAGTGCTTCTGCTGACGATTGAGCTCGAGCACGGTCGAAGCCGGGGTGGGATTGGTAAACTGCTGGAGACGAGCCCGTGAATGCGTTTCCGCCACGGCTCCAGGCACCAGAGAGAGAATCGCTAGTGCGTATGTAAAACGAAGGAGTTTCATACCACTCTCCTTAGTGCGATGCAGCGTCATTGCCGGCACCCGAGCGTGCAACAGCGGAATCAAGCCCTTTCTTCTTTATCTTCTCGACCAGCGTCGTACGGTTGAGGTTGAGTAGTCGGGCTGCAGCCTTTTTATTTCCTCCGGTTCGCTCCAGGGCCTGTAGAATGAGGCCGTTTTCGAACTCTTCAACTACGGCATTAAAGTCCAGCCCTTCATCGGGGAGCTCGGTTGATTGAACAAGACCTGCGGATCCCGCATTCGGACTTAGAATATGAGGAGGCACGTCGCTCAGATGTACGGCATCACTGTCAACGAGGATACTGAGGCGCTGTATCAGGTTCTCAAGCTCCCTGATGTTTCCCGGCCACTGATATAAACCGAAGGCATCGAGTACTTCGTCACTGAAGACGAGGGGCCGACGTCCGTTCTCTTTGGCAAATTTCTTACTAAAGAATTTCGCAAGAAGAGGAATATCCTCTCTGCGGTCAGTCAGAGCCGGAAGCTCAACAGGCACCACCTGCAGACGATAGTAGAGATCCTCCCGAAACGTTCCTTCTTTTACCCGCTCAGCAAGATTTACATGCGTCGCTGCGATAACGCGGACATTTACCGGCTTTGCTTTGAGTCCACCTACTGACTCAACTACTCGCTCCTGTAATACACGAAGGAGTTTTACCTGCAGATGAGGACTCATCTCTCCGATCTCGTCGAGAAAGATGGTTCCGTTGTCAGCCATCATGAAGCGACCCGGTTTACTGCTTATCGCACCGGTAAATGCTCCCTTCTCGTGACCAAAGAGTTCGCTTTCCAGGAGATTGTCTGGAATCGCCCCGCAATTGACGGGAACGAAATGACCTTTGGAGCCACTGCTTTCGTGAATTGCTCTTGCGATGAGCTCCTTGCCCGTTCCGCTATCCCCAAGGATAAGGACGGTGCTGTTCGTGGAAGCTACTTTCTTGACGACATTGAATATCTCCCGCATGCGTGGATGCTCGGTAACAATGTGGTCGAAGGAGCCTTTGCCGTTTTTCTTCGGAATCTCTGCGGTCTCCGAAGTCGCGGAGAATGTACTAAAGTGAGATGAATAACCGTCATAATCCGCTGCGTGCTCAAACATGAAAACCTGCCTCCTAATTAACCGTTACATTCCCTAAGGATTCGCACAGCACCAATAAACTCAAAAATCTTTTCTCGTGAATGCTCCACCGCAGAAACGGGAAATTGGCATCCACAGAGAGTATTGATGCACCCTGCCAAAAAATGGACACGTAAAGATTCAGGCCAACGCGTCCGGTGTCAGAGAAATGGCAAAGGACATGCCAGTGTTCGGGAAAGTGACAGAATTCCGACACCCCTCTTCATCCTCCTTGCAGCTCGGGACTGAGGTGGCTGGAGGCCTTGAGGCTAACTATTGGATTTTAATTACGAAAACGGTATTTCCGAGTAGTCCGGGGCGTGGATGTCGGCACATTTCAGGCACTGCTTAATAATTGGACGCTCGGCGTCAGAATACAGACACCCCAAAATTTGTGTACATTGTTGGACAGCATTTTGCTGTAGTTTGAAAAAAGTGCGGTGTAAAAATTTTGTCACAACGCCATAATCCGGGCCCAATGAAGGCCGAAACATACCGCTGCGAGTCAAAATCACCTTCTGTTCAGCGCCAAAAGCCACAGCACAGACCGACGAAATATCGTCAATTCCACGTCCGACAAACACAGTAAATTACTAAATAAAGAGAATGGGCCAAAGTGCCGATATATACAGTAGTTATAGAAAGAATGTGGAAGACTCTGGCGCATTTTTCAAAAAGCCTCGTGAAGAATGCGTACCAGCGCGGATTGTACATCCACGCGGGAATAGAAAAACCAGAGCGGTTCGACGGATACATTGTCGCGACAAAAATCCGAAAACTGTTCCGGTATGAGCGAAACCACATCAATGTGGGTATTCTCGGCAATGAACAAAAAGGTATTAGTTACCGGAGCAGGTGGATTCATCGGACATCACCTGGTCAGCTATCTCGTTGCGCAGGGATACTGGGTTCGAGGTGTGGATATCAAACAGCCCGAATTTGAAGTATCAAAAGGCAACGAATTCCTGCAATTGGATTTGAGAAAGCGTGAAAACTGCGACAAAGCAGTTGAAGGTGTCGACGAGGTCTATCACCTTGCCGCTGATATGGGAGGGATTGGCTACATTTCCCAGAATAAAGCAGACCTTTGTAGCAACAATACTCTCATGAATATACACATGCTTGAAGCCTCACGTGAAGCTTCAGTCGCGAGGTTTCTCTTCTCGTCTACCGCCTGCGTCTACCCTCAGCAGCTGCAGGAGACGGTCGACGCCCCTGCCCTCAAAGAAGAGGACGCCTTCCCCGCAAATCCTGAAGAGGGCTACGGCTGGGAAAAGATATATATGGAGAAGCTCTGCCAATACTACGCAGAAGAGTTTGATCTTCCTACCAGAACGGTTCGCTTTCACAACGTGTATGGCCCCCTGGGCACCTGGCAAGGTGGAAGAGAGAAATCTCCGGCTGCGATCTGTCGTAAAGTAGCAGAGGCTGCTGACGTCGATGGTGTTGAGGTCTGGGGAGATGGGCAGCAGACCAGAAGCTACATGTATATCGATGACTGCGTCGAGGGGATTTATCGACTCATGCGCTCAGACTACGGCAAGGCGCTGAATCTGGGCACCGAAGAGCAGGTAAGCATCGATCAATTGGTCGATTATGTCGCTGAAGTTGCCGGTAAAGAGATTGAGAAAGAGCACGACCTCAGTAAACCTCAGGGCGTGCGCGGAAGAAACAGCGATAACAATAAGCTTCGAGAGGTCCTCGGATGGGAACCTGCTACCAGTTTAAAGTCCGGATTGGCTCCTACGTATCGCTGGATTGAAGAACAGGTATATCTGCAAAAAGAAGGAAAGACTCCTGAGTTCATCACGCCACAAGCGGGGCAGCAGGAGAGTGAAGAAGAGGCCGCCAGGAACGTTTCCGTCGAAGAACAGCCTGCTCTCGAACATTAAACAGCAGCAGCACGGTGTTCCGCTTAGTCCTCCGAAGCAGCGCCTTAGTTGCCTGACTCCGGCTGCAGGATACTATCTTTCACCACACCAAGTAGGGTATCGGCGTCAAATTCTTGTTTAAGTAACCGTCTGTTTGCAGTTGCAATGCCAGCCCTCTGGCTCTCAGACATGCCCTGCGTGCTTCTTATCGCAGCCACCAAATCTTCCGGCGACCCATGATCAACATGAAAGGCCCCTTCTGAGTGTCGTACAATCTCCCCAAGGTGACTCCTCTCGGGACCAATGTAGGCGTAGGGAGAACCGCTGGCCAGAATTCCGTAAATCTTACATGGGTGAACAATACCTACGAAAGGCTCGCCCATAACTACCAGATGCAAATCCGCAGCCCCAAGCGATTCCGGTAGCTTCTCTATCGGCTGATACGGTAACTGCATCACATTAGGAAGCTCGTGTTCCCTGACAAAATCGCTGACATCCCGAACACGCTGCCCGCCCCCGACAAAAACGAATACGACCTCTGCTTCACCCTGCAACGCCTTGGCCGCCTCCAGAACGGTATCAAGCGGGTGGCAGATACTATGGTTACCCGAGTACATCACAACGCAGCGATCCCCGAGACCGTGTTCTCGACGAAAAGAATTTTCACTTCTGCTGGCGGGAGGCGATGCTTTCTGCGGCTCCTGTTTTCCTACAGGCCCCATTTCTCCTACAGGCCCCATCTCTCCCACAGGCCAAGGCGGGCTCGTAACGACCCTGGACGCAGTCGCCCCTTCCGAAACAAGCAAATCCTTCATATGGGTATCGAGAGCGATAAGCACATCCGCTCGCCGCAGCACATACCGCAGAGAGCATCTCAGCAGGGATGCCATCGCCGAGTCCGATCTCAACCAACCAGCCTCTATCGCCTCGTGCGGATTCACATCCATTACCCAATACACGAACTTTGCGCCCCAGAGACGGCTTACCAGCAGAGCAATCACCGCTATCAGAGGCGGCGAGGTGAGCGAAACAACGACGTCATAGCGTCGCGAGAAGAGAAGACGAAACGCGAAGGCAAGGTTGCAAAGCATGGCAGCCGTTATTCTCGCCAGCCTCCCCTCTGCCTTCAGATGGGGAGTCCACACACGCTTAATCAAAACGCCGCGGTGTCTCTCGGTATGGGGATGCAGCTTTTCGGGCTCAACATACGAACGGCGCGCACATAAGACCGCAACCTCTTCTGCGTCGGCACTCTCAGACAGGGAAAAGCTAAGATCCGCAAGATGCTGCGCCGTGGCGGCGACGTCGGGGTAAAATGTTTCGTTTACCAGAAGTATTCTCATCCCCTTCTCCGCATAGTCCTCGCATATCCAGGCCGGGGGCCAGAGCAATCTAATGCTCTAGGAATGCGAACGCCGTAGCTGATTGACTCGAGCCAGGTGTTTTTTCAGCTCAGCATCAGTCGAGATTGAAGCAAGCGTACGAGGGAGCTTGCGCAACCAGTTCGGATGTTCCTCAACCGTGCCCGGGAGATTTGCCTGCTCTGACTCAAGCAGCAGGTCCTCTATCTGCAATGCCTGCAGCATAGAGCCCGCCCCCGCAAGAAACTCATGGACCGCATTTCTCAACAGTGCCTTATCGTAATTCTTCCCGGCCAGAATCGCTTCAGACACAGAAGGATCAAGGAGAGACGCATTCTCAAGCTGCTCAAGCAAGGCTCGCCTGTCGGCTTCTCGCTCCGCTTCAATATCTAAAAGCACCCCCTCCTCATGCAACTCAAGCTCCCTGCGCAAGGCCAGGTCGTGCTTGGAAAAGTACCCCTGGATGCTTGGAAGATCATGCGTACTGGAAACGACCAGAGAATCCCGAGGGAGATCCTGTGGCGCGATGAAGGAATCCGGACCGTTCTTTACGAAATACATTACTTTATACGAGAGCAGTCGCATTCGGCCCATTGCCTCGCGCACCTCATCAGGCACGGTACCCAGATCCTCCCCCACCACCAGACAGGAATGGCGCACGCTCTCCAGCGCAAGAATACCGAGAAGGTCGCTCATCGGATAGTTGACGTAGGCCCCTCCCGCCTCCGGTGCCGACTCACTCACCCAGTATAATCGCTGCATAGACATCACGTGGTCGATACGCATAACCCCGGAATAGCGCATCGTCGCACGAACCGCCTCTATGAACGGCTTGTAGCGAAGCTGTTTAAGTTTAGCAGGAACAAAAGGCGGCAGACCCCAGTTTTGACCCTGAGGCGCAAGAGCATCCGGTGGCGCTCCCATGCTTGCATCGAGGGCATAGGCCTCCTGAAACTCCCAGGTATCCACGCTGCTTCTGTCCGCACCGAGGGCCAGATCCAGATACAAGCCAAGCACATCCTGCCCCGCGGTGATACCATGCGTGAGATCACTGAGCTGCTCATGCACCAACCACTGAACAAACTGGTAATACTCAATTCGATCGAAATACTTCAGCGAAAACTTTTTGACCGCCTCAGTTCCCGGCTTCGAAAACTCCGTTGGCCAGGTCCGCCATCCCCAGGAGCTCTGATCCTTCTCGAAAAAATGCTCCTGCAAAGCGGAATAGGTAGCAAATGTTCTAAGCGGCGCTCCTTCTGCGCGAACATACTCTCGAAAACGGTCCTCCAAAGAGGTGCCGGAACCGAGATGCTCCTCTCGAAACCATGAAAAAAGTGACTCACAGACCTGCATCTTAAGAGTAAAGACACGCTGATAATCGACAAACTCAGCGTCTCTCAATTCCTGCACCTGAGTATCGTGGGCTTCACCCCGATAGCGCGCCTGAACTGAAGCCGCCTTGAGGAAGCCAAAGGTCCAGTCCGGATCAAGATAAACGGCGTTGGCAGCACGACGGGTACTTGGCGAATAGGGGCTCTGCCCGATGCGCTTACCCATCGCGCATGAATGAAGTGGATTCAGTCCGAGAAGCGAGGCCCCCTGGTCTGCCGCAAAGGAGAACAGCTCCTTAACATCGGTAAAATCTCCGATGCCCCAGTTTCTCTCAGAACGCAGACCATAGACCTGGCATGACAATCCCCACAGTGCATCACGCTCTCCGAGCTTGGCAGACATATAACATTTGTCCGGGACCATGATAAGCGTTGCAAAAACCTCCCGGGACGGAGAGGTCTCATCTTCCCACTGCAATCGAAACGAGTGATACCCCAGCGGAAGACTGAGGGGCAGGATCAATTCATATTCTAAAAATCGCTCAGACTGAAACTCGAAGGTATCCGAGACCCGAAGATCAGCAAGAAAGACCGCTCCCTGATGCTCGCTGCCGCTCTCAGTCTCAACACACCAATGGATCTGACCGCTCACCACATCGGGAAGCCGTATCGAAATGCAGGTCTGCTCTGACGGGGCTAGTACATGAACCGGAGCAGTAATTTCACGCCAGGCTGATTCATGGAAATCGCTAATACTTCCCTGGACATCAGCCTCGCTTTCACAGGCGACATCCATGGCCCGAAGAAGCGCAACTCGCGTTTCATCCGAGGTGTGATGCTGATTGCCGTGAATGTCCCAATAGAACGCCGATATGCCGTGCAAGCCGGCAAGTTGTCTTAGCGCGTCAGAAGCCATCTACAGCCCCCCATGTGCGGCCCAAAGACCCCTTTCGCCATCGGAAAGAGGACGAATACTGTTTACGCGGAACATTCATTTCCCCAGAAGTTAGTTCACCTTAAGGATATCTACCCCAAACCATCAATCTGCGGAACTGCTATTGTAGAGCAGTCTTCGGATAAAGTGGTACGATTTTATCCTACGACTGCTCTACCTTCTCTTCTCCCGCACGGACTTGCGTCCGCGCTCATAAGCATTTTTCGCTTCGCTTTATTGAAAAATGCTCTAGAGCAGTCTTCGGATAACCCAGTGCGATTTTATCCTACGACTGCTCTAGTCTGATTTGTTCAGCCTGAAATAAAGCGCCGCTAGGGGTGGGAGCGTCAGACTTATCGAAAAAGGAAGACCGTGCATGGCATGTGATTCCGCAACCACGCCTCCCATATTCCCCAGGCCACTTCCGTGATACATACTCGCATCACTGTTGAGCAGCTCGAGCCAATAGCCTTCATGCGGTACCCCTACCCGATAGTTGTAGCGGGGCACGGGAGTAAAGTTAAAAACACAGACAACCGCATCTCGACTATCGTCGGCATATCGAATGAAGCTCAATATGCTCTGCGAACTGTCATTGCAATCAATCCAGCGAAACCCCGAGCTGTCAAAATCTACACCGTGAAGCGCGGGTTCAGCACTCAGAACGCCATTGAGATCTTTCACAATGCGTTGCAGACCCTGATGCGAAGACTCTTCAACTAAATGCCACGGAAGGCTGTCAGCTGAATTCCATTCGGTCCACTGCCCCAGTTCACCTCCCATGAACAAGAGTTTCTTTCCGGGATGCGCCCACATGTATGAGTACAACAAGCGCAGGTTGGCAAACTTCTGCCAGGGATCGCCCGGCATCTTGCTGAGCAGAGAGCCCTTACCATGCACGACTTCGTCATGAGATAGTGGCAAGACAAAATTCTCATGGAATGCGTAGAGCAAGCCAAACGTCAGATTGTTGTGGTGGTAATGTCTATGAACCGGATCTTTCGCAAAATACTCCAGCATATCGTGCATCCACCCCATGTTCCACTTGAAACCAAAGCCAAGGCCCCCTAAATACGTAGGCCGAGAGACCATCGGCCATGCGGTGGACTCCTCGGCGATGGTGATAATTCCCGGATGCTTCTCGTGCACGACCTCATTGAAGCGCTTTATGAAATTAATCGCTTCAAGGTTCTCATTACCCCCATACTCATTGGGTATCCACTCCCCCTCTTTCCGGGAGTAATCCAAATACAGCATAGAGGCTACGGCATCTACTCTGACTCCATCGATATGATATTTCTCAAACCAGAACAGTGCGCTCGCAAGGAGGAAGTTCGCAACCTCGGTCCTGCCAAAATTGAAAATGTATGTTTTCCAATCCGGATGAAAACCCTGGCGCTCATCGGCATGCTCAAAAAGATGGGTCCCGTCATAGAAGCCGAGTCCATGCTCATCGACCGGAAAATGAGCGGGAACCCAATCGATAATCACGCCAATTCCCGCCTGATGTAAACGATCGACCAGATACATGAAATCCTGTGGCGTTCCGAATCGACTAGTCGGTGCAAAATAGCAGAGCGACTGATATCCCCAGGAGCCATCAAACGGATGTTCGGTTACCGGCAGAAACTCGACATGGGTGAATTCCATGTAGGAGACGTACTCCACCAACTCATCGGCCATTTCCCGATAGGTAAGTGAACGATTGTTCTCATTGGGATTACGCCGCCAGGATCCCAGGTGTACTTCGTAAATGGACAAAGGCTTGTCGTGTGCCTGACGCTCAGCACGTTCTTCCATCCATTTCTGATCACCCCAATCGTACCCTTCAAGATTCCAAACGACCGACGCCGAGCGCGGTGGTGCCTCAGCGTAGAAGGCGTAAGGGTCAATCTTGAGCATGTGGTAGTCGTTGACGTGCGAGTGAATAGCAAACTTATAGGACTGCCCCTGCCTCACACCGGGAACAAAAGTAGTCCAGACGCCGGTAGAGGCCACACTCTGCATGGGCGCCTGCGTCTCGTCCCAGTTATTGAAATCTCCGACAACGGAAACGCGTCGGGCATTCGGCGCCCAGACACTGAACTGAATACCACGCACACCATCTACCTCAACGAAGTGAGCACCCAGTTTTTCGTAGGTGCGCAAATGGGTCCCCTCTGAAAAGAGGTATTCGTCAAGATTTGAAATGAATGGCTCCGATGTAGGCATATTCCTCCCTGTTTAGTTTCTCTAGTACATCAAAGTGAACAACAATACGGAACGCAAGGCAAATCACTCATCAAGCAGGGCCTGAAACAGAAATGCTGTCCGTGAGGGAATTTCTAATGAATCCTTTAGCTCCCGCAGGGGACCTGTACCGGAATATCCCTGCGAATAGGTGTCAATTAGCAAATTCCAGGCAAGCACTCCCGACACCTGCGGCAGAGTAAAATACTTCAATTCGTGGGTAGGGTTGAGCAAAATCAACAAAGGAGGAGGAACCATCTCCGCGTCCGTTGCTGCACTGGCAGGAGAAAAGCAAATACCGATCGTGCTATCGGCTGCCCCCCAGGCGTCACCTTCCAGCTCACGACCATCATCAGCATACCAGGTGACATCCTTGCGCCCGTTGCGCGGATCGCTTTTTCCCGTGAAAAATTCCGTACGCCGGAAAATCGAGTGTGCGCTGCGGATAGAGAGTAAAGTTCGGGTATATTGCAAGAACTCTCTTTGCTCTTCATCCAGGTCCCAGGACAACCAACTGAGCTCATTATCCTGACAATAGGCGTTGTTATTTCCCTTCTGTGTCTGACTGAGTTCATCTCCTGCCCTCAACATGGGCACACCGAGTGATACCGCCAGAGTAAAAAGGAAATTTTTTCTCTGCCTCAGGCGAAGCTCGAGAACTTCAGGATCATCGGTCTCCCCTTCATGCCCGCAGTTCCAGCTCATGTTGTCGTTGTTACCATCGCGATTATCCTCGCGATTGTGCTCGTTATACTTGGAGTTATAGCTGGTGAGATCGACGAGGGAGAAACCATCGTGGCAGGTCACAAAATTAATACTTGCCTGAGGCCGTCTTCCATTATGCTGAAAGAGATCGCTGCTACCCGCCACCCGGGTAGACACATCCCCTCTGCTATAACCATCGCCCCGCCAGTATCTGCGAATCGAATCCCGATACTTACCATTCCACTCGTACCAGATTGCCGGGAATCCGCCGACCTGATAGCCGCCCGCTCCGATATCCCAGGATTCCGAAATCAACTTCACTCTCGACAAGACAGGATCCTGCTGAACGGCGTTAAGAAAAGGCGATGAAGGGTCATAGTCGTGATCAACACGTGCCAGAGCAGTTGCCAGATCAAATCGAAAACCATCGACATGCATTTCCTCGACCCAGTAACGCAAGCTATCCATGATAAGCTGCAGCACACGAGGGTGTCGTGTGTCGAGGGTGTTTCCACAGCCAGTAAAATCAACATAAGATCGCGGAACTCTCTGACTGAGGCGATAATAGGAACTATTATCTATCCCCTTGAACGAAAGCATTGGCCCCAGCGGAGTACCCTCACAGGTGTGATTGTAGACCACGTCGAGGATCACCTCCAGACCATGGCGGTGAAGTATCTTCACCATAGTGCGAAACTCATCAAGCGTTTTAAGCGGGTCCCCCGGATCTGTGCCGTAGCGAAGGTCGGGAGCAAAGTAGCCCAGGGTGTTGTAGCCCCAGTAGTTTTTCAAATCGCGCATATGCAGATGCTCTTCAACAAAGTGCTGATGTATCGGCAGAAGCTCGATTGAAGTGACCTGCAATGATTTCAGATGCTCGATGATTGGCTCACTCGCCAGGCCCAGGTAGGTACCGCGCAAGGCTGGATCGATTTCAGGATGCAGCTGAGTCAGGCCTTTAACATGCGTCTCGTAGAGCACGGTATCGGTCCAGGGAACCTGGGGGCAGACATCCCCCTCCCAATCCCAATCCGAATCGACGACCATTCCAAGCGCGGCAAAGGGAGCGGAATCTGTCGTCGACGGCAGCATACCTGAACTCTGCGTCTGCTCACCCATGCGCTCGTAAGGAAACAAAGACTCGTCCCACTTTGGCTCTCGCGCAACGACTCGGGCGTAGGGATCAAGCAGCAGCTTATGTGAATTAAAGAGCAGCCCCTGTCTGGAATCAAAGGGGCCGTACACCCGGTATCCATAGAGCTGGCCTGGTTTCAAACCGGCGACATACCCACTCCACACATGGTGCTCTCGCTCAGGAAGCTCCAGTCGAACATACTCACAGTCATCATCAGTGGAGTAGAAAAGGCAAAGCTCAACACGTGTCGCATGTTCGGAAAAGAGGGCGAAATTCACCCCGGAGCCATCCCAATGTGCACCAAGGGGATAAGAGGCCCCCGGAAGGATTTGCATCAATCAGATACCAGTAATCGGGCGTCATGCGGCGACGCGCTCTTTCATTTCACTCAAAGAAGCAGCGCTCTTCTAACAAGCACCGCCATCAGCCACCTTGCCAGGCTACACCAGGAGAGCCCGGGTATCCGGCTAAGATAGTGTTTACATACCACTTTCTGAGCGGTAGCGATAGAAATTCAAAGCCCCGCGCCTGCGCGTAAGAAAGCACAGCGCGCCTGCGCGCAAGGAAACTCACCGCGCCGGCACGCAAGGCTGAAACACGCTTTGTGCTGATGATAAGCGAGATACGCAAGGACTGCGCAGGGCGGAGCACACGGGCACGCCCTACGCCAAGGTGCGAGCAGAATCCTACTTGAGTTTTGCTCGTTCGCTGAGAACGGTCTCAACAGGAAGCGGAACCAGACCTGACTGCTGAACCAGGCCCTGCCCCTGCTTACTCAGGATAAATGAGAGGAAGTCGGTAATGCCTTCCTCAGGTGCTTCACCCGGCTCTCTAACGAGATACACATTCAGGAAGCGAGCGAGAGGATATTTCTGAGAAAGCATGTTCTGAAGATTTGGTTTTACCGCAGGAGAATCGCTGTCGCGACGCACAGAGAGCAACTTCAGGCCGCTCATTTTATCAGCGGACAAAACCTCCCCATACGCGATACCGCCGGAATTTGCCTCAATCGCGTCGACCATTCCACTTGCACTTGCGCTGCTCATCACACCCGCGCGCTCAGGACCCTGCAGAAGCACCTGCTGCTTGAAATAGTCACGGAGGTACGAGCCTTCGCTACGTCCAAAGGCAACGATCTTTTTTGCGGCATACGGACCTTTCACCCCCAGATCTCCCCAGACCATCGCGGGCTTCATCGAAGACTCACGCTTTGGATTCGCCGCATAGATTCGCTCGAGCTGCGAGAAGGTCACCGAGTTTAAGGGATTTTCTTTTTCGACGTACACTGCCACCGCGGCGATCGCTGTTCGAACTGCGGTCGGCTCAAATCCGTAGTGCGCGACAAACTCTTCTTTCTCCCGCGATTTCATCTCTCGCGCCATGGGACCGATATCGGCACTCCCTTCGATAAGCGCGGGGGGCGCGGTAGCAGAGCCGCGGCTGACTGCGCGAACCGTAACCTTCGGCTGAACTAAACGATACGCCTCTACCCAACGGCGCATCAGGCCTCCCATGGAGTCAGAGCCGACTGAGGTGATATTTTCCACTCTTTGTTCGGCACCTGAGTACTTGGGCATGGCGTCTTCTGCAGAAGCAGCCCCAATTGCCAAAAAACAGCAGGCCACAAAAAGGAAACGCGTCATCAGGGTGAAGAATTTAGGATTCATTGCTGAACTACCAACGTCGATGAATTAGCATAGAGGGCCATGAGCCCGGGAAATCTTGCCTAATCCTATAGCAAATACCGCGCAGATAGGGAACACGATGATTGACCGTAGAAGAATTTCAGAAATTTATCGCGTATTTTGAGATAGATAAGGCCCTCTGGCTGCAAACAAGAGAGCAGGCAGCCCCCCCCCCAATTTAGCCCGTACTAGAGATCCGGCGCGATCAATCCGGCCATGAGCGATTCGACTTCCTCTGCCTGCCGAGCCTCATCCCAGCCGAGCGCCCCACCAAGAACCCCGGCCACCTCGCCAAGCGTGCTCCGCGCAAAGGATGTGCGCTGCTCCAGGCGCGCCTCTTTACTGCACTGACTGATGATCTCCTCCGGCATTGCACCGCTAAGGCCCAGGGCTCCGAGGCCGGTCCGTCGATACACGACATCCCCGAGCGTGCCGACCATTTCATTTCGCGCACAATAGACCACTTCTGCCGCAAGGCAATTCGAGCCCTGACCAAGCGGTGCATCGCGCTCTCCCAGAACCTCGCTCATCCCTGGTTCATCGCGCATGATTTCAACAATCCTGTGAGCTGCCTCGCCGTAATTTGAATACAGGTACTCAGCCTGCGGCAGGGAAAGTTCAGCACCGGATCTTTGCAACGTATGAAGGAACACGTCTTTGGTGGTGGAGACGCTTCCATACAGATTGGACTTCGCTGTACGCGAAGCATACAGCGGCTGCGGACTTACTTCGCTCAGACTGAGCACAGGCCCGATCCGATGAGCGACGGTATCAATAATTCTCTCCGCCAGTGCCCGAAACGTCGTATACTTTACGCCATGCACGGAAATGAGATTGCCGATACGACTCGCTTGATCAAGATGATCGTGCACCACGTCCTTGTGAGCAACCGTCGCATCCCCTTCATTAGCCGCCGATAAGGAACTCCTATGCACCGGTCGCAAGCCCCCAAAGGCGTAGCGAACATACTCAGGCTTCAACACCCCGTCCTCGTAGACACCGGCTACGCCGTGCACAAGTTCCTTTATCTCTTCAGCATCGATACGAAAGTCATCCGGATCGCCATCATATAGGGAATCCGAAGTTCCCACGAGCGAATGGCCTCTCCAGGGGTGCACGAAGTAGCTCCTTCCGCCGCGACTCACCGCCGCGGAAGAGTCCCGATACTTACTCTCCAGGGCCAGGGCATACCCATCTACAAACTTTGGAACGACAAGCTGAATCCCCTTGGAAAAAACCGGAGCTGCTTCGAGCTCCCTCTCTCCGAACACCGTATTGGCAAGCCTCTGAGCCCAGGGACCCGTAGCATTGACAACAAAGCGCGCACGCAGCGTCTTAGTCTCACCCGATAATTCGTCCCTGACCTCAACCGCATCGATCTTCTGCTCGTAGTTACTCACCGATGACTGTTGCGCAGCAACCACCCTGGCATAGTTGCACACCTGCGCACCGGCCTCCGCAGCGGACTGCACCACCGCCAGAGTCAGGCGGTCACAGTTTGTCATCTGACAATCGTAGTACACAATCCCACCCGTCAGGGGAGCATTGGCCAGGCCGGGACTTATGCCGAGCACTTCCTCACGCGAAAGCCGTCGATGCCCCGGCATCGTATCCTCTTCGTCGAAATTATTATTCCTGTCGAGAGTAAGAAGCTCATAGACAGAGCAGCCTGCGGTGAGAGCCAACTTACTGTTAAGTCCCATTCCGTAGGTCGGTACAAGAAATGGCATGGGACGAACGAAATGTCGGGCAATACGTCTCAGGGTGCGCTGCTCGCACATCGACTCTCTCAGGCGAGGAATATTGGCATGCTGAAGATAGCGCAAGCCCCCGTGGACTATCTTGAAGCAGCCCGCGCTGGTTGCAGAACCAAAATCTGATTTCTCGACCAGTGCTACCGAATAGCCACGCAAGGCGGCATCCCAGGCACAGGCAGCACCGACGATGCCGCCACCGATGACCAGTATGTCAAAGACATCTTTGGTTAATGAATCGGTGTCTCGTTCAAAGGTCGACATAGGGGAAAAGTGTGAGCGGAAATTAAGGTTATCAAGGGTATGTGCCGGGCAACTCAGCGGCAATCATGCCATAGCAACGGACCCTGGTCGAATGGAGCGGGTGCATTTCGGGTCAGAAACAGGAGAGAATAGAGCATTCTATGCTCTGTTCAGGGATACAAACAAAAAAAAGCCGGGCCCTGAAGAGGACCCGGCTTTCGTATCTTCAGATACTACCTACTAGAAGTAGCCAGCAAGCTGAAGAACATATGCGAAGTCGGTAACATCTTCACCAGAACCTTCAGCACTGTCGACGGTGAACGTAACAGAGTTCTGAAGCTTCAGGTAGTGGCCGTTGATGAAGTAGTTCAACACCGCAGCATACTCAGTGGTTGTGTCGATCGCTGGCTTAGCGTCGTTGTCCTCAAGCGCAAAGCGAACACCAGCACCCCAGGTGTCATCGATGTTGTATGCAGCAGAAACGAAGAATCCGCTGGCATCGATTTCACTTCCACCTGCATCCGGATCAACCGTGGCGTAGTAGTACTCACCCCACAGCTCGAGACCTTCAACTCGGATACCGACGTCGGCGTTCAGGTCAACTTCGCTGTAGTCACCGAGACCGTCGATAGTTCCTTCTCCGTATGCAACACCGGCACCGGCAGTTGCAGCGAAGGCACCGTCTTCACGGAAGTCACCTTCCATACCCCGGCTACCATACCCTTCGGTGGAGAAGTCAAGAGCGACAACACCCTGAACGTTGTTATCCTGCCCTTCTCGGTTTCGGCCTTCCCCGCTGGAGTTACCGTTGTTAACCGAAGCATACCAGTTGGCCAACTCACCGAGAGCACCAGAAACCTGAGCACCCTGCGCACGCTCGATTCCGAAGAGATCGGTTACGGCAGTTCTGTCGGTGAAGAAAAGCTTTGTGGAAGAAATCCTGACTTCACGACCGAAAGGCTGCTTGTACTGACCAAACTTAACTTTGACAGCATCGCCGTTCCACTGGATCCAGGCATCCTTCATGTCTCCGCCACCACTGCTGCTGGCAAAGTCGTTCTGCAACTTGAAGCTGAACTTCTTGTCGAGGGCGTTACCGCTGATAACGAAGCGAGCACGACGGAGGTCGAAGCTTGCAGTGTCCGCGTCGGCACTCTCAGCGCCGTTAGCGATACGATTCTCAACATCGTTGTCAGTGTAGGTGAACCGAGGTTGCAACTGAACGTTGAACTTCACATCAAAGTCGTCAGCAGCAATCCGCAGACCATCTTTATATGTAACTTTCCCGGCACTATCATCGGCCATCGCCGGTGTAGAAAGCGGTAAAAGGGCGGCAAGCCCAACAACCGCTAATGAACTTAATGTACGCATGCTTCCTGCCTCCTTAGATGATGATCCACATATGGACACAGGCCTCTCTACCGGTGCCAAAGACCATTTCTCTTTAAGATTCTATCCTCAACCTCATCCGCATTGTTTACCCCCTTACCCCTAAGGGGGTTACCTACATGCTCTACCCGCAGGACCTAAAGCGTGCAATGAAAAATTTGTTAGTAGTTTGTAAGACATTTCGGGGCCTTGCCGCCCCAGCGACGAAAAACGTCTTATTTTAGGGGAAATCAGGCTATGCGCGCAGAATTACCCCCCTGAGCAACCTCGCCTCGCGTTGTGACACAAAATCGGTCGCAATTCTCCCCGGGATTTCGCGTCTCTGTGAGCTGGCAATTGCGAAAGCCCACAGCGCGTGCGTATGGTACCAACTGTGCGGGACCAAGAAGAAGCAGGACACAATGAACTCATTCACCTCCCCTTTAGATAGCAGTGAACTACGCGAACTCGGCTCAGTCGTCGCAAAATACGCGCAGGAGCGGGCAAGCCGACATGCTGACGACGAGATAGAATACCGGCGAGCGGATTTCGAAGATATGGCAAAGCTGGGACTGAGCGGCATGTCACTCCCGGAAAAGTTCGGTGGCACTGACTTTGATGCCCTGAGTATTGCCACCGCGCTGTTTGAAATTTCTCGCGCCGAGATGGGGCCAGCCATTTATCTCTCGGTACATCTGATGGTCTGCAAGCTTATCTCATCCTGGATCGAAGACGAGACTCACCTCGCCTTGCTTCAGGACATGGCTGCAGGAAAAAAACTCGGTGCCTTTGCCCTGACCGAGGCCTCGGCCGGCTCCGATGCTTCTGCGCTAAAGACCAGTGCCATATCACAGGGTGATGCATACCTCCTCAACGGCGAGAAAATATATATTACGAGCAGCGGTCAGGCAGACGTGTATCTCGTGTTTGCAAGAACTAGTGATGAAGGCAAGCGCGGCATCTCTGCCTTCATTGTCCCGGCGACATCAGAAGGAATAAGCTTCGGTGCAAAAGAAGGCAAAATGGGTTGTGAAGGTTCCCCGATTGCCTCTGTTCTCTTTGAGAACTGCCGCGTCCCGCAGAGCGCAATGCTGGGCAAAGCGGGAGATGGATACAAAATCGCGCTCTCCGGCCTGAACGGCGGACGAGTGAATATCGCTGCGGCTGCCTGTGGCGTATCCGCCCATGCCCTGGAACTGGCTA
Source organism: bacterium (assembly GCA_030433295.1). Taxonomy (GTDB): domain Bacteria; phylum Bdellovibrionota_C; class UBA2361; order SZUA-149; family SZUA-149; genus JAUIMJ01. The sequence continues at coordinate 16,160 of JAUIMJ010000003.1, read as the reverse complement.
CGAGCTACGCGCAGGAACGCAAACAGTTCGGAAAACCCATCTCAGACTTTCAGGGACTACAGTTCATGCTTGCCGATATGGCAATCCGACTTCGTGCGAGCATAGAGCTCACTCGAAACGCGGCGGCCTTACTCGACCACGGCACATCGTCAAACGGCCCGGCTTCGATCGCAAAGTGCTTCGCGACGGACTCCGCGATGGCGATCACCACTGACGCGGTGCAGATCTTTGGTGGGGCAGGATACCTAAGAGACTACCCCGTGGAGGGTCTTATGAGGGATGCTAAGATGCTACAGATTGTCGAAGGCACCAATCAGATACAGCGCCTCGTCATCAGTCGAGAGCTGCTCAAATAATCGAGACTACTCTGGCGCAGAATTTAGCCCTGGGGGACAAATAGCCCGGGGGACAATTGGTTCCCTGCCGCCGCCAGGCAGCAAGGAACCGTGTTCACTATGCGACCGCCGCATGTATTAGCGGTTCGGGTTCGTAAAAATCAGCGGGTGCCTTCAGCTCAGCGGCACCAACGGGCACGATATGCGAAGGAGTTCTGTGAAAGTAATCCTTCTTAACCATCAGATAGTCGAGTGAGCGGAGATAACGAGAGAAACGTTCTCTTATTTCGTCGATCACCTTGCTGAACTCAGCGTAATCCCTGGCTTCAACCTCAAACTCTATCTTACAGTCTCCAAGCTGCTGCGTGTAGGCAGTTATCTGAGGATGGACCCGACAGAATTTATGAAATTCCGCCTCATTTTCTGCAACGAAATCTCGCGGCGATGCCTGCACAGTAAACAAGGTCTGACCCAGCGCCTCGCGATTCAAATTAACCCGGTAGCCGGCGATGATACCAAGCTCCTCGAGTTTTTCAGTGCGATACTTCGCTATTGCAGGGGTTACCTTCAACGCCTCGGCAAGATCCACAAAGCTGAGGGTCGCATCGGCGGAAAGCAAACGTATCAGCCCTCGCTCTATATCATCCAGCTCGTGCTCAAGGGGCGTGGTTCCCGTGGTGAACTCAGGTAACTCAAACTGCCAGCCCCTGATATCATCAACGGAGGTACCGATTAGGTATTTCTTCGGAAATCGCCAATAGTTGACCAGGGTACAGACGTTATAACCAACGATGATGTCACTAAACTTGGAAAACAAGACATCCTGAAGATCGTATACTTCCTTTGGGGTTGCCGCGAGCACGTTCCAAACCACATCCCATCGCCCGTAACACTCCGTTAACCAGGAGGTTCGCGGATGCAGATCCAAATGGCGAACAAACTGAGCCCAGCGTTCCTTATCGGCCTCAAGTTTCAAATACGTGCGATATACGGTCAGGTCCAGTTTGTACGGATTGATCATCGCAGTACAGTTATCGAGAACGCCCTGTTCTTTCAGGCGAGCTATGCGATAGGACACCAAATCACGCCCCAAACGCACCTGCCGAGCAAGAGAAGACAATGAACGTCGAGAGTTACAATCGAGTTCGAATAATATCCGCCTGTCGAGGCGATCTAAAGAAACACTCATAACCAAATCTCCAAGAATCCCTAATCAAAGCTCACGCAACGCTCTCGATGCTCACAGCCCCATTGAGTAACGACGTAAGCACGAAGCATGGCACTGTCAACGAGATCAGTGAAGAGCCCCGAAGATTTCCCCAAAAATCAACAAATACCCCGGGCTATCTTCATTCTTTTTTGGAAAAGACAGCGGTATTCACTCGCTCCGCATCACTCTCCGCCGGATTTCTCGACAATCGACAACGCTTTGTCTCAGTTATCCGCCAATTTACAAGGCCCATTGTCTGGACGCAGCAGCACCCTCACCTTGTGAACTAAGTGAACTGAAGCAGCCTTCGGATAATCATCAGAGGATTTTATTCCGTGACTGCTCCAGCTTCTCGTTTTCCGCGCGGACGTAGGTCCGCGCTCGTACGCAGTGGAGAAAAAAGGTGAACACGAACAGACACGCTATACTCTGGGTGCTGGCGGCAAATGTAATCTGGGGAGTATCCCCCTTATTCTGGAAGCTCTTACAGGAGACGCCGGCAGAGCGCATATTGATCCACCGAGCCCTGTGGTCTGCTCTTATGCTGCTCATGATATTGTCAAAACACAGAGAGGGACTCCGGCAGATACTAAAAAACAGAAAGAACATTGTTGCCATACTGGCTTCTTCTGCTTTGCTTGCGATCAACTGGCACACCTACCTCTGGGCTATCGCTCAGGGGCGCGTGATGGAAGCGAGCCTCGGCTACTTTCTCCTTCCCCTGTTTAACATCATACTGGGCGCCTTGTTCCTCCGAGAGAAGCTGGCGCGACGCAAGCAGCTCGCCCTCATGGTGATAGCGGCATCAGTCGCACTGAAGGTCTTGCAGCTCGGTGTCTTCCCCTGGATCGCCCTGGTTCTGGGTGGCTCATTTGCCACGTATATACTCATTCGGAAAATCAACAAGCCCTGCCCCGTCGCTGGTCTGTTTTTCGAATGCTGTTTCATGGTGGTATCGGCCCTCGCGCTCGGACAGGTAGCGGGCGAGGGATTCGCCCGTCCATCTTTCTGGGGTGATACAAATGCCGAAAACGTTCTATTGCTCATCTCTGGTGCAATAACGGTCATTCCCATGGTGATGTTGCTTCGTGCAGCCCCGCAGGTATCCATGCAGTGCATGGGTCTCGCATCCTACTTGCTGCCAACGCTGATGTGGCTGGTCGCTGTCGCGGCATTTGGCGAAGCCGTACAGCCGGAAGACCTTCTCTGCCTGGGGGGAATCTGGTTAGGTGTGCTGGGCTTTTTTGCTCCGACCGCAAAGCGCTCGGATGCGGGAATGATGAGGCAGATATCGGCACTCGAGAAAAATCGACTGCTCAGTCTGGACCCTGCATCCCCGGAAGCAATCTAGGAGTGGCCGCGTTCTAACACCAGCTTGTGCGCAGTGAGCGCACAGGCCTAACGTCTGCAGATGCTCTGGCGGGGGAATGTCTCCGAAGCCTGCGCCGCTGTGGACGGCAGCAAAGCGTATTAGCTAGGAATCGGGCAGCAAGCGGTGAATGGTTTCGACCAGCTTTTCAGAACGACAGGGCTTGGTTAAGACCGTGTTGCAGCCCGCCTCCTCTGCCTCTTTGTGGAGGATCGGTTCATCGACGGCGGTAAAGGCGATAATCGGAGAACTCACTCCCTGAGATCGCAGTTCTTTGACAGTGTCGACGCCATTAATACCGGGCATCATCAGGTCTACGATTATGAGATCCGGATGTTCTTTTTTTACCTGTTCAATTGCGGAGAAGCCATCAGTGCAGCGCTCTACGAGGAAACCCTTTTCCTCAAACAGAAAGGAAACGATATCAAGCGAAGTAATATCGTCATCAATCACAAGTATTTTCTTTTGCATCACCAAAGCACCGTTACGAATAGCAAGGAATTACCGAACAGAAGAGCGCGCGACCTAAGCGAACCAACGCGAGAATATCCGACGAAATAACGCCAAGCAACCTAAACACTTATAGAGAATCTTCACAAGTATCCTACTCCGTCCGAAAATGCCGCTCTCAACAGGGCCACGCCCTCCGGTGCTTAGCTACGGCATAGACCACCGCTAGCTAGTAGACAGCGGCAGGCAGAGACCGGACGAGCAGGAAATCGCATAAAAGCGACCGCCGTCTTCGGTCCCTACGCCGGACGATTCGGGCAAAAGTCCCCTTCATTGTCACCAGGGGCATATCCGCAGACAAAGGCTTGTCGCAAAAGTAGGCGCAATCCCAGGTAACGCTTGAGAACCATATCCCCATAACAGAGTAGTGAGTGGGAACAAAAGGCTATCTACTTACACTGCGGTAGGTAAGTAGCTGTAATAACTACCTTTCTCCACAGAGGCAGGAGCATACCCCACACGGATTTCTACAATTGAACGGACGACCCGAATAATTATCGAGTGATTTACCATGCGAACTGCGCTTAACCTCCTTTTAGGAACGGCAATTATTTTCAGTACTTCTGCCTGCTCTGCCCGAAACTACACATCGCAGGAAGGACTATTCGGAACCCTTCTTGGAACGGGTATCGGAAGCGGTATCGGATGGGTATTGGGCGAGAAAGTCGGGAATAAGGGCAAAAACATTGCGGTAAATGCGGCAATCGGAGGTGGCCTCGGCCTCCTTGGTGGTGCGGTCTTAAATCAGCGAAATATTCAGGTGGCACGAGAACGTGAAGTCGTGGTGCGTGAAGCTCGGATGATCAGCAAAAACCAGCGCGAACTCGACCGACTCAGGAGCGAGGTATACGAATCCAGTTCCTGGGGACAGAACGAAGTGAAGTCCTGGGACCAGCGCTACACGGGAAGAAACGACGACCGACCTTTCATGAGCGCGAAGTAAACCTGCCTGATGATTCTCCCGAAAATCAGGAACCTGGCGTAGTCCAAAACTCTCTACACGACTTTTCTCCGAAGCAGACTCTGTTTCCTGCACCACATGGTGGAGGAAGGATCATCGTAGTATTCAGAAACTCCGTATCAGAAAAACGCGACTGGCTCTGGCCAGTGACTGTCTATATAATAAGGACATACAACATTGCAGGTCCTGGCCGGGACGCCTACTCGGCGGTAGAGAGGCCGGCTTGCATTAAGTTGCCGGAAATCGCTTTTTTGAGCTAGAAGTCGTAGATCACATACGGGTATAACAACAGAAGAACAAGCGACCTTTTTGATGTACTTTATTACCGGTGCGACCGGATTTCTTGGTAGCCAGCTTCTCGCTCGACTGCTTGTCAGTGAACCCGGGGCGAAGTTTACAGTACTCGTTCGTGCGAACACTCAGCATGAGGCAGAACTTCGGATTCGCCAGGTCATTGAAGACATTTTCGCTACCGGCGAAAACAACGAGGGTTCGGCCTCACAACATTCTTCTGAAAAGAACAATTCTTCCGAAAAGAACAGGGGCAGAACAGGTTCGCACTACGTGAAAGATGCCCTCTCTCGAGTTCGCGTACTGCGTGGCGATCTCTGTCAGGATGACTTCGGTATCGGTGCCGAAGCTTTCGCGCAACTCGCAAGAGAAATGCGTATCTTCTACCATTGCGCGGCAAGCACCAGCCTTGATCAAAAGCTTGAGGCGGCTCGAACGGCAAACGTCGCTTCAACCCGGCAGGTGCTCAGGCTCGCGGAATTGGCCCAATCACACGCTCAGCGGGAGTCCGGCCTATTCAAGGAGCAGACCGCATCCGAGAAGGCAGTACACTTCCACCATGTTTCAACTGCGTACGTCGCTGGCAACACAGAGCGCACGGTTAAGCCCTGCGAACTCCGACGCGATGTGAGTTTCCGCAATGCCTATGAACAATCCAAGGCCGAGTCAGAATGGCTGGTCCGCTCTTCGTCAGATTACATTCAGACGACAATCTACCGTCCCAGCATTGTGGTTGGTGACAGTATTACCGGGCAAACCTCGGCGTTTAACGTGCTTTACGTTCCGGTTCGTTTCATCCTGAGCGGTTTACTGAACGCGGTGCCGGCCCGGCCAAGCGCACCGTTTGATGTAGTCCCGATTGATTTCGTCGCTGATGCGATTCAGGATCTCAGTAAAGTATCGAGTGAATCAGGAGCCTGCTACCACCTTTGTGCCGGCATCGGACGGGAATCAAGCCCGGCCGAAATTCTCGACCTCGTGATCCGAACGGCACACCTCTACACGGCAAAGAAACTAAATGTGCCGGCATTTGTGTCCCCTGAACTTATCACTCGTGCGATCAGCTCTTTCTCGGCAGCCTACGAGGGACTGCTACAACTTGAAAAGCTGGTCTCAGACCATCTTAAGATCTTCAGAAAGACCATGCCGTTCATTCCGTATATGATCACCAATCCTCGGTTTGACTGCAGCCAGACGAAACTCGTATTGCCTGGCGCCCAGGCAGAGGCTCCTCTGTTCACCTCATACGCCGAGCAAATTTTTCGCTACTGCCTTGAAACTGATTGGGGTCGCTCCCCCTGGACCAATCCCAATAAGCTGAGAACCTGGGCAGAGCGCCTTCCCTGCCCGGCCTGAGTGACCCCTTAGCCGCCGGACCTGCCGACTGCCTCCGAAACGCTCGTCGAATTTCCAAAATCTCTCTCCGAGTAGTCGGCATCGTAATTTTAGAGAGAGGCGTGAGCACCTCAGTAAAGAACCGCAGCAATAATTCTTCGGTATCGCTGGCTCCAATGTCCAATATTGGCATACGCGCGTGCATGCGATATACTAAGGTTCGGGAATTATTGATAAGTTTTCTGCTTTTGGTTTAGCAAGTTGTTTTAACCCTTGAGTTTTTTGCTGATGAGGCCTTGAGCATGTCCCAGACAATATCTCGGGACGCTACCGTAGCAGGCAGAATGCAGCGCAGCTGCGGTCCGTTTGGGGACTTTGCATCGCTCGTTTGGATATCAAAAGGACTATCCAGGCAGTAGAAAACACGGCTCTTTCCCGACTATTTAGCTCGACATTGTGCGGCTAAGCGGAATTTTCACCTTTTAAAATTCTCACAGGGATGGGGGATACGCCCCGCCACGAAGAATGAATTTTTTTTAGAATCACATTATCGCAGGGATAGAGATGCAGCGATTGGCTGAACTATCCCGTAACAACTTATAGGAAAGGCATAACCTTTAGATTTACCACGAGAGTTTAGGCGGAGCCGGTACGGTTGATACAAACGGCAGTACGCAAGCACTGAGCGTCAGAAACAAAGAGCATAGACGCACTTTGCGGGAAAAGAGCTCCGGATAAGCGGATTATTTGAGAAACAATGAGGAGTGTTTGACGACAGAAGACCAGCTAACGGTTTTCGCGTGGCATAGGTCGGTCTGAGAGCGCTTAGTATACAAAAGGACTCGAAAAGGTCTTGTAATTTTGGAGCATAGCCTGCTCTCGAGAAAGCAAGACCAGGGCACCGCTTCGATTGTAAGAACGGTGCGTGAGGAAGAACATTTGAGAATGCGGGTATTAGGAACGGTAGTAGTTACAACAGAGACCGTTGCATTGAAATACTCCCACGTTGATACAACATTCAATTCAATGTGCGTATCAGTAACAGTCTCAGATGAACGAATGAAATAAACGAGTAAGGGAGGTCGCACATACATCGATGGGTAGCTCCGGTTTTACGCGCCACGTATCGTGGGGCCTGAGCTGAAGAGAACCCCGCCATTGAGAGGCGAAATAGACGGCAGAAGTCAGGTTCGCACTGCACAGGTTTCTTAACAGAAACTTGTAAAGGTAACTGGAAAGGGAACCAAGCAGAACCATGACCGACCCCACTATTGCGATGAATGTTCGATACGCCACAGGGCTAAGCCCGGCGGCAAAACCAGATTGATCCGGTTTTTATCCCCTTCATCTTATTCTTTCTATATCCTTTCTCTCCCCAGGTCCCCTACTAAGCCCATTCCAGAAAGACACATACCGCTCGAGCCGATTAGCGGCGGAAGGCGAACAAACGAGAGTTTAGAAAAAGAGTATCGCACCTGATGGGAAACGCCAGGCATAGTACAGCAACAGAAAACGGAACTAGTTTGTTTCATTTTCCTGAGAACGAAGAGAGGTCTTTGAGCGAGGCATTCGTTGCCCTTACGCATGCGCCTCTCTTCCTGCTGTTCGCCTGAGTCCCTGGCATACGCGCCAGACCTGCGCATATGCCGTGCACTCTTAGCAAGCCGCCGACATTCTGAGTCACTCGCCCCCATAGACTAGGACAAGATGCTATGGCAAAGCGGATGCTTATAAATGCGCTCTACCCCGAGGAATGTAGAGTAGCGGTCATCGAAGATAACACCTTACTGGAACTCGAGGTCGAGCGAGCAGACCACTCCCTTTCAAAAGGAAACATCTACAAAGCACCTATCACCAGAATCGAACCGAGTCTTCAGGCTGCGTTCCTTGATATCGGCTCCAGTAGAAACGGTTTTCTGCAAATCAACGACATCAACCCCTCGTATTTTTCCCGTCCTGAACAGAGCAGCGACAGCGATGAGGACGAGGAAGAGAATGGATCAAAACAGCGTCAGAGCCAGCGCGTGGCTATCCAGGACGGCCTGAGGCCCAATCAGCACCTGGTAGTTCAGGTAGTAAAAGATGAGCGCGCAGCCAAAGGCGCGACGCTTACCACAAACATTTCAATTCCTGGTCGCTATCTCGTCCTCATGGTCGGCAATCAGCGTGGCGGCGTATCCCGGAAGATCGTGGATGAGGGGCAGCGCAAGCGATTACGCCAGGCAGTTCAAAGTCTGAAGATTCCCGTGGGCATGGGGGTCATTGTCAGAACTGCAGGTATAAACAAAAGCTCGGTAGAACTTCAAAGAGATTTGGACGCCCTCGTAGATACATGGGTAGACATCGTTCAAAAAAGTCTTGAACCGGGCGGACCAATCGCGCTCTACAAGGAAAGCAACCTCTCTATTCGGACCATCCGTGATTACCTGACGCCCGAGATAGAAGAGATCCTCATCGACAACAAAGATATCTACGACAACGCAAAAGAGTTTGTCAGTAAGATAGTACCTAACTTCGAGGAGCGCGTTACTTTCTACGACAAGCCGCAGCCGCTTTTCTCGAGCTTCCATCTCGATGCTCAGATCGAAGAGACAAATCAACCGGAAGTCATCCTGCCTTCCGGTGGCTCAATTGTCATCAACATTACTGAAGCCATTGTGGCGGTCGACGTAAACTCGGGTCGCTCAACAGGGCAGTCGGACGTTGAACAGACCGCGTTTGAAACCAATAAAGAAGCCGCTGAAGTTATCGCCAAGCAGCTTAGACTTAGAGATCTTGGTGGCCTTGTCGTAATCGATTTTATCGATATGGTGGATAAGCGGCACAAACAGGTTGTTGAAAAAACCCTGAAAGACGCAGTTCGCTCCGACAAAGCGAAGATCGAAGTTGGCAGAATTTCGAAATTCGGACTTTTGGAAATGTCGCGCCAGCGTTTGAAGTCTTCGTTGAATAGTCAGAGTCACATGGTTTGCCCGCACTGCACGGGTCGAGGAAGAGTTAAAACATCAGACTCCGCGGCCCTCGAAGCACTGAGAAAAATTCAGGCTTCTGTGTTCGCCGGTGGCATCGATGCGATTAAGGCGCACATGTCCCCTGGGGCAGCGCTGATGTTGCTTAATGATAAGCGTGCGATTCTCGCTGATTTTGAAGAGCGTTCCGGCACAAGGATCATTATCTTTGCTGACGGACGTATGAAGCCCGAGCAGTATGAGCTCGAACTCGTTACCTCAAAGGGCGAGGAAGTTCGCATCAGTCGTAATGCCGGCCGGGAAGAGCGAGAGACGCAGGAGGATCGCAAAGGAAACCGAAGACGCGGAGATTCCTCTCGCCGCCGGTCTCGAGGGTCGCGTTCAAAATCCAGACGTGGAGGGAATTCCTCAGGCGGCAACTCATCCGGCGGAGGAAACAGAGGCTCTCGACGAAGAGGATCCAGAAATGCTCGAGGCAGTTCTCGCGACCGCGGAGAAGGTTCTGGCGGTTCATCAAAGCCTCAGTCTTCTGGCAGCTCGCAGGGTAAAACTGAAGGCAGGTCAAAAAGCCGCGACAGCCAGAAAAGCGATCGTGGAGAGAAGAAGGACAGCTCTTCAAAGCGCGAATCCTCACCACGTCGCTCACGGCAGGAGTCCTCAGCCGCAAGTGAATAAAAGACTGTAGCAGCGAACGGACCTGCATGCGCCAGCGCGTTTTGATACGCCCTGGCGCTGCAGCGTACGCTAAACAGACAGTCCCTATCTTTCCGAGAATCGCTGCTGCCCCACGCAGGTGTGCCGCACTCCCGGTAAAAATCCGCTCCCCTAATCCGTCCATCCCTTCCGACTGCTTGGCGCCCCTGCGCCCGCTGCACTGCAGCGATATTGGGGCGCGAGGAAGCCCCCGGAAATGATCGGCCAGAGGCTTTACGGCTTGTCCTTGCCCTGCTAGGGTGTTACTTTAAGTTAGTTAACGTTAGGACACTGCGCAGGTTAACGAGAGTCATATTGCCGGGTTGCACACTGAATTAATACCCTGCATTTCGGCCTCCCTCTTCCGCTGGAATTCTCCCGAGCCGGCTTTGAAGACACAAACCTGCAGGTGAAAACACGACAAGAAAGGTAGCAAATGACCGGCAGCACCAAAGACATCTTCTACCTCACCGACCGTCATACGCTTAAGAGTAACTCGAACATGCCTTCCTCAAAGGGCAGCGCCCCGAATCGTGGGGAGGCGCATGCAGGTCAGCGACGTGAGGCGCCGAGTGTTCCGCCAGGCAGTTCTGCTTTCGGAGGCAGAGCCAAGCCCGCGACAGGCGCCAGCACAACGACAAGCGGCGGTGAACAAGAAACAAACAGAAAAGCGCCGGCCGCTGAGTCACTGAATGAACATATGAATCGGCTCGCCGAACTCATCGCAAATGTCACTGAGGCATTTACGGTATCAATCTTCCTTCTCGACGAAAGCGCGGAGTTTCTCCGCATTGTTGGCTCCCACTCGCTAAGCCGCGACTTCCTCAAGGACGTGAAGATAGGTGTCGGTAGCGGCCTGGTGGGCTGGACTGCTGAGAACGCGGTGCGAATTTCGGTTTGTCCGTTTGAGCGTGACGCCAGCACCCTCCTCTACTACGGTTCGGATCAGGACCTGAAAAGTTTCATCGCTGTCCCCATACTAGATGGGGAACAGCTTTTGGGCGTGATCGCAGTAGACAGCAAAAAGAGTTACGCTTTTGCTAAGATAACTGAAAAGATTCTCTCCGACTGCGCCCAGCAGGCGGCTTCGCTGATTAAACTGGTGACGCGATCTGCCTCCGCACCGAAAACGGGAACTCCGGCGCTTCTTCCGCGCATCACGGAAAAGCTGTTCGAGTTTGAGGATGAGAGCAAGCTGCTGGAGTTCGTCGCCTCCCTGCCCACGTCCCTGATTCAGAGAGACGCGCTGGTGGTGATGACCACGGCAGAGGGTGGTGTCGGATCGGGAACCTTTTACTCGTCCAGCAAGACCGATATGGTCGGAAACCGCCTCATCGAGCTGGTCTGCAAGCACAAAAAAGTCATCTGCGCCGACAGGGTGGTTCTTTCTTCTCCAAACAGCGACAGTAAACAGCGTAGTTTTCTGTCCATCCCCTTTCACTGCGAAGGTGCTGAAGCCGGCTCCCTCAATGTATTGAGTCAGCCATACAATGCTTTTCAGGCGGAAGAGATTGAATCCCTGGAAAAAATTGCGCAGGCCACCGGACTCACTCTGGAGCGCATACGTCTTAAAGAACGCTGCAAGGCAAATGAGAACGCTCCCCGAGGAATGTCCTGGAAACACTTTGCCATACGCGCCCGTGCCCGTCTCTCGGAACATGGCTCATTTGCCGGCGGCCGAGGCAGCCGGGACACCCTGACGCTGCTTCGCGTTTCATTCTCTGGCGGTGCACGCCTTGAGGAGTTCTTCGGCACTGAAATTGCGATTTCAGTCAGCAAAAAAGTTCTGCGTCTGATTCAGCAACTATGCCGCCACCCCTCCCTGAGTTGCGCCCTGTATGACTCACAGGTCGTTATCCTCGCGGAAAAATCTGAAGCCGAGCAAATCCGAACGAGAATTCTCCGCTTGCTTGAACGCATGCGCCCGGAAGACTTCGGTATTGAGACAGGCAGCAATACCGCCGATGTTTCGAATACCCTCGGCCAGATAATCCGTTCTTCAGTGCGTATCGCGAGTGACGAGACGCGAAACGGACAGGGCGATCTTGAGACACTTATGGCGAGAACAAGAGCGCAGCTTGACGCAAGTGCATTGGAGATGCAGACAAATCTCAGTCAGGACACGCAGTCGAAGAATGCGAAATTAGAGACAACAACAGCAATGAGGGAAGTGGCAAATGCTGGAAATTGGTAACACCTCTGCGGAGCGTACGATGAAGGGAGTCAACGTAACTACGGGACTCGTGCAGCATGATCTCATTCGCACTCAGGAGGCTTCGCTTCCCGAGCCGTCCCCCCAGCGCTTCGGCGGCTTTCGGGGATTCTTTGACGGTTGGGTCGGACAAGACATGGCCATGGACCTTGGAACGGCGAACACGCTGATCTATGTCAGAGGCCGGGGCATTGTCCTGAACGAGCCCAGTGTCGTCGCCGTTTCGGAGGACGACGGAACGCCCGTCGCCGTCGGTGCGGTAGCAAAGGATATGTACGGTAAAACGTCGCGGCGCATCCGCTGCGTCCGGCCGATGAAAGATGGTGTAATCGCCGATTTTGAGATTACTCATCTGATGATAAAAGATTTCATCACGCGAGTGTCGCGCAAATGGCAACTCAGACGTCCCCGGCTCGTAGTGAGCATCCCGTCAGGGGTGACCATGGTGGAGAAGCGAGCGGTAATCGATGCAGCCCTAGCCAGCGGCGCGCGACAAATTCATCTGATTGAAGAGCCAATGGCCGCAGCTATCGGCTCGGGCATGCCCGTTCAGGAATGCGGCGGTAATATGATCGTAGACATTGGTGGAGGAACCACTGAAGTCGCAGTCATCAGCATGGGTGCTACCGTATACTCTGAGTCAGTGAGAATTGCAGGGGACGAGATGGATGATGCGGTCGAGCACTTCATCCGCCGGGCCTTTAATCTGCAAATCGGCACCTTCGAAGCAGAGCGAGTAAAGCTCAGCATCGGTTCGGCTATGCCGATGGCTGAGACCCGTGAGCTAAAAGTCTTCGGCAGAGATTTGGCGACTGGAACACCAAGAGAAATGATCATCGACGACGCAGTAGTGCGCAGAGCGCTGAAGGAGCCGGTGATTGCCATCGTCGAAGCAGTGCATCGCGCACTCGAGCGCACGAGCCCGGAGCTTGCGGAGGATATCATCAACAAGGGTATTTACCTTGCCGGTGGTGGAGCACTGCTTGCCGGTCTTCCGGAGCGGCTCAGCCTCGAAACCAATATCCGCTTCCTTCGTGCTGCAAATCCGCTGACTGCGATCGTGCGCGGGACCGGAAATGTGGTCGAAAATTTCAAAGATATGCGCGGTGTCTGCATAGCCTAGGCAGAGCTTCCCCGGGAACCTAAGACCCCGGGAACACGGTAGAAACCCAAAAAATCGCCCCGGGACCGCTTTCCGGGGCAGATTCAGCTGTCCACAGCCTCCCCTGGCCCGATTTATTGCGAATCAGAGCATATCGGTATAGAATAGGTGGCTATGTGCTTGAGATTTCTACCCAAAATTCTTGTGCTGTTTCCCATCGCTCTACTCTGTGTAGCCTGCAGCAGCGTGAGCCCGAACTACCTGCGCGAGGAGCTTGCCAACGAGGGGCCGGTTGCGCTGAGTAAGGAAAACCCTTTCATCGCCGCAAACATGTTTCTCTCCCTGGAGAAAGACGCAAGCCCGCTGATTAAGAAGTTCATTAGTTATCGTGGAGAACCGGATGCTGTTGAGATTCGGCAGGAATGGTTCAGCCCCATGCGCATATTCTTCTTCTACATGGATAATCGCGAGGGGTATGTCTTTGAAGAGCGCGACGTCGCCTGGGTAATTCGAGGCCCCGAGAAAATTCCTTTTGCAATTCTTGATAAACTCGCCGGTGTCCTCCCGGGAAAGCCCGCGCTCGCACAGCGCGACCCAGATGCTCCGGGCAACCCGGAAATCTCAATCGACTCCTACCTGAACCAGCCCGAGGAAATCGCCACAGAACCTCCGGTAAGAAACAAGCTCTCCGAAACGCCTCCGTCGCGCGTCGCCAGAGATGTGGTGAAGAAGGAAGCGAATGTGCCTGAGCCGACAAAGAAGGCGCCAAGAACCTTAGCGTCATTGGCTCGGGAAAAAAATCAGCAGACGAGTGGCCTGGGTAAAGCTCGAAAGGTTCCGATTACGGCCTCTCGTGATATACCGAGGACTTCTTCTTCTCCATCCTCAACGACGGGAAGCGACGTATCGCATATGGTTAAGTATCCCGGGGAAACCCTTAGAATCATCGCCTCCTGGTACACGGGTAATGCTGATAACGCAGGACGTATCGCGAGGATAAACGGTATAGAGAACCCCGACATGCTCTATCTGGGTCAGGAAATCAGGCTTCCCGAGTATCTGTTGAAACGAAGAAACGCCTTTCCGGAGGAGGAAGTTGAGCGTTATATTCGCGAGCTGAGTGCGAGCCCTTAGAGTGTTCCCTGAATCCCGGGCTTATTCCGAACCTTCAGAAGTCTCCTGCCGCACGACCCCACCTTTCTCAAAGACTATCCAGGAATTTCCCAAAAACAGTACTGCCAGCGTTGGATGTTCCTTCGCTTCATCCGGCAGGAGAGTAAAGTCTGCCGCCTGAGCTTCCAGTAGCTTTGCCGCTTTGCTTGCAATTTCCATGGGCGCGCCAAGGAGCTGAAAGGTCCTCGAATAGACGAACTGTAACCATTCGTCCAGACTGCTTGAAAAGTTCAGATAGGTATTCGGGTTTCTCGGTACGCCCAGCCGATAGGAAACCAGATTATGAAAATCAAAATAAAACTTTGGCGGATCCGGTAAGGGCGCATTACCGAAGATACTGCCGGTCGGCCCATAGTCCCAGAGTATCGGGTGCTCAAAACTAAGGCCTATGTCTTTAGCCCGGCTCCCCACACTAAGCGTGTTCTCGCGAACACCCTCGAAAGAAAAACGAAGCTCTCCCTCCTGGTTTCTTGGTATTTCGTCCTCGAAGTCCCAGGTAAAGCCACCCAATGTTATAGCGTGCACACCATCGGCACGACACTCCTGTCGCAGGACAGAAACCTCATGGTCCTCGGGCTTTACTGCAAGATATTCAGATACACTCACAATCAGTTCCTAGCGTGACAATCGTTGTAGTATCTCCACTCCCCGCTCAAGCGCTTCCATTGGAGCAGAAAATGAAATTCTAAAATGCGTATCGCGTTGAGAAAAAACATGGCCCGGAACAACGAGCAAATTTTCAGCAATCGCCCGTTCGACAAAAGCCTGACCACTTCCGCCGGGTGCTTCTGCAAAGAGATAGAAGGCGCCGCCCGGTGTCACGAAGGAGTAGTGCTCCTTAAGATTGTCGACGAGAAAATCCCTCTTCTTACGATATTCCTCCAGATAGGGAGTAAAATCCACTGATGATGCTTTTACCAGCGCCCACTGGCTTACTGAATTGGCGCAAACAAGTGTGTACTGCTGTAGCTTCAGCATATGCGGAATGAGTTCTTTTGGCGCAATGACGTAGCCGACCCGCCAACCGGGCACCCCGGCCCACTTTGAAAAGCCGTTCAGCAGTATGGTGTTTTCATACGAGCCGAGGCAGGCGGCATGCGGGGCGTCGTATACAAAAGAGTCGTAGATTTCATCGTAGATGAGAAAGAGATTCCTGCGTCTGGCAAGCTCAATCACCGCATCAAGCTCATCCTGCGCCACTGCATAGCCCGTGGGATTTCCCGGGCTGTTTACGATTATCGCTTTTGTCTTCGGGGTGATCTTCGCCTCGATCTTTTCTGCGGACAAAGAGAAATCCGGGTAGATGTCGTAATACGCGGGCTGCGCATTAATCATCAGTGCCAGATCCCGATAAATACAGAAAAAGGGATCGGGCATGAGAATCTCATCACCCGGGTCAAGCAGGGTCATGTAACTGAGCAGCAATCCCCCACTCACCCCTGCGGTTACAAACACGTCGAGGTCTTCGCTGCCGCTGATGCCGTGTCGTTCACGAATCGACTCACGCAGTTCGGGAATACCCTGCGTCTGGGTGTATCCGCTGCGCCCCGCATCAATCGCCTCATGCGCCCGCTGCAACACTTCGGGCATAGCATCAAAATCCGGCTGTCCGATACTAAGATTGATCGGCGCTTCCAGACTCGCCGCCAGATCAAAAACCCGTCGTATCCCCGAAGCATCAACGGAACGAACGCGCTGTGAAAGCATTGCATCCATATTGGCCACTGTAACTACCTCTTAAATATAGTATCAGGTTACTTCCATAAAACAGTACACCACTCCGCCGAAATCGCACACTCTAATTATATTGCTCTATGTTACAAAGTAAGGAACGCTAGTTTTATAGCAGGAAAAACTGACCGAGCGTCCGAGAATCGGAACCAATCGCATAATTTTTGGATTGCGTACGAGCGATTGCGCGACGTTTATGAAAGAACGCCTAAAGAAGAGTTGTCTTAGTTAGTGAAGGTGGCTCAAGACAGCTTTGCCTAGGGAGGTCC
>JAUIMJ010000188.1 GCA_030433295.1 bacterium | reverse complement strand
TCACCATCAGTGCTGTATGGAGGCGTGGTTATATTACTGCCCCAGATTCCCGAATGCACATGCCCGTCAAAATCGAGAAATATTTTCTGAGAGGCCCCTGGCCGGCTGTGAAGAATGGGTAAAGTGTTCAGTGGCAGCAATACACCGCTGGATTCCTGCGGAGGAAGGTCATACTCGTTAATCGGGGGAAGCAGTTCGGAAAGCTTGCGCTGTTCGGCATCAACTTTCTCGCGGCACAAATCGTGGTCATGGTCCGCGTTGGTATACCTATGTCCATGCGAGACGCCGGACTCAGCATGAGCCGGGGAGAATACCGATACCATCAATGCAAGGAAAAGACTGAGCACCCCCAGTCCTATCAGACGAGACGTGCGCGTAACGCCGTTTACGCCTGAGCACTTGCATTCTTCGGCTTTGCGCCTCATCGTTAAAACCCCTGAAAAAGACCTATTGGCGTAGATTAGCCTACATACCTACCGAAACCGGTTTCGAGGCACTACGCCCCACTCTCTGTAAAGCAAAGTTCATACCCGTTTATCGGCATGTTTTTGCATTCGCGGTACCCCCTGCCGGAATAAACTTCTATCGTAATTATAGTATGTTAGCTATTGACTCAGGTGCAAGAGTCCTTCAGAAGCTTCGGAGGGACGCCGCCTGCTTGCCGTGGTGGGAAGGACGCTACCCAACATCGTAGATTACTGCGCAACGCGGCCACCCGAGTCGAATACGAATAAAATTTCGTTCAGCTACAAGAATGGGTAACGGCGCGCTGGCCACCCGGCATATCAAGATAAGAATTCAGGACTTTGAAACCGGGCTTCCAGTGCCTGGCAGGACCAAAGCCTACGGCAGGGAATAGAGAACATGAGTCGTGCGTTACGCAATGTCTATCGCAGATACAGTGCCATGCGTGAGCGTCGATACGTACGTTCACTTCTCCCCATCAGCGAAATGACACGCGTTGAGAAAGCACCAGGCGTAGAGCGTGGTGTTTTTGCAACAAAATACATCTCAGCCGGAACCCTTCTCGGAACATATCCGGGTCACCGTCGCAGCATTCACGAGTTCATGGAGAAAGGTGAATTCCTGGATAACTCTCTTCGCTATGCATATTATTTGAATGCAAACACGGTAATAGATCCCAGCGACCTGTTTGGCTATGTCCCGGACACACCGGCATTGCGACTGGCTTTGATTAATGAACCACCGCCCGGCGCCACGATTAACGTGGTATCCCTCGCTTCAGAAAGCAATATCTGGTACGCCTGCCTGCGAGCCGTCTACCCCGGAGAACAACTTCTTACCAGCTACGGGAAAGATTTTCAGCGCAGCTATCCCTGCGATCTCAGCATGACGAAGGGGGCAGTTCCATGTGACACAAAGGACCTCGATCAGATTTTGCACATAGGACGCAGTCACCCCTGGCTAAAGGACAGTGCGCTATTGCTTCACAAGGTCTCAATGGAATACCAGCAGGCCGGCACGGGGAAGCAGAAAAAGGATACGCTCGCAAAGGCAGCTTGAGCCCTGTCGGCCCTTTCGAGGGCAAACTACTTGCCAGCACCGAAGGTGTTAGGCTAATGTCAGACGCTTCGGAACCGGTTTTCAGGACGCGGCTGCTTTTCAGTTTACAGTATGAAACACATTACGCTCATAGGCGATAGCCACCTTAGAGCGCTGCAGCTCGCGGTTAAACCCTTCCAGAACCAGCAAGGCCTGGTATGGCAGGTTTGCATAACCTTTGACCCTCCATTTGCTCCTCCATTCTCAGAAAGCGAGGGCGCGATACGTATTAATCCTCATTTGCTCAAGGAATTTGGAAAGACACAGGCGATCGTTTGCTCGATTGGCGGCAATCACCATAACGTCATGGGCCTGGTCGAGCATCCGCAGGCTTTTGATTTCTGTTCTCCGGAGTTACCGGAATTGCCTTTGAGGCAAGACAGACAGTTTATTCCCTACTCGCTCGTGCGAGCCCAGCTCACGTTCGTGCTCGAAAAGAACGTCTTTCGCTATCTTCGTGAAATTCAGAACATCAGCAAGGTCCAGGTGTTTTACATAGAATCACCACCCCCGGCATCCTCAGAACATATTAAAAAGAATGCGGCACCGTTTTCAGAGATGCTTACGAGTTATGACGTCGCACCGCTCTTCTTGCGAAGGAAGCTCTGGAAGCTACACTCAAAACTAATCGAAGAATTCTGTGATGAAAACGGGATACGCTTTCTCCATTGCCCAAAGGAAGCCATGGAGGCCGACGGCACCCTTGTTGAGGAGCTGGCAAATAGCGATCCCACACACGGAAATGAGGCGTATGGCAAACTGCAGCTGGAGCACCTTCGCTCTGCACTTCTTGAGCATTTCGCGAACCTATGAGCGACTCGATTTTTAATCCGTATACTTCACTACCGGACAGCGCCTTCTGGCGTAAGGCGGTTTCCGAACTACATCCGGACGATATCCGCCCACTACTCAGTCCCCCCTATGAACTTTCGGCGGATACCGCGATTGCGACCGCTGGCAGTTGCTTCGCTCAGCACATCAGCACACGGCTTGAGCGCTCTGGTGCGAATATTCTTCGCACGGAAGTGGCCCACCCTTTGATTTTTAAAGAAGTCGCCGACGATTTTTTCTTCAATGCCTACTCAGCTCGTTTCGGGAACATTTATACCAGTCGACAGCTACTTCAATTGTTTCAGAGGGCCTACGGAATCCTGGTTCCGGCTGAAGAATACTGGCGCTCAGCCGATAGAACATCTTTTCTCGACCCTTTTCGCCCGACCATCACTCCCGGCGGCTATTGGTCAAAAGAAGAACTCTCTATCGCGAGGAAAAAGCACCTCGCTGCGGTGCGACAGATGTTCGAAAAGATGGACATCCTTATTTTCACTATGGGGCTTACGGAATGCTGGCGTTCAAGAATTGATGGCAGCGTCTTTCCGGTCTGTCCTGGTGTTGCGGGCGGGGTGTTCGACGCCGAAAAGTATGAGTTTCTCAATTTGAATGTGCAGGACATCTGTAACGATTTCTCCGTGTTCCTACAGTTACTTGCCAGCAAGAACCCCGATGCAAAAATCATCCTTACCGTCTCACCGGTAAATATTGTCGCGACCAGAGAACAGCGGCACGTAGTGGAATCAAGCATTTGTACAAAATCCATACTGCGAGCAGCCTGCGATCAAATCACTCGCGAGCACGAGCAGGTCAGCTACTTTCCCTCGTATGAAATGGCAATAGCCTCCTATACTCGCGGAAACTTCTATACCGAGAATTGCCGGGCGATTACGGAAGCAGGAGCTAATTTCGTTAGCCGTGCGTTTATCAGCCATTTTTTCGGCTCTCGTCTCGATGGAGCAAGCCAGAAACCTGCGGCCGTTGATACCTTTGCTCAACAAATGGAAGCGGCGTGCAAGGTCCTCTGCGATGAGGAATTGCTTGAGAAGCTCATTGAATAGCAGCCGCCGGGGCCGAGCCTTCTCTCGGGGCAGATCTGTTTTTCGCTGCCCCGGCGCAGCTGGATTTATCCACAAAGTATGCTAATCTCAGCCCGTCCAGCCCATTTCTGACTGTGGCCTGAAGTGAGATACCGATGCCTGAACTCCCTGAACATATTTCTCCCATACAAGTTTCTCCCACACAGGTTTCAGCTACTATGGGTTCACCGGATGAACCCGGAGGCATACTATTGCAGGCTGAGGCAGATCCAAACCAGAGAGCTGCACCTCTCTCGGAGAGCACATGCCTCAGTACACTCCCCTGTCCCTCGACGTTCAGCAGAGTGGAAACGGACACTCCCCATGGTCGTGCCGTCTTTTCAACGCGGAGGATTCCTCCCGGAACCCTACTCGGTGTCTACCCTGGAAAACATCGGTCGATTGATGAATTCAACACGAGAGGGGAGTACATCATTCCGGCACTACGTTATGCGTACTATCTCTCGCATTCTACCGTCATCGATCCCTGCGATGAATATGGAGAGGTGCCAGATACTGCTGAACTCAGACTGGCCCTCGTAAATGAACCGCCGCCGGGGCTAGAAATAAACGTAGCCGCACTGTCCTCAGGTCAACAGGTTTGGTTTACCAGCGTGCGAGAGATTTCGCTCGGGGAAGAACTTCTGACCTGCTATGGCAGCAACTACCCCCGGGATTATCTCAGTCACGCGTCTGCCCTTGGCGGTCGGGAGGGTTTGAGCACGACTGCGATCCGGAATTTGGAGCATGTAGCCCGTGTGTATCCATGGCTGCAGAATGGCGTTAAATCATTGCTGCGCGACTAGCATCAGGGGTAAGGTAATTTTCGTTGAGTATGCATAGACCATACCTGCGTCCGTGTGTCGTTTTTATAATTCGTTTTTAGAACAAGCAGTAATCATGTCTGAAAATCCCCAGCTTCCTGCTACCATAAATGGTAAGCCCCTCTACGGTTACTTTGCCCGTGAGCAGGGTCTGCTCTATGCAGAACTCGCAGCTGCCATCCACCAGGGAAAGCTCGCCGAGGTTGGTGTGCATCAGGGCCTCAGCATGTCGTACATTCTTCAGGCCTGCCGAAACAACGGAAACAAAATATATGCCGTTGATATCTGGAAGATGCGAAGTGATTTTGCAGACAGTGTTATTCCGGGACCTGGATTCGAGATCGCTAATTTTGCCTGGGAGCGGGGAGTCGATCTTGATAGCACCGGAACAATGCGAGACATTTCCGGTGTTTTTAAATCGAATATAAAAGAGCTCGGCTACGAGGATCTCGTAGAGTGTATGCAGATGCCGTCTGTCGCTGCCAGTAAACAATTCACGGAGCAATTTTTTGATCTTGTATTTATCGACGCCGGTCACACCTTTGAACAGGTACGAGCTGATATCAAGGCCTGGCTACCAAAAGTGAAAGACGGAGGTATTCTTGCCGGTCACGATTATCGCGTCGATTGGCCAGGAGTAATTGAGGCGGTACACGAGGCTTTTGGTACTCGCAGTGTCATCATTCGACACGGCATGTGGTTTATTCGTAAGGGGCAGGACTACGCTATCTAAGCAGCGAGCCAAATCAAGCCGCTCTAACGGCGAGTGCATGGGTAAAAACACCGGCAGAGAGAATCATCGCTGCTCCCAGAACCTGGATCCCACTTACTGTCTCACCTAAAAAGCACACGGCAAGTATGGTCACCAGCACCGGCGTGCACAAGCCAAGCATCGAAACATAAGACGCTTCAGCCTGCTTCAGCGCGCGATACAGAAATATCCAGAGCATCGCCCCAAGAACCCCTCCAAGCGCGGCGAAGTGGAGATGATCGAACTGCGACAGGGGTTCTTTAAACATTCGAGAAACCCCTTCGGGATAGAGATCCGCAAGTGCAATGGCGACTAAAAAAATCGGGAGCCCCACTATGGGCTTTAGAAAGGATACAAGCTCGCCGCTGACGGGCGTATCGCGCAGCGCCTTTCGCAGCAGAACGTTTCCACAGGACCAAAAGAGCACCGCACCGAGAATAAGCAGATCGCCCTTCCCCGGCACCATCTGCTTCAAATTAGTGGTAAGGAGATAGGCCCCTATCAGCATGGCAAAGAGGGCAAAAAGTTTCTTAGCGGGAATTGATTCAGCGAGAAAGACCCGGGCCAATATAGTCGTCGAAAGCGAGGTCAGAGTCACCAGAAAAGCCACATTTATCGCTTTTGTCATAGAAATTCCGAATAAATACAGCAACACGCCAATCCCGTAATGCAGGGCGTTTGCGCCGAGAACCATCAGAAACACTCCGCGGTGTTCGGAAAAGAGGGTTTGCAACTCGAATACTCGCGAGGGCAGCACCAGCAAAGACAGGGTCAGCAAGGCAAAGCATCCGCCCTGAATGGTCAGTGGGATAACTTTGGCACCAGCAAGAAAGGCTAGTTTAGTTACGAAAATTTCAGCGGCCCAGAACACGACAAAGAGCGATATCAGAATGGATACGGGGAAGCGCTCCTCTCTGGTATTCCCTTGCTCACCGTCGATCCGGCTCTCTGCGGCATTTGATTCTTTTTTCAATTTCGGCGCCCTACCTTTACGTAAAGAGTTTATAGCCAGACACTATCTGTGAACACTACGGAGGAGACGCGGCTGTAAATAAAAACGTCGGAAGACAGCAAAGCCATCTCCCGACGTCAAAACCAAAACTGGGATGCTCAACACACCTCCGTACAGCCTGATACATGGCGACCATTAAACACAAGACGGGGGTTTCGTTGGTTGCGGAGCCTTTGCTGAGTGTTGTTACGCTGCTGCCTTCTCGCGGTAGCTAAAAAGTAGGAGCGTTCCTCTTTCAGCGACTTGCAGGAAACACCATCGCGTTTTGCTCGGTCTATCATCCGTTCGAAATAACCATCACAAAAGACACACAGGGCTCGATACGTTGCCTCACCATCAGCAGTCCCCCGGTTCGGGCGGAAATGCTTCTTGTTGAGTTCCCAACATTCCCCACATCGGATACACTCGCGCGTTTCAAGATGCGGGAATCGATCCAATCGCCGATCCCGAGCTTCCCGGGCTTCTTCGATCAGATTCTCAACAGCAAGATCCAGCCCGGCTCGTCGTTGCTCCAGGCGCCGGTTAACGATGTGCCGTACACCACGGTTATAAAATCGATACAGGACAAGCTCCGCTTTCACGTAGTCCGAGCAGTATTTGCAGAACTCCGTTTGAAAGCCCGTAAGCGTTCGCCCTCCGAAGGTAAAAGAAGCCGGCAAGCGATTGAAAAAGACTTTGGAGAGCGGCCAGCTGTTCTCACAGCCGGAACAAACATGCTCTGCGACACGGCGATGACGGCGACGAAACACGTTCGCCTCCACAACGCGCTGAGCGAGAATCAAGGACCACTGCAGTTCGAATTCCTCAACTTTCTGCTCGAATCGTTCCTTTCGCCGCTTGCTTCGACTGTTCCTTGCGATATCGGACTGGTACACCTCCTGCTGACTTCGCTCGAATCCCATTTTGCAGAGCAAATAGTAGGCAATACCCTTGGTGATTGTCGGCACAGAGTGCTCGAGCGCCCAGGCATTCCATGTTGACTCGTAGAGATGCAAAGGTGCCAGAGGATTGCTCCGTATCAGGTCGCATAGCCTCCTGGTCTGCGAAGGGGATAGGGTATTCTCCTTACCCTTTCGACACGACTCAGACGCCTCTTTATCTACCCAGCCATTACGACGGCACTGCTGTTGGATGGCATCCCTGCTCTTTCCTCTCAGTAGTCTGGGGTTTTCGTAAATTTCAAGTACACTCTTGCCGAGTTTCCTGTGACGTTTGAGCTGAGCCAGCTCCTTTTTCGTCCACCGTTTACCAGGCATAGTAGTCCTCCGGTTTCAGTAGGTTGAGGAGCGGCACATCAGAACGTCTGACATGACTTACGCACGTTGAATGTTTTCTGGAATTCCGGGAATTCCCTGATTGGCGATAAAACTCTTACACAGCCACGCCTCTCACTCTGAAAGAGAGAGACGCTTGTTCACTTCTACCGCTACAGATATGGAAAAGATTGCCTTTAGGACCGGCAATGATAGTGTAGGTGACAATACCGTAGGTCTGCCGAATGTATCAAGCAGGCGGCATAGCCTGAAGGCTCGGCGGCACTATCACCTAACACGTATTGAGTATGCGCTGGTCAAAAGTAAAATCTCTGGTAGAAGCACGTTTTTCAGAGAAGCTCAACAAACGTGTTCAGATATACAGCACTCGATACGGAGAGTGTACCTGCGGAAGAGCCTGGCTAACTCTTGATGGCTCGGAAATCGCCAATTTTTGTACTCGTGCTCACTACAACAAAGAACGCGAATCGGTTCAGCCCAGTAAAAAGTCACAGGCGCGATTTGATACTATGCCCGTAGAATATGGCGAGCTATCGCGCCAGGATGCCTACCGTGCCTGCTGGGCATTTCTACACGAACTTTCTCTTGAAGAGGCCCTGAGCGATTCGGATCCGCTTGTGCAAACTCTTGCCGTACTCGACGCTCGTCTCGGAAAGAGGAGATTACGCGCGCTGGACCCGGACGCTCTCCATCCCCTGGCGGAGAAGCTTTGGAAGCTGCGTATGGATGCCGAAGGACTATCTGTCGGCGAAAGCAGAAAGAAAGCTACACCCAGCTAGCGAACCCAGCTAAGGAACCCAGCTAATGAACAACGAGTACTCTCGCGTTCAAGTCCAGATCCCAGCGAGCATGGATGGAATCTTCGAACATCGGCTCTCGGCTCTTCCCTACTACGCGCAATGTTATCGTTGAGCCAACTTCCGCTTCTCCGCTGAAGGCCTGAAGCTGCTGCTCAGCATCCTTGCCTTTCTTGGACATCAGGCCGCAAATATCGCAGCTATACACTGCAGGCCAGCTCGACTGCTTGAACAGGGTAAAGCGATACTCTGTGGGTTTCTTCGCTCCTTCGGGCATTTTCAATTGCAGTTCAAACAATGCGCCCTTCTCACGGTCTTTTGGCATCCGAGGAAAAACTCGAGAGGCAAGATCCTCATCAGTACCGTCCAG
>JAUIMJ010000425.1 GCA_030433295.1 bacterium | reverse complement strand
ATCGAGCTTCGTGGGCGACTCTCGAAGTACGAGACGAGGGGGTTGGCATGGATGAGCGCACCTTGCAGAGAATCTTTGATCCCTTTTTCTCGACAAAGTTTCCGGGCCGCGGAATGGGGCTGGCGGAAGTGCGAGGTATTATCCGCAAACACGAAGGCTCTATCGAGGTCAAAAGCCAGGTCAATCACGGAACTACAGTCCGCTTGCTCCTCCCCGCTCTTTTGCCAAAAATTGGAGATTCATACCCAAAATCTTTCACCACACTTCAGGCTGCGCCAAGAAACCTCTCTTGTGAGGTTCTGCTTGTTGAGGATGAAAAATCAGTGCGCGAAGTAAGTAGAGATCTGTTGAGACTTTTTGGCTGTACCGTGCGATGCGCGAGAGATGGTCGCTCGGCGCTTCGGTTGCTAAATAAAGCTCCCCGGTGCTTTGACTTAGCGATACTTGATATGACGATGCCGGGAATGAGTGGTGAAGAATTGTTTGCTGAGCTGAAAAAAGTTCGAGCAGATCTGCCCGTTGCCATCTGTAGTGGGTATTCTGAGTTCGATATTTCAGAACGCTTGCGGGCAGAGATTGTTGGCTTTGTGCAAAAGCCTTTTCACCAGGATGAGCTTGCGCAGCTACTGTGTAGAGTGAAGTTTCCTGAGGAAAGCTCTCAAGGGTAACATCCGGGTAGGCTACTCAACTAGTCGAGCTTGTATCTTTCTCAGAATAGAGAACAATAATTGAGGCAAATCGTTGGCATCGTCTGATTCCAAATTCTGTCCGGCAGGTGCCTCGCTGAGTTGTTCGTAATTTGGCACGCAGGGGAACTCATGTGGGTCCTCCGCACCTCGATCTGCATGATTTGAGACGCGATTAAGAAACGGACGTTTCAGTAACTTATCGTTACCAAGGTTTTGGTATGCGCTCGATTGGTTCGTGTCAGGCTCCCCGATTCCTACGGTAAAAATCAGTACCCCTTGTGCACGAATTCTGTCTGCCTCCATAATGGCTTGGAGATAATCATCTTTCGTTTTTCGGTTTCTACTGTCAGCAAGACCGTTATCAAGATCAGGGCAACTCCCTGGCACATAATCGTAGCGTGTGGTCGGGTCATACTCTGGATTTTCCGAGGAGCGCATACTTCTGTTCGGTGCACCATCGGTAACTAAGATAATCACCTTCAGAACACCTGGAGGTAAGGATGGATGTGTTGCTTCAATTGAAGCATTCCAAAGCCCGTGGTGAATATTGGTATACTCCTCTGGGACGAGTGAATCGATTATCGCATTCACTTTGTCTACGTTTATCGCCAGCCGATCGGCAGGTATTTCAGGATATTTGATACCCGAATGGTTGCTATAGGTGGTAATGGACACCCTATCTATTGCGGGGTCTAATCCTGCGACGAAGCCGTTTGCTGCGATTTTCAAAGCTTCCTTATTTTCGGAAATGTAAGAACCAGGAGCCGTTACTACTATTATCCCCTGCATCATTCGCCAATGCCCTGGAAAAGTACAAACAAAAGGATAATCGCCCGCTTTGTCGGGAGCGCGAAAACGTAATTTCACTTCGGTGTTGGGATCGACCAAAGCGGTACTGAAAAG
>JAUIMJ010000187.1 GCA_030433295.1 bacterium | reverse complement strand
TCGCCCCGCCTGCAAGTCTGGTCTCACTGGCTGTCGGATTTTCTTTTTCCGCAACTTCGTATAACACCCGCAATTTCAGCTCCTCGTTTCTGTTTCTCAGGAGCACCTTACAGGTAGAGTCGTCAACGTTCGTTAAGCCACCTTCAATTGGATACAGCGCATCGGTCGTTATCTTCGTGCTGCTACGAGCGTCAATACCCTCGGGGTTAGCATAATCTCCGACGCTTGCAACAATTGCTTCGGGAAACTTCTTTACTTGCTCGGCGCTGCACGGTGTTACGCCCAGTGAGAAAGTAGTGATCGCGGCTAGTATGAGTCGAGGCTTCATTCTGATATCTCTCCATGGTAATACCCCGATTTGCCTCTCCCGGTGGGAGAACCGGGTACGCGAGGCAAATCGGGGCGGGTTTAGAGGTGTAACATTAGTGCTGCAACAACGGGGTCTAAGACGACACGCTCAGGTTGTTGACCACCTTCTTCACCCCACGAATGTCAATCGCGACCTCTTTGGCCAGCTCTTTTTGCGCCGAGGTATGAGCGCTTCCGCTCAGAGTGACAACGCCGTTCTTCGAACTAACTGAGATATTGTCGGCATCCAGTCCTCGCGTGAAGGTGAAGGCCGAGCGAATCTTGGTGTTAATCCATGTATCACTGATTCCGCGTGCTACATCTTCAGCAGCTTCCTCAGCGTTGTCCGCAGCTTTGTCCAGATCCACCGTACCAAGAGAAGCACGCGCCTCGCTGCTTTTTACGACAAGCTCGTTCTCAACACGCCTCACCCCGGAGGTATTCTCCGCCAGCTTTTCAGCAAGTGATTTGTTCGCCTCTTCCTCAACACTTCCCTCGAGCGTAACCACGCCACTGTTGGTATCGACATTGATGTCGAGTCCGTCAGTGTGCTTGTTCCAGAGCAGCTTTGATTTAACGCGTGCCGTAATCGTTGCATCGGAAACCATGTCAGCAAAACCGCGTGTTGTGCTCACTTTACGTTCCGCGGACTGGTCCTTTGCCACCTGAATCGAGTTTTTGACCGATTCTACTCCGTCAATTGACTTAGCAATCTCTTCAGCGAGTTCCTTGTCGATACTTTCGTCCACCACCCCACTCAGGTAGACAACACCGTCGCGAACCTCAGTTTCAATCTCAAAAGGATTGAGGTGACGATTGATGGTATAGGTGGTCGCAAGTTGCGCCTCCAGCCAGGTGTCAGAGGTCCTGCTCTTCTCACTCTCGGCAAAAGCCTGCCCTGGGACTGCGGTAAGCACCATTAAAGTAATTGCCAGCTTGCGTAGCTTTTTCTGTTTCATGCGAAATTCTCCTTCGTTAACGCTGTTAACCGCTGGGAAATAAAAAATTCCAGCGGGATCAATCTACGAGGAGCAGGACATATTCCGTTGTAAACCAGGAGAATCTCCCAGGCTTTTCAACGACTTGCCCCAACACGGGCAGACTGCACCCCCGAGTGTCCTGATAGTAATCGCAGAGAAAATTGCTCACCATGATGCAAATCATGTCTGTCGGGTGAATGAAGGGATACTATCCCCTTATAAGTGCTCGTTCGCCTTTTTTGAGTGCTTACGCTGAACGCTTTCGTAGGAAACGACAGCGTCAGCCGCAGGTCAAAACCGCAGTTTTTTTGGCCTTTCTGATTAAGCAACGTAATGATTTGGGATGAGAATAAACATGAGCAGCCTTAACGAAAGAAGACGAGAAAATTATCGACAGTATTTAATCAGCTACTGCACAGAACTGATGGAGGCTCAGGCAAAAAATGAGTCAATCGTTCCGGAAAACAGTGAAGAGGCCTACCTCATGAATGTGATTCACCAGATCTCCACAGAAGCGGGGGATAGACTGGATAGAAAGGCAGCCTGATTTCGGGCGGTATCTTTTCGCATTTCGAGGAGCGAAGGGCGTGCCCCCTTACGATGAGCTGTTCGCCTTGAACAGAGCGTTTGCAAGCGACACGGCCTCTGCCCTCAATGGCAGATATCGCGGCATTACGTTTTTGCACCGCATTGGAGAAATGCGTTCTAGCAGCCTTCCTACACTTGAATCCGGCACTTAAATCCGGCACTTTAATCCGGGCGAAACAGTAACAACCTCTCTGAAATCGCATATCAATCTTTCGTAGCTCGCGCCCTACCCTGGGCCAGCGAGTTTTCCTGACAGATCGATGATCTTTCCGCGCATCAGTGCGATCAATCTGTCCTGTCGGTCTCTGTACTGTCCGCGTAGTGTCCCCCGATGACGCCCCTTCCTTCCAATATCCCTTTCTTCCAATGTCCCGTCTTCTCGACGTTAGCGCACCGCTATACGTGTATTCCTGGGCGAAACGAGAGCAGGTACTGAGGCCACAGTGACTCCGGAGGAGGCAGGGAAGATAGAAGTGCGTGTCCTGTGGACAGTGTAAGAAGGTGAAAGCTCTAGAAGTGTGTGCTTTGGCTTGATTAAGGAAGTGGGAAACGAGAATCCAAAGAACTAGTATTTATGCCTAATTGAGAGCCGACCGCAGCAGGAGAGTCAGGGACGCGAGTCCCCGGCTCCCCTGCCAGTGCAACCGATGCTGTTTAGACATATGAATCACTAGGCTACGGGTTTTCTACCGGTAATGAAAGATACGGCGAAGGCGAGCAGGAATACAAAACACAGTAGTTTTGCAATTCCAGCAGAGGCTCCGGCGATTCCACCAAAACCGAGAACTCCCGCGATAATCGCAACTATAAAAAAAGTTAAAGCCCAACTTAACATGATGTACTCCTGCGTTGTGGTTAGTATCGTAAGCAAGCCGTGCTCGTTACGAGCCTGCCTGATGTTCTACACGCAGTGTGCCACGTGCAAAGACGTGGCGGCATGATTTGCATCAGGCTCGCATTCTTTTTTTGCAAGTATCCCATTTGACTGCCTTTCCCAGCGAAGATTTCCGCTACTGCCATCCAGGGCTCTGTTCCTCTGAGCTAAGGGGGGCCAAAAAATGCCCCCGGTACTGAGCTGCATCATGTTGAGAGAATCGTTTTGCCAATATCCTTATGTCTCATGTGGCATCGCCAGAGCGTCTCAGTGGTGAGGCGAGGTGTGGTGAGGAAGCGTTTCCCTGGGAAGTCCGCTCTTCACGACGTTCGATACGTGGAGCCAGATAATTCTTGAACGAATTCGAATGGGTTAGCATGCAGCACTTTAAATCCCGACTCTCTATTGTTTTGGTGGCAATCCTCTGTGGCCTGATTGGGGCCTGTGTGTTTCTGCTCCTCATCATCCGGCCAAGCATTAATTCCCCCGGAGCCATTAAAGAACGGGAGAGAGCAGAGTCGCCGAGCCGAGGCGAAAGAGCGAGTACTACAAGAACTACTACAAGAAAAGTGGCAGAGGCATCAGGTACGGATAGGGCAAAAGAGGCAGCATCAAAAGCCGAACCTAAAGCCTGGCTTGTACCTCAGGAGTATCAGCACGAAATTTCGGGAAGCTCTGATCCACGTAGACCCGGTGGCGAAGCAACTGCGGTGCCGACTCTTACTCCGACTCTTGAGCCGATGAGTGAAGGAAAGGAGATGTCTGAGGAGGAGCAAGACGAGAATGATACGCTCGGAGAAGAGGCTTTTGACAGTCTGCGAGACGATATTGACGATCTTACCGAACGCTAGGGGGAGGTGTTGTTATGGAAATAGTTGATGACCTGAGTACGCACTCGAAAGCAGGATCTGTCGATCTGCTAAAACTCTACCCGAATGCACATCGCTCGATCGTTCGCCGTAGCTGGAAATTCCTCCTTGGCTATAGCGCTGCCGTATTGCTCGTAGTGACTCGCTGGCTTTGGATGTCCGTGAGTGCGGCCTCAACCGAGGTTTTTACCGATCTCTTCGATATGGTTTCATTCTACGTACTCATTGTTGGATTGTTACTTTGTTGTCTGAAGCTGCTTTATGAGGAGTTTTTCTATGCGAGTCTCTACTATGAGCTCGAATCGGGCAGTATTGCGATTGTCTCCGGGGTGTTTGAGAAGAAGCGCATTTCCTTTCCGCTCTCCCGAGTCGGTGACATCCAGTTGGAAAGAGATTTTATCGACTTTCTGTTCGCTCTCTACGATTTGAGGGTTACCGGTCCTACGATCAACCCGGAGGAAGACGGTGTAATTCGTGGCTTCAGTCGAAACACTGCGGTCGCTCTGCAGGACTTTCTGACAAACGTGATTGTAAACGCCCGGCCCCAGGACGCTGCAGCCTTGCACGACGTGGACCCTGTTGAGATTCCCGAAACGGAGTTGGGCTAAGAGTTCATATTGTTTTGCGCCTTTTACTCTGCCTGCTCACCGAGGTGGGATCGTTTTCCCGGACGGGGAAAACGATGAACGCTGACGGGAGCGAAGGCATTGGGACCTGGGAAAAAGTGGTAATGCGTGATTGAGATGTCTTCACAACCGATCTGTACGACATTGAGTGAGTTTTTCGCGCTCTCTCGCACGCGACCTCTGACAGAAGTACTGGTTCCGGATTGTGCGATTATGATACCCCGATCGGGGTTCTCGCCGCGAAAAAGGTTAAGCGAGTTGCCGATGTAAGAGCGGTGTAGGTGGCCCCCAAGAATTAGCTCACAGCCAGCAGCCTTCAATAGCTCCAGAGCCGCTCCTGCTCCCCGCATTACTCCGTCATTCTCATAGTCCGGAGCCGGAACAAAATGATGATGGGCAACAAGCATCTTACATTGCTGTGCCGGAGCTGCTTTGAACAGGCGGCAGCATCGCTCAAGGGATGCTGCGTGCACCTTTCCACCTACGATTTTTCTAAGCGGCGAGGTGGTGTTCATTCCGACAAGTAGTAGATCTCCCAGCTCCAGCACCGGCTCGAGCTCCGGGCTTATGTGTGTCCTGTAGTTTCGGTATGGTGCGCTAAGTCGCTCAAAGATGCGATAGAGTGGAACATCGTGATTGCCCGGTACATTGATCAGGTTCTCGCATGGTAACTTCTCGAGAAAGGCCGCCGCCTGCTCGAACTGTTCGACCTTTGCCCTTTGTGTAAGGTCGCCGGAATTCACAACGACATCCGGGCGGAGCGAATCAC
The DNA here is from genome assembly GCA_030433295.1 of bacterium. Classification (GTDB taxonomy): domain Bacteria; phylum Bdellovibrionota_C; class UBA2361; order SZUA-149; family SZUA-149; genus JAUIMJ01. The sequence goes on along the minus strand of JAUIMJ010000187.1, from coordinate 3,517 downwards.
AGAGTTTTAGGACGGCTTCACCAGCCGTCGGCAGGTATGCCGGGCCAAAGTGCAGGTCAGAGATGTGGAGTATCGTGTAGGGATAGCTCATGTGTCTACAAGGTGGTGAGGGGTGCCAGAACCGGGTATGAGCGCTCTGCTAACTCGAAACTGATGCTTTTAGCAGTGAGCTCTTCTCCATCTATTGATACGGAGAGTGCTTTGTCGTCGGTAGAGACGATTCGGCAAGACGTGACGCGCCTCTTCGGTACGCGTTCAGAGCCGAGGCCACGTTCCGAAGTAACGGCAGTGTACATTTCGCCGAGCAGTGACAGTCCGATGTCGGGAACAAGTATCACTTCGAAGATGCCATCGAGCAGACTGGACTGAGGATCGAGGACATACCCGTTTCCTGCGATACCGCTGTTGCAAATGAGCCAGCTAAGTACCTCCGTCTCAACAAATTCAACCTCGTCAACGAAAACCTTGATAGCGAATGGTTCTATCTCTGATGCCTGCTCAAGTCCTTTCTTCAGATATGCAAGGGAGCCCCAAAAGGCCTTTTCCTCCTGACTGATTTCCTCGTGGACGACACTTACAAAGCCTCCGGCCGAGAAATTAAGGCAATAACAAGGCGGAGCAGAATCATGAATAGTTTGTATCAAATCAATGTGGATAGTGCCGGCGGCTGAGAGAGACGCAAACGCTTCTCTCGGCTCAAGGGGAAGGGCAAGTTTTCTTGCGAGGTTGTTCCCTGTTCCGGTCGGCAGGATGCCAACAGGAATCTCTCTCCCGGCACGTATACAGGAATTGACAACGCTGTGGATGGTTCCGTCACCGCCAGCAATCAACAGATGGCTGCAATCACTCTTAAGTACCGACTCCAGAGCGCTATCGAGTTCCTTCGACGATTGGATGCCGTGCGTGCCAGCAAGCGTCTCGCGTAGGTGTTCGACAAACTCTCCGTTCGGCAAAGCTTTTCCCGAGTTAGCGTTCCAGATCAGGTGAGTTGTTTCAGGATGCATGTGTTAGACCGGATTCTTGGTTCAATGCGCAGATCCGCAATACGACTCCTGTCGTGGCAATTAGTGTAGCCACGAGTCGAGCGTCCTGATGGAACTACCTGCTTAGGAAGACTAGCATGCTCTTGAGAGTATCCTTATGATCTGCATCATGTCCAGATCGTGTACGAGAAGCTACACTCGCTACCTGCAAGTTCGCTGCTGACTCTTTTTGGCTGGCACTGTATGAGCACGATGAAAACCCCGGCTTAGTCCGCGACGGTTTCACCGGGGGCAGTGCCGTGAACAGAATGCCGCTTGGAGGTAAGAACAGACTTGCAAGCGATGAATACTAAACCCTGTACGTGTACGAGACCGAGATGGACATATCCAAATTAACCTTTGATGAAGCACTTACTTCCCTCTGGCAAAAACTGCTGGGTTGGGTCGAAGGCTTGATCTTGATGCTCCCGAATCTGGTAGCATCGCTGGTAGTCGTTGTTCTTTTCTGGCTACTGGCAAAGGTACTCTCCGGCCTTGTCGAAAAAGTACTCTACAAGATATCTGCCAACAGGCAGATATCAGGTCTGCTGCGTTCAGTTACCTATCTTGCGATCGTCTCCGCGGGTGTGTTTATCGCCCTCGGCATTCTGCAATTGGATAAAACAGTCACCTCTCTCCTGACCGGGGTCGGTATCATCGGTCTTGCGCTTGGTTTTGCCTTCCAAGACCTTGCGGCTAATTTCATGGCGGGAATCCTGCTATCACTGCGACGACCTTTTAAAATACATGAGATAATCAGTACCAACGAGTATATGGGAACCGTGGAGGAGATAACCCTGCGTTCTACGAAGATCAAAACCTTCCAGGGCCAGTTTGTTCTCATTCCAAACAAAGAAGTGTTTGGTAAGGCTATTGTAAACTACTCACAGCTTGGAAAGCGTCGCATTGACATTCCGGTTGGCGTTTCCTACGGAGATGATTTAGGTAAAGCGAAGGAAGTTGCTATCGAGGCCGTGAAATCTATTGAGGCGCTCGATACCTCTCGCGAGGTAGAAGTCATCTACAAGGAGTTTGGCGGAAGCTCAATAAATTTTGATATTCGTTTTTGGATTTCCTTCCGAAAGCAAATCGACTTTCTCTCGGCCCAGAGTGAGGCGATAGAGCGAATTAAAGTCGCATTCGATGAGAACGACATCAGCATTCCCTTTCCCATCAGCACGCTTGATTTTGGAATCCGCGGCGGGAAAGAGCTTTCTGAGGTGCTGGCAGGCGGTGCGCAAAGTCGCGGTGATAGCAGCGGTGCCAGCAGAGACGAGGCTGCAGAGGTTCAGGCCTAAACGACAGATCGCAGTCAATGCCGCGGTTGTTGTGGCCACCCGCTTTTACCCTGCCGCATGTATCTCGGATACTCGGGAGACACTCAAAAGCCCTGTCTCCCCAATTATTTCTCCCTGACCTTTCGCTGCAGAGAAAATTACTCTCGCCTATGCGACTCCCGACAGATTATACTTAGTGCACGTATTCTCTCTATCGGCCTGTAATCTTTCCCTGGAGCACCGATGAAAAACACTAGCGAATTCCTCGAAAAGCTGGCCCTGCTCGACGCGCGCTTTGAGTCTCACGTTCCGGAAATGGAGCTCAAGGTAGCCGATCCGGAGACGGGTATTGAAGGCTATGTCGTCGTCTGGAATGCAGGTGAGGCCGAGGGTATCCCCGGTCGCTACGGTAAAGGGGGAACGCGTATCACCCCGACGGTCAGTCTTGATGAAGTGCGCATGCTGGCCCGTATCATGGCGCTGAAGAATGCCGCAGCCGGTCTGCCAATCGGCGGTTCCAAGTCGGGCTTGCGAACTGACCCCGATGCTGAAAACTACGAGCAGGTATTTCGCGCCTTTGTGCGCCAGGTAAAACCCGTGCTTCGGGAGAACGGGGGTATCTTTGGTGGCTTTGGCTACGACGTAGGCGCCCGCCCGCAACAGCCGCGCTGGATATGCGATGAGCTGGGTACTCTGACGGCGGTCACCGGTAAGCCAATAGACCTCGGGGGAACTGATTACGACGCGGAAGGTATTGCCGGCCTTGGTGTGGTGCATGCCGCACGAGCTGCCTGTCAGGAGTATGACAGACCGTTTGAAGGAGCAAGTATTGCTGTGCGCGGTCTGGGTGCCATGGGTGCCGCGGTGATTCGCTACGCACTGGAGTTTGGGGTGAAGCTTCGCTACATCTCCGATCCCAAAATCGGCGGGACCTATGAGCTGGATGATTCCGCCTCTCCGGAGCTGCTCAAGGCCCTGTCGTTTTCTGACTTTGACACCGTAAACGCCGAGCTGAAAAAGGGTGCATCACCCCAGCCCCTTGATGCCATCCTCACGGTCGACGTGGATATCTTTTTTCCCTGCGCCATTCAGGGGGATATTTCAGAGGATAACGTCGATGCCGTGCAGGCGAGAATGATAGTTGAAGGTGCAAACAATCCGCTGAATGCCGCAGCCAGAGAATCCTTGTTTAAGCGCGACGTGCCGGTGATACCTGAT
>JAUIMJ010000186.1 GCA_030433295.1 bacterium | reverse complement strand
GCCAATCAACTCGCGCAGAGCGGAGTCATATGCTGCGTCCGAAATGGTGGGACTATCGTTCAGATAATAGTCATTATTCGCCTGTTTAATCAGGGCACTGAGCGTAGAGACCCGCTCTTTTGCTTTTTCGAATTCCTCTTTCGACTGCTCAGCCAAATGACACCCCTTACGTTCGCCGACTGCAGTTTAACAATACAGAAGTCCCGACCTCAAACGTTCTTCTCGCTCACCTCGCCAGCCGACTGTGGCAAAACAGAAGGAGAAGCAACATCCAGCAGGCCAAAGTGCTCCAACGCCGAAAAGAAACGAGAGCATACCGCATCCCATGAATATTCTTCTCCGACGTATGCTCTACCCGAGGCTCCCATCTGGCGTTGCAGCTCCCGACTCTGCGAAAGCTCTTCAACGACGGCAACAAACTCTTCCTCGCTAGCGAAATACAGTCCCCCTCCCGAGCGAACCACATGCTCCCGGGTAACCGCGCAATCCGCGTGCACGAGAACCGGTGTCTCTCGCAGCCAGGCCTCCATAAGGACAATCGAAAAAGACTCGTTGACCGACGGCTGACACAATACCATCGCCTCGCGCATCAATCGTTCTTTTTCTTCCTCAGAGACAAAACCCAGGTCAACAACACTTTCGGGAAGCTCTTCAACAAAGTCTATTGTGCCGGAACCTATCAGCAGCAATTGCAAATCAGAGTCAGGATACCGTCTCTTATACCCGGCAAAATACACGAGCAGAGTGTCGAGATTCTTTCCCGTCTCCTTGCGTCCCGAGTAGAGAATAAACGGCCGCGTATCCTTGCCGGACTCACGCGAGGATGAGTCAGGCATCTCAAAACCCATACCGACGACTGCCGACTTTGGACGGACCAACTTTGAGGAATAAATTTTCTCTGCGAGACGCAATTCAGCCGGCGCATTGCACAGAATTCCTGCAGCCTCGTTGAAGAGATAATGAAAGACCTCGAGATAGGCATAGGCTTCATCGTGCAAACATGGAATCAGCACGGATCGACGAGGATCAATAAGTGCACCCCAGAAGCTCGTAGCGAAGAGATACGGAGCAAAGAGAATCGCATGGAACGAGCTGCTTGACTGCGCAATATGGGCGTAAAGCTTTTTCGAATTCACGCTGTTTGCGAGCCAGTCTAATTGCTCACGGTAGGAAATCGGACGCCCCTCGCGCATTCCGAGTTCTGTTTTCACGAAGACATCTAGATCCCGATCGTCGACAGCGAATCTGCGGACAAGAATACCACTGTCTTCGCTAACCCCTTCATCCAGTTCATTGGCCCATGTTCTGTGGTCCATTGCACAGGTGGTCCAGACCTCAATTCGTTCGACGCGAGGAGACTGAACGAGCTTCAGCAGCAACTGACGGACCAGAGTCTCAGCACCCCCACCGACCGAGGAGCCGAAACGCGGAACTACCGCCGCGATAGATAAAGCAGGTACATCACTCATCCCAGGCAAAATCCACTCGTGCTCTAGTTAGTATCGCCTCATCAGTGGTACCACTCGAGGCTGCGATCAGACCATTCTGCGCACGCGAAACTTTCTCATCCATGACAGCATGAGCGGAATCACAAGACTCACGCACCTCCGTAAGCAATGACAAGAACTTCTGGCTGGCAGACTCCGGAGAAAAGTGCTCCCGGCAAAATGTTCGAGAGGACGCCGATATCTGTTCACGTAAAACAGGACTGCTAAACACTTCTACAAGCGTACGAGCAATAGACGGAAGCATCGCCTGTCCCCGCGGTACGGTAAGAACGCTTGAGGACGAAAGCTCACTACACGCTGAAGATTCGCTCAAGATACAACAACAGCCGGCAAGCATCGCTCGAATCACATCCGCGGAAAGGCCTCGCGCATCATCTGTCTCCACACATAGAAAAACATCGCAACACTCCGCTACAGATTCCCTACTACTGATGTCACCCTCAAAAATTTCAATGACGTCGTTCGGCAGCAGACCATGCAGCATCTCAAAAAACGCTTTTTTGCGTTGAATATCTAAATCACTCAGTGAGCCTTCCCGCATCCAGAGAAGCCGAACGCGTTCTCGCTCGCTTGGAGACAGCTCGTGCAGAAACATCGCACAACTTTCAAAGACCTCGTGCACATGCTGACTACTGGAGCAATCACCGCTAAAACCAATCACAAAATCACTGCTTCCGATACCGAGACTCGCCCTATCGCATGAAGTCGCCGTATTCTGCGAAAGGTCCACACAGGGAGGAATAAAGTAGCAGTGACGATTACTGCCGTGGCTCAGCAGCTCTTTGCAAAACTCCTGGTTTACGGTCACCGCTATCGGCGACTGCTCAATATCGCTCTGCCCCAGGGGATACATTCGGTCAAAAACGTCCACGGACCACCCGCGCATGTGATACTCGCCCAGACGAACACTTTCTGCGCCAAAATGCTCGTCCATCAGGTCGTTAAAATCCTTTGCGGCAGTGGTATGCAGTATTCTGCTTTGATACAGACGATTCAGCCGAAGGTCATGAAAAAAACAAATGCCCGGGTGTAACTGCGCGATCTTCTGCACATATGCACACTCCGCAGAATCCTCGAAATGGTACACGAAAAAGTCGAAGGGCTGTTTGCCGTGGATTAGCTCCAATCGATGATAATGATGAATCGGAATAGTCTCCGAATCCCCCCCGCGCAATTGGGAGAAAGAAGAAACAGGAGAATGGCCAGCACCCTTAAGGCCACTATCATCAACAAAGACTTCAAAAGCCAGCTCCGAGGCCAGGGTTGGCAGGAGATTACGCGAAAAATAGGCTGACGCTGTGGTGCTGCGATTGGATATCGGCGAGATCCAGGCTATTCGTTTTCTACCAGACATACTGTACTCACACTCTAGAGCGAGCTGTCTCTTTTATCCCGCACGGACTTACGTCCGCGCTCTAACGCATTTTTCGCTTCGCTTTTCTGAAAAATGCTACAAAGCTGTCTCCGGATAAACAAGGTACGATTTTATCCTACAACTACTCTAGTCTCTTTTCTCCAAACCCGTTTCTCACAGACGAGAAAAACATCGCCGGAACTTCTCAAGCTATCCGAGTATCGCAATTATGTAGTTCAGTAAAGGACTGAAGAAATATCGCTTTGAATGAAAGAATTGGGCGAAACGGATGCTCAAGAAGTGTGATTCTGAGGGATTCACTCCGGAGATAGGACGGAGCTTCCTCTTCGGATATTTCTCGGGACCCTGCTAGCGATTGACCTCTACGTCGTCGAAAATATCATCCAGGGAATCGAACTCGAGTTCGGGAAAGTCGGCACTCTGATTACTGTCTTCTTCAAAGTGCTCTTCATCAAAAAACTCATTTGAGTCAACCCGGGTACCTCGCTTCGCAAGATACAAAAGAAGGAGCTTGACCGCGATGAAGCCAAATGCGGCAAGCAGGGACACCCAGACGATCATCGTTTGAATACTGAAGGAATCCTGATCGGCTTCCTCCGTCGAGGAGAGCTTTTCAGTTCGTGCCGGCACTCGCGCTCCGGACTGCCCCTCTACACCTGGGTCGGCCTCTTCAGCTCCGACGTCGGCAATCTCTTCCGCTGGGAGACCTTCAAATTCGTCGATATACGAGGCAATAAACGCTTGCATCTTTAGTCCATCATGCAGCGCGATGGACTTACTCAGCTTTTCCTTTGCACTCGCAACATCTTTCCTGGCGAGAGAATCCACCGCCGACATGCCAAACAGCTCAGCATTGAGGGAACGGACTTCTGAAGACTCCTTGCTCCACTCCTGAATTCCTTCTGCTTGCTGAAGAAACGCGAGGACCTGCTCGCGATACGCGGGGGTACCCTCCAGCGTAACGCGCCGCATCAAGGCACCATAGGAAGGTAGCAGGCTGCCGCCGGTCTCTCGCTGGTAGCTGTTATCGATCTGCATCAAATGACCGATAACATCATCCGGATTTCGCTCAATTCGCTCTGCGATCATTCGGCCCTTTTCCCTTCGAAATACCTCGAGAAAAACGGGATCCTTTATGATCGTAACATCAAACAAGAGCCGTGCGGGAATCGCCGACGCACTCCGATAAAGCAGTATCTCATCGGCATTGTAGATGATGTACGAGAGATCCTCCTTTAGTGAATACTGCTTGGAAACACGGAATTTTAAATACATTCCGTGCAACAATTGTGCGGCAGTCTCAAGGAAACGGCCAACGTCTGGATTGAGCAAGACCACCGAATCCAAAAAAGATCTCGCTTCGCTGGGATTGCCTTTGTTTGCAAGGGCAGCCTCCTGCCAGTTGGCCCAGTCCTCTTCGGTAAAGCGCCGCAGTAACTCGTTCAAAGCCTCCCGCTTTATGAGTGGAAGAACCTCTTCCTGATAGGAGGGAAGAAGCTCGACATACTCCTTGCGTATAGCCTGAAGCGACGAAAGAGTTCCTGTTCGGACGGCCTCGATAAGTTTCTCCCGATAGTCGTCGGGACTAATACTTCTGTCCGGCAGAGATATCTTAATTCTTGCGCGAGCATGCGACTCATCCTTAGAGACGTTTTTCTTTTGAGGGGATGCCGGCGATGTATCAACTGCCGGAGAAGATCGCTCCGGTCTCGCGACAAGGGCTGGCGAGCTGTTTGATTCCTGCGCAAAATCGAGCGGCCCCGGAGATGCCGTTGGGCCAGGACGCGACGTTAGATAGGCAACGAAAATGCCCAGGGCAAAAAAAACAATTCCGGCAAAAAGTTTCCCCATGTAATTTCCAGATACCGGAAGCGAACGGCTTCAGGTAAGGCCTAAGTATTCAGAATTCCAAGGTGGAAGTATATTACACGCAGTATTTTTGTCAAATTTCCGAGCTGTGGAAATCTCTCGGCCGTATTAAGAGAAAACAACATTAATTTCAACACGTTAAGGAAGGGAGAATTTGCAAGGCTCAGCAAGCATGGGCCGAGATTAGAAAAGCGCCCGGCCACTCAGAACAGCCCCACTCGCAATAATCCGCTCCAGCTGGACACTGCGCATTTGCCCGAACACGGGCACGGGACTTCACCTCGGTAACGGCCGCAATCCAGACCGGGAGGAACCTTCGGCTGCCCTGACAAGACCTCGCGGTCCTTCGGGGGAGAAGAAGCTGGATGATTCAGATTCGATACCTTCTGAACGGTGCAGACCTACTCTGAAAGCGCTTCTCTTGCGAGACGGCTAACCTCAGGGTCAGAACTCTGCTTGAGGTTACGAGCATAGGCCGAAAAGCCGCTCTCTCGGCTCCCCCGCTGGATCACTTTCCTGGCAAGGGCCTGCCGCGCGTTAGCATCCGGTACGGTATCAATGTGCACAGCCACGGTTCTTGCAAGACCAAGATATTGACTGGACTCAACATCCTGTTCCAGGGCTGCCTGCACATCTGGGCGTCCCGCAAACTGCAGCAGGGTTTTCTCAGCCCGAATGCCGACAAAGGGAGGGCTTTCCTGAGTTCGAAGAGCGAGGAGTTTTTCAACAAGCGCATCTTCCCCGCCGGCCATCTCAAGGAGGTCATCGACCGATGCCGTCATATGACGACTGCCAAGTGCAAGTGTCACCGGATCATCAAGGGTCTGAGCACTACTGAGGTTTGCAAACGCAAGTGACAACACACATAGCAATGCTAAAATTTTAGAATTCATTTGAACCTCTATTATCCATTGAGGCGACGCCACCGGGACGTTCGCCAGATATCCAGCAAACACGCGTAAGAAATCAAACTCCCTCCCAGCAATACCACCTGAAGATGGCAGGACCTACAAGAGGGTACTACAGCCCGGGTTCCTATCCAAGTACCGGGTACGACAATCGATACTTTTGACGATACGTCCCCACACCGAATTCAAAGAATGCCCGTAGCCCCGCAATCAAAGGCGTTTCACCAATCGCAGAAAAGCCACGAAAAATCTTAGACAAAAGGCCAAAACCGCACACACGCAAAAGCCCTCGGGAAAACGCTAATCGACCAGAACCTGCAGATTTACCACCTGCCCCTGGTTCAGCGTCAACGCCCTCTGAGTCAGTCCGGGCAAGGGCGTAGGGAACATATTATTGCTTCCAACGCCCTTATCGATGCAATCCTGAAAACTAGTACATTCCGGTGTGTCGTCCAGGGGATCAACATCGGCAAAATTAGTCTCTACGGGGTGGAAGAGACCAAGGTAATGCCCACCTTCGTGCGCCATAGTCTCACCTAAGACATCGCTCTCTTCCTGACTGAACAAGCCATCAGGCCCCTGATGTTGAGAAATGCTGATAGCAACGGCAGACTGAGGGGTCGGAATCGCAGGACCCGGAATAGCCGAGGCAACTCCCAGAACCGGAAGTTCATTACCCGGGACGTCAGTTGTATCTGCGGAGATGGTTTCTCCGACATACATGTTCAATGCGATTCTACGAGCGCCAGGCTCACCTGCCTGGTTCAGATAAAAATCTGAACCGGGGAACGGAATCGGGAGCACTCCGGAATCACTCGAAACATCGAATATCTGAATATCGAGCGTGATGCCGATTTGATCGTAAATTTGACGCCACAAGGCGATAGCACCGTCAATCACGGTTCTTGTGGAATCCTTTTGCGCTTCATCCCCGACGAGAAACAGATTGACAAGCAAGACACCGACGTTGGGATTCAAATCCCTTTTCGCGATTGCGGTTGCGTCGTAGGGAAGAGATCCGGCCTGAATGAACAAGGTCTGATCGTATGCACCATCAACAACACCCAAATCGTCACCCTTACTCGGATACGCCAGGGTATTAACTCCCGTTCCAAGCAGGACACCCGAAGTCTTGATGGGGTTATCGGCGCCAGAAAGGACTAAATTGCCATCCGGATCAACGAGCTGCACGGTCGCAAGGTTAATGTTGTTCGGAACGACAACCACGACTTGAAACGACGTAGTAAGGGCGACCCCTATCTCGTTTCGAGCAGCTCCGTCAGGGTCCGTCGTTCCCCCGAAGCCAATAGATGTCCGACCGCTGGCCCCAGGAACAATAACAACAGTACCGTCGTCTCCGCCGAAACCGGTACCGTCGTCGCCACCGCCGCCACCGCCGTTTCCGCCGCCATTTCCTCCGCCGTTTCCATCGGGGGGTGCTGGAGGCTGCGGGAGACTGGGGGTATCACCGCCATCGCCGATGCCTCCGCCACCGCCGTTTCCACCGCCAATTCCCTCGCCGTTATTTGGCAGACCGGGAAGGCCATCAGCACCTACGCCCGACCCAGGACCACCGCCACAGGCAGCAAGAAACAACAGAATAATGGTAAGCGCAGCTCTCATCTTGAAACCCTTAAGGGGAGCATCCGAAATTGCAGTAGAAACCACCTCGGAGAAGAACCCGTGGTTTCGGAGGCCGGAAGTGATCGTTTTGTCGCACATAGTGAGCGAGTAGCACATCGATTGACGGCGGTAAAGTCAAAAACCGTAGCCACAAAAACAGATAACCACTCTTAATCAATGAGATAAAAAAAAGACGGCCCTGCCAACAAGGGCAGAACCGTCTTCCGTCAGGCTAGAGGCCGCAGTGTCTGCGGCAAAGCCCGTCCGTCCCCTAGAGGACAGAGTCTTTTAATGCTTTGTTCGCAGTAAAAGCCACCTTCTTTCGTGCTGGAATCTTGATTCGTTCACGAGTCATCGGATTCACTCCCATGCGCGCCTTAGTACGGCGAACCTGAAGCTTACCCAATCCTGGAAGCATGACTTTGTAACCGCTCTTCAGTGCAGACTGAAGCATTTCTGTGAAGGACTCATAGAACTCCTTGGCGTCCTTACGAGTCTGGAAGCCACAGTAACCTACGAGGCTGTCGTACAGCTCACTCTGGGTGTACTGCTTGGTGCCCTGGTTCTTAGGCTTAACGAGCGAAGGCTTGCTAGGAGTTACAAATTTTGCCTTTGGCGCCGCTGGCTTCTTAGGAGCAGCTTTCTTTACCGCAGCTTTCTTTTTAGGAGCAGCTTTCTTTTTTGCTGCCGGCTTCTTTTTGGCTACCGCTTTCTTCTTCGTAGCTTTTTTCTTAGCGACCGGCTTCTTCTTAGCTACTGCTTTCTTCTTCGTGGCCTTTTTCTTTGCAGCCGGCTTTTTCTTAGCAACAGCTTTTTTCTTAGCTGCCGGCTTCTTCTTGGCTACGGTCTTTTTCTTAGTAGCTTTTTTCTTAGCAGCTGGCTTCTTTTTCGCAGCAGTCTTCTTTGCGGTTTTCTTTGTGGACTTCTTCGCAGCCGGCTTTTTCTTGGCCGCTGATTTCTTAGTAGTTTTTTTGGTAGTTTTCTTTTTGGTAGCCACGGGACACACCTCTGTTATCAAAAATGAATACAATATCTGTGATTAGCAAACCCAATCACAGCGAAATATACAGCACTTTACCGCAACAAACGGGAGAAATTTCCCTAATTACGATCCCTCGCCCAAACCCCGGGTAGAACATCCCCAAATCTGAGATACCCAAATCTGAGGTACCCTGTTCGGAGATACACTGTTTCAGAAATGCACGTATTCCGAACTCCCTTATCCCGGTTTCCGAGTATCCCGGTCTCTAAGTAACCCGGTCTCCAAGGCTTCGACATCCACACGATTGGCGCAATGTCTTAC